>DATLXE010000084.1:0-1780 GCA_035575795.1 Gemmatimonadaceae bacterium
CAGGCGCTCAGCCGGTCGATGTTTGCCAGCATGATCCCGAAGCAGAAGTCCTCGGAGTTCTTCGCGTTCTTCAGTGTGTTCGAGCGGTATGCCGGGATCCTCGGCCCGCTCGTCTTCGGCTGGGTCGCCGCCTACTGGGGAAACAGCCGCAACGCCATCCTCGCGGTCGTGATCTTCTTCATCGTGGGCGCGCTGTTGCTCACGCGTGTGGACGTGGAGGCCGGGCGCCGGCAGGCCCGCGCCGGCGAAGCCGCGTTCCGTGCGTGAGGGGGTCGTCCGCCTTCTCGCGCTGGCGGCCGTTCGCGTGTTCTACCGGGTGGATCGCGCGGGGAGTCCCCCGCCATCCGGTCCGCTCATCCTGCTTCCCAACCATCCAAACGCGTTGCTCGACCCGGCCCTCGTCTGGGCAACGGCTGGACGCGACGTCAGGTTCCTTGCGAAGTCGACGCTCTTCACCGGCCTGTTCGGTCCGCTCGTCCGCGCAGCCGGCGCCATTCCGGTCTTCCGCAAGCAGGATGAAGGTGGCGATGCGTCGCGGAACGCGGAGATGTTCGCGGCCGTCGACGAGGCGCTCGGCCGCGGGGATGCGATCTGCGTCTTTCCCGAGGGTATCAGCCACTCCAGTGGCCGGTTGGAGCCGCTGCGAACCGGGGCCGCACGCATGGCGATGTCGGCGGCAGCACGGGGCACGGCCGTGCAGATCGTCCCGGTCGGAATCAATCCGGATCGTAAGACGGTATTTCGCTCGCGCATGACAGTCGTCTACGGCAGGCCGTTTCCCGTGACGGCTGGTGCCTCCGTGCAGGCGCTGACCGAAGAAGTCGCGGTCCGCATGCGACAACTCATCGTCGAAGCGGATCCTGAAGCGGACGGGGATCTGGTCATACTAATCGACCAGTTGTATGCGTCGGAGCGCGGGACCGGCGCGGATGCACAGTCGGTCGTCGAGCGGCGCCGGACGATCGCGGCGGGGCTGAACCGGCTGCGGCAGGATCGACCCGAGTGGTATGCAGCATCACTGCTGCAGCTCCGCCGCTACGATCAGCGCCTGCGGCGTTTTGGCCTGGGCGATTCCTCGCTCGACTGGAATACGTCCCTTGCCGATGCGGTCCGCTTCACCGCGCGTGAGCTCCCGGTCGCGATCGTGCTGGTGCCGGTCGCGGCAGTGGCGATCGTCGTCTTCACCGTGCCCTACGGGCTGACGGCGGCCTCAGCCCGCCTGCAGAAAGAGACCGACGTCACAGCCACGGCCAAAGTGCTGGGGGGCGCTGCGTTGTACGCGGCGTGGATTGCGGCACTGGCCGTCATGGCCGGCCGCTTTTTCGGAGGCCCGGCGGGATGGCTGACCGCGGCGGTCCTGCCAGTACTCGCCGCGGCGGGGCTATTTGCGATCGAGCGTGAAGCGTCCGCACTGCGGACGGCGCGCTCCTGGCTCGCGCTGCGCGGAGCACATGCCAACACGCGGACGCGCTTGCGCCGGCATCGCGCGGAGCTGGCGGACGTCCTCGACGAGGTCAACGATTACTTGCGGGCGAGGTAATCCAGCGCGAACGTGCGCAGTGGCTCACTCGTCAGCCCTATCGCCTTTGCCTCCTCCATCGCGGTCTCCACCTTCCACTTATCGACCCTGACACGCTTAATCAGCCACAGCGCCGCGACGCGGTTCGCCGACGCGCAATGGATGAACACGGGCTGGTTCTTCGGCTCGCTGACAACGGTCAGGAACCGGTCCACGACGGCGGTGTCTGGCGCGGTCGACTTGAACGGGAGATGGAAATAC
>DATLXE010000085.1:0-2407 GCA_035575795.1 Gemmatimonadaceae bacterium
GGGCTTGGCTTCAATGCGCGGGCAGCCCTCATCACGCGCGGGCTCGCCGAGATGACGCGTCTGGGTGTCGCACTCGGCGCCGATCCCGCAACTTTCGCCGGACTCGCCGGGCTCGGCGATCTCGTCCTCACTTGCACGGGCTCGCTTAGCCGGAACCGCGCCGTTGGCGTCGAGCTGGGCAAGGGACGGTCACTCGACGATGTACTGAGGGACAAGGAGACCGTCGCCGAAGGCGTGGTGACCGCGCGAAGCGCGCGTGAGCTGGCGGCGCGGCATGGCGTGGAGATGCCGATAGTTGACACTGTTAATCGCGTACGCTTCGACGGGCAACCGGCCCGCGGCGCAATCGCCGCACTGATGTCGAGAGAGCTTCGTTCGGAGATCGATGGATGAAAGGAAAGGAACCGGTGCAGGAGTTCTTCTCGATTGGAGACGTCTGCACACTCACCGACCTCAAGCCGCATGTGCTGCGCTACTGGGAAAGTCAGTTCAAGTTTCTGCACCCGGCGAAGAATCGCTCCGGGAACCGCGTTTATCAGCGCCGCGAGATCGAGCTGATTATGCTCGTGAAGCAGCTGCTTTACACCGAGAAGTACACGATCGATGGCGCCCGCCAGAAGATCGACGAATACCGTAAGAGCGGAGAGCTGAGGACGGTGGCGCGGGCGGCACTGGATTCGCAGACAGTCGAGTCGATGGAGACCGATCTACGGTCCATACTTGCGATTCTCGACGGTGAGACCGAAAAAAAGGGGAGTGAAAGTTGATCGAGCCACTTGTTGTCATCCTGCCTTGCTACAACGCCGGGCCTTCGCTGGAAAAGGTCGTGAAGGACCTGCGCGCGCATCTGCCAAAAGCCTTCATCATCGGCGTGGACGACGGCTCCACCGACGGATCGCGCCCGCTGATCAAGAAGGTGTGCGATCAGACCATTGTGTTTGAGAAAAACAAGGGCAAGGGCATGGCGCTCCGCGCCGGATTCGCCGCGGCCCTGGAGAAGGGCGCTGCCGCCGTGCTCACCATCGATTCCGACGGGCAGCACGATGCGGCGTTCGCGCCCTCAATCGTGAACGCACTCGACCGCGCCGACATCGTGATCGGGACGCGCGACTTTGCCGGCGAGGCGGTTCCGAAGCACCGCCGCATCGCGAACATCATTTCCTCCGCGGCAACGCGGGCCGTTTCCGGCGGCAGGGTTCGCGACAGCCAGTCCGGATACCGCGCATTCAAGGCCGAGGTGCTGAGGAAGGTGGACGCGAAGGGTGACCGGTACGAGTTCGAGACCGATTTCATCATCCTTGCGGCACGAAAGGGCTTCACGTCGGTGAACGTGCCGATCTCCACGATCTACGGATCGCCAAGCTATTTCAACGAGTTCAGCGATGCCTGGCTGGTGATCAAGGTGCTGTGGCGTCACAAGGCCGGGATCTTCAACCGTTGAGGCTGCTGTGCACCAACGACGACGGGATTCTCGCCCACGGCCTCGAATGTCTCGTTAAGGCTGCGGAGCCGCTTGGCGAGATCACCATCGTTGCCCCGGACCGCGAGCAAAGTGCGACGAGCCATTCGCTCACGCTGCACCATCCCGTACGCCCGATCGAGCGTGGAGACCGCCGTTTTCAGGTAGACGGAACTCCCACCGACTGCGTGATGCTCGCTGTGGAAGCATTGATGCCCGAGCGCCCGGATTGGGTTCTCAGCGGAATCAACCACGGGCAGAACATGGGCGAGGATGTGCTCTATTCGGGAACCGTGGCCGCGGCGATGGAGGGACTGTCACTCGGTATCCCATCCATCGCGATCTCGTTCGCCGGCGGCGACCTTCGGGCGGACGTCAGCATGCTCAGCGACCACATCGAGCCGCTGCGAAATCTGCTTCGTCACGTGATCCAGCTCCCTTCGTTCCCGGACCACACACTTCTCAACATCAACCTTCCCCCGCTTGGCGGCGGAAACATCAAGGGCGTGAAGCTCACCCGGCTCGGGCGCAGGGTGTACTCTGATTCGCTCAAGCCGATGCAGGACCCGTGGGGCAGGCAGATCTACTGGATCGGCGGCGGATCGATCGCCTGGTCCGGCGAAGGAGACTCGGATTTCCGCGCTGTGCAGGAAGGCTACATTTCGGTGACTCCGCTGCATCTCGACCTCACGCATCACGCGATGCTCGCCGCGCAGGAGACCTGGTGGCAGCAACTGTAGAGCACGAGTTAAGGGGTCCGCGCCGGCGACTGGTCGAGACGCTGCAGCAGGTGGGCATCCGCGATCTCGCCGTGCTCAACGCAATCGACGCAACGCCGCGCCACCTCTTCGTTCCTACGGGAGTCAGGCACCGCGCCTATGAGGACTCGGCCCTGCCGATCGGGAGTGGGCAGACGATATCCCAGCCTTCGATCCATGCGCGCTATCT
>DATLXE010000086.1:0-2843 GCA_035575795.1 Gemmatimonadaceae bacterium
CCGCACCTTCGACACCATCTGCAGCGCCACTCAGGAGCGGCAGGACGCGGTCGTCGAGCTCCTGCGCGAGCCGCTTGACGTGATGGTCGTGATCGGCGGCTACAACTCCAGCAACACCATCTCGCTCGCCGCCCTCTGTTCCGAGACCGTTCGGACCTTTCACGTCGAGGACGCGGAGGGAATTCAGCCCGAATCCGGAGTGATCCGGCACCGTCCGCTGGGTGCGAAAGAAGAAACGGACACCGCTGCCTGGCTGGCGGGGGAGATGCCGAAACGCGTTGGCGTGACTGCCGGTGCCAGCACGCCAAACAACAAGATCGGCGAGGCCGTCGCCCGCATCTTTGCCACCCGCGGAATCGACCCGCGTTCCATCGAGTAACGCCGGCTACAATCCAGTAACAACGCCGCTCGATGCTCGTCCAACTATAGGAGTGAGATGTTGCACAGTTTAACTTCCACGGCGCACGAAACTTTAGTTTCGGGGCACCGTAATAATGGCAATGACGGTTCAACTGCCGGAGGGCGAATGGACGTGTTTCGTATGGATACCGCCCCTGATGAAGAGGCGGGTGGGACAGGTGGGACCAATGCAACTCCCGATGTCGGGAGCTGGTTTCAGCGGGGCTCCAACAACGAGGCCGCGCTGAACGACCGTGGCGTCGGCGTGCCGGTGAGCAGCATGCTCGACCGCGTTCGTGAAGCAGATGCGCTGACTTTCCAGAACGAGGAGGACGACGAGTAACCTCATTCGTCGGCGCAGGAAAAGGCCGCCTTCGGGTGGCCTTTTTCGTTTTCGGCGTTTACTTAGCAGGTAGATGAGCGACCCGCACGCGTTCCTTCAGAATCTGGCGATCGTCCTCTGCGTCGCCGCGGTTGCGACGATCGTTTTCCAGCGGCTGAACCAGCCCGTCGTGTTCGGATACCTGATCGCGGGCCTGATCATCGGGCCCTACCTGCCGATCCCGCTCGTAGCCGACCCGCAAACCGTGCGCACCCTTTCCGAGCTGGGTGTCATCCTGCTCATGTTCTCGCTCGGCCTCGGCTTTTCCTTCCGGAAGCTGATGCAGGTGAGCCAGTCTGCCGGCGCCGTCGCGGTCGTGGAGAGCAGCGCGATGGTCTCGCTCGGATACATCGCCGGACAGCTGATGGGATGGACACAGATCGAAAGTGTCTATGCCGGCGCCATCATCGCCATCTCCAGCACCACCATCATCGTGAAAGCGCTCGAGGAGCGCCGAGTCGGCGGAAGGGTCACCGAACTCATCTTCGGTGTGCTGATCATCGAGGACCTGATCGCGATCTTCCTGCTGACGATCCTCACGACGATTTCCGCATCGGGTCCGCTCTCGCCGGTGGAGCTGGGACAGACCGCGCTTCGTCTCGGCGCGTTCCTTGTCGGACTCATCGGCGTCGGGCTGTTTCTGGTTCCGCGGATCATCCGCATGGTGTACCGGCTGGAACAGAAAGAGACGCTGCTGATCACGAGCATCGGTATCTGCTTCGCGGCGGCACTCCTCGCGCTTTACTTCGGTTATTCCGTCGCGCTCGGCGCCTTCATCGCCGGTTCTCTTGTCGGAGAGTCGGGGCATGAGCGCGACATCACCGTGCTGGTCGAACCAGTCAGGGATGTGTTCGCGGCGATCTTTTTCGTATCGGTCGGAATGATGATCGACCCTCGCCTCGTCGCGGAACACTGGGTCGCGGTACTGGTGCTGACGGTCGCTGTGCTGTTCGGGAAAATCACGTTCGTCACCATCAGCGCATTCCTTGCTGGCCACGGGCGGAGAAACTCGATCAGGGCGGGAATGACGCTCGCGCAGATCGGTGAATTTTCGTTCATCATCGCCACGGTTGGTGTCGCCGCGGGCGCGACGCGATCGTTTCTCTACCCCGTCGCAATCGCGGTGTCGGCGATAACGACGCTGACGACGCCACTGCTCATCGGCCTTTCAATTCGCGCGTCGGCCTCGATCGACCGCTGGCTCCCCGCTCCGCTGCAGACCTTCGCCGCACTATATGGCTCGTGGATCGAGCGGGTGAAGAGCGCACCCGACACGCCGGCAACGAGACCCGCGACCACGCGCGTCGTTCGCTTCATCATTCTGGACGCGGTTCTCCTCGTCGCCATCCTCATCGGTGCGGCGGTGGAGATGGAGCCGCTCAAACGGCTGATGAACAGCGCGACCGGAATGGAGCCCGACCTGGCGCAGACCATCGTGCTGCTCGGAGCGGCGACCGTCGCGACGCCGCTTCTCTATGGAATGCTGCGCAGCGGCAGGACGCTCGGCGCGATACTCGCCAGCCGTGTCTTTGCCACGCCGCAGCCTGGCAAGGTGGATCCCGCCGATGCGCCGCGGCGAGCCATGATGATCGCCGTTCAGGTGGCAGTGATAGTAACCGTTGGCATTCCCGTGCTGGCAATCACGCAGCCGTTCCTGCCTCCGCTGCGCGGACTCGCGATTTTTGCATTGATGATGATCCTGCTGGTCGTCGCGGTGTGGCGCGACGCGGCGAACCTCGAGGGTCACGCCAAGGCGGGTGCGCAGATCATCGCGTCGGCATTGGCCCAGCAGATGGCATCGACTGACGGAGATGAAACCCTCCTCCACGATGTGAATCACATTCTGCCCGGCCTCGGCGAGCCGGTAGCCGTGCGCGTTTCGAACGACAGCATCGCGGTGGGCAGGAGCCTCGCTGAGCTCAACCTGCGCGGCGCTACCGGCGCAACGGTGCTGGCGATCAGGAGAGGTAACGAGCAGATACCAACCCCGCTCGGTCGCGAAGTGGTCGCTGCCGGCGATCTGCTCGCAGTGTCCGGATCACAGGACGCGCTGGACGTCGCG
>DATLXE010000087.1:0-10154 GCA_035575795.1 Gemmatimonadaceae bacterium
CACGATGCACGTCTATCCGGCGTCGGACATGGAATGGAAAGACGGCCCCGGCTCGCTGCCAGCCGGCGCGAAATTCGCCGTCCTCGAAGGGGATCCAGCGAAGGAGGGGGCGTTCACGATGCGGCTCCAACTGCCGGACGGCTTCCGCGTGCCCGCCCACTTCCACACCGGCGTGGAGCACGTCACCGTGATCTCGGAGACTTTCAATGTGGGGATGGGAGAGAAGCTCGATCCCGCGACGGCGAAGAAGATGCCGGCCGGAACGTTCGGCTACTGGCCCGCCGGGATGCGGCACTTCGCGTTCACCGAAGGACCCACCACACTGCAGCTGCACGGACAGGGTCCGTGGACGATCACCTATGTGAACCCGGCGGATGATCCCCGGGCAAAGAAGTAGATCGTAGCGCCGAGGGCTATCCCGTCACAGCCAGGACGTGTGAGCGCGTCCGGAAGAACAATGCGCCCTCGGAAATGGCTGGCGTGGCCAGGCAGGGTGCACCAAGACGGTTGCGCGCGACCACTTCGAAGGTGGGACCTGCGCGCGCGACGATGACGTCCCCTTCTTCTCCTGTGCAGTAGATCTTGCCGTCCCCGGCGACCGGCGAGGCAGTGAACGCGGCGGATTCCTGCGTGAGACGCTGCTGGTAGTGCCGCGTGCCAGTATTTGCGTCATAGCACTTCAGCACCCCCGCGTTGGTGCCGCTGTACAGCAATCCCCGGTAGACCACCGGCGTCTGGAGGTATGCGCCGTTCTGTCCATCGCTCCAGAGCACGTCGGCATTCGATGTCGCGCCGTCTTTCAACGAAATGTCCCCCGCCGCCCCAGGTTTCACGGCAAACACCGGCGCGTTCCCGTGGCCGTTGGCGATGTAAATGATGCCATTGGATGCAAACGGCGTCGGGATTGGATTATCGCCGCCGCTACGAAGACGCCACAGTTCCTTTCCTGTCGCGGCGTCGTAGCTCGCGATGAACGGCCAGCCGTTGGCCACCACCTGCACCCGTTTTCCGTCGTCGTACACGAACGGTGTCGACCAGCTGCGCTCGCATACATTTTTTCGAGCGGCACGCCACACTTCCTTGCCGTCTGCGAGGCTCAGCGCTATGACATACGATCAGCAGGCGCATCGCACTGGAGATAAATACGGTCCTTGAAGATCACCGGTGACGCACCGAAGCCCCAGCCGATTCCGTACTTGCTGACGTCCATCACGCCGAGGTCGCGGCTCCAGACGTGCGCTCCGCCGAGCGTATGACAGTGCACGCCTTCGGAGCCGAAGAACGAGACGAGGGAGGTGCCGTCAGTTGCCAGCGTGGTATTCGCGTGGGTGGCTTTCACATGACGACCTGCACGGGGACGCGCCGATTTGACCGTCGTCTCCCACAGGACGCCGCCGTTCTTCTTGTCCAGGCAGTAGATCGCCCACCGCTGCGCGCCGCCGTCGTCTGCTCCGTCGGAGTCACCGAACAGACCGAGCCGCAGAGGCGCCTCGTCACCGTCGCGTATCGCGGTAGCCACAAAGACGCGGTGGCTCCAGACGATCGGGCTCGAATGCCCGAGCCCGGGGACCGGCGTTTTCCATCGAATGCCCTTCACCGGACCTGCCGAAGGGTCTGCGTTCCAGTTCGTGGGCAAGGGGACCCCATCCTGTACGCCTGACGCGCCGTGGCCGCGGAATGCCGGCCAGTCCAACGACTTGGCTTGTGTGCGTGTGCGCAGAGGAGTCAACAACGCCGCAGGCATCATCAGGAGCACGTCGCGTCGTCGAAGAAGATCAGCACGGTCTTTCTCCAGCGGAGGAAACATTTCGAACGTCGGAGATTAGCACGGAGGCCTTCTCACTCCGGTCGTGTTTCATATTTGATCGCCCTGTAATAGAGTCGCGAAGCATCTGAATAGCCGCTACGTTACTTTTGCTGATGCCTCTACCCTTGAACACTCGTCTCGGCCGCTATGAAATCCTCTCGCAGCTTGGCGCGGGAGGGATGGGCGAGGTCTACCGCGCACGTGACCCGAAGATCAACCGGGACGTGGCCATCAAAGTGTTGCCGTCGGCTTTCTCAGCGGACGAGGAAAGGCTCCGCAGGTTCGAGCAGGAGGCGCAAGCCGCCGGTGCGCTCAACCATCCCAACATCCTCGCCATCTACGATGTCGACGCACACGACGGCTACCCCTACGTCGTTTCGGAGCTGCTCGAGGGAGAAACCCTCCACGAGTTGATGGGGGGGATCGCCCTCCCGCCTCGGAAGGCGGTCGACTACGCCCTGCAGATCGCGCACGGGCTGGCCGCTGCGCACGAGCGTGGGATCGTCCACCGTGACCTCAAGCCGGAGAACCTTTTCGTCACGGCCGACGGGCGGGTGAAAATTCTCGACTTCGGCATCGCCAAGTTGATCGAACCGGGGAACGAGGGCGAAGGTCAGACCGAGCCGGCCACTCGCCTCGCGGGGACGGATCCCGGAATGGCTATCGGGACGGCCGGGTACATGTCACCGGAACAGGTGCGTGGTCAGCGTGTGGATCACCGCTCGGATATTTTTTCATTCGGGACGGTGCTCTACGAGATGCTGGCGGGCAGACGGGCCTTCGTCGGCGACACGGCCGTTGAGACACTCAACGCGATCCTCAAGGAAGATCCCCCCGACCTCCCCACGACCGGTGCGCCCGTCAGCCCCGCACTGGAGCGGATCGTGACGCACTGCCTGGAGAAAAATCCGGAACAGCGGTTTCAGTCGGCGCGCGACCTGGCTTTCGCGCTGGAGGCACCCTCGGGCTCCATCCCTTCCGGTCAGACGCCGGTGGGGGCTTCGTTTTCGCGGACGTCGAGGCTGCGAGCCCAGGCGCCATGGGCTGTTGCCGGTGCCGCGCTGCTGCTCGCGGCGCTGGCCCTGGCCGCTGCGTATCGGATGTATGTCGGCCAGGCACACGACGAGATGGATGCCGTTCGACTCTCGATCCTCCCGCCGGAAGGGTCCGCGATCGATTCGATGGCGCTCTCGCCAGACGGCCGGTACCTGGCATTTACAGCCCCTGACAATTCAGGAAAAAGACGCCTCTGGGTGCGTCCCCTCGGCTCACTGGACGCCCAGCCGCTGGCCGGGACAGAGGGGGCCTCTTCCCTTTCTGGGCACCGAACTCCCGACTTATCGGATTCTTCGCTGACGCCAAGCTCAAGAAAATCGAGGCCACGGGCGGGGGCGCGGTAGCGCTGTACGACGCATCCAACGGTCGCGGCGGTACGTGGAACCGCGATGGGACGATCATCTTTACGCCGACAGATGCGAGCGGACTCGTCCGCCTGTCGCCAGGCGGCGAGGCGACACCACTCACGACGCTCGATCAGGCACGCCAGGAAAACTCTCACCGCTGGCCGCACTTCCTGCCCGATGGCCGTCACTTCATTTACTTCCGCCGCAGCCGTCAACAGGAGGACTCCGCGATCGCCATTGGATCGTTGGATTCAAATGAAGACAGCAAGGTGCTCCTGAAGGGCGCCGTGAGCGGCGCCGCATACACCGCACCGGGCTATCTCATCTTTGCGCGTGAGCAGACGTTGATGGCCCGAGCCTTTGATGAGGCCAACGGGGTACTCTCGGGCGAGACGTTTTCCATAGCCGAGAACGTGGGCCTGGTGAGGAACCAGGCGCGCAGCCAGTTCTCCGTGTCGGCGACGGGAGTGCTGGCACACCTGAGCAGTCGTGCCGGGAACAGTGATCTTCTGTGGTTCGACCGAAGCGGCAAACGACTGGGTTCGCTCGGCCCAGCCGGGCCCTACCGGCAGATTGTTCTTTCACCTGACGAGAAGCGAGTCGCCGTGGATCGTCGCGGCTCATCACAACCGGCGGACCTGTGGCTGGTGGACCTGGCGACGGGAACCCCCGCGCGGTTCACCTTTACGCCGTGGGGCGAAAGCGAGCCCGTGTGGTCCCCTGACAACACCGAACTGGTCTTCAGTCTGGAGCCTGACAACGGCCCGACGGACATATACCGAAAACCGATCAGCGGCGCGAGCGACGAAACGCGGCTCTTCGGAACCGACGGCACCGACGATCCACAGGATTGGTCGCCGGACGGGCGATTCATTTTGTACAAGACGTTCACGTCGAAAACGAGGTACGACCTCTGGGTGCTGCCGCTGTCGGGGGACCGGCAACCAGTGGCGTTCCTGCAGACCGAAGCCGATGAAACCCAGGGAGACTTCTCGCCCGACGGGCGCTGGGTCGCCTACGCCTCGAACGAGTCGGGCAATTTTGAAGTCTACGTCCGGAGCTTCCCGCTGTCTGGCGGGAAATGGCAAGTCTCGAGCGCCGGTGGCGCGCAGCCAAAATGGCGGCATGACGGAGCGGAACTCTTTTACGTCGCCCCTGACAGAACGCTCATGGCGGTGGGAGTCAAAGCTGGTGCCGCCTTCCAGCACGGTGTCCCTCACCCGCTCTTCAAGATGGGGATCGACAATTTTTCGAGCGCCAACCGCTATGCCGTTGCCAGCAGGGGGGAGCGCTTTCTCGTCAACACCCCCAGTGACACCTCGCCGACGCCGATCACGATCGTCCTGAACTGGACAGCGGATGTGAAACGGTGAACGCAGGCGTCACGACGACGAGGCCTGCGGTGGTGCTCTTCCTGACGGTGCTGGTCTCTCTGCAGACGGCCGCGCAACAGCCACCCGTCAAATCTCCAGAGTGGGCAGTCAAACAACTTCGCGCCGGTATCATCGGAACTGACACCTCCCATGTGCCGGCCTTGACAAAGATCTTTCAATCACGTCCTGAATGGAAGATCAACGTCGTGGCGGCGTTCAAAGGCGGTAGTCCTGATCTGCCCCAGAGTGCTAGCCGTCTCGAAGGCTTCGCCAGGACGATTCGGGACGACTACGGCGTCGAGCTGGTTGACAGTATCGATGCGCTGCTGTCGAAGGTGGACGTCGTGCTGCTGGAAAGCGTCGACGGACGGACGCATCTGGCGCAGGTCGCGCCTGTTCTCAAGGCCGGGAAACGCGTCTTCATCGACAAGCCGCTGGCCGCCAGCCTGGACGACGCGCGGCGGATCGTGCAGTTGTCCAGGGACATGCGAACGCCCTTCTTCAGCACGTCGTCCACCCGCTTTCATCCCGACATCCCGAGACTGCGCGACAGCGCGGGAGTCGGGAAGATCACGAGAGTTCAAGCGAGCTACGTGCTGAACCCGCTGGCGTTTCATCCCGACCTGTTCTTCTACGGCATTCATGGGGTCGAGGCGCTCTACACCGTCATGGGCACCGGTTGCACGAGCGTGACGCGCACGACCGACGGTGATGCCGACATCAGCACGTGCACGTGGAAGGACGGCCGCGTGGGTGTGTATCGAGGGACCCCCAGGGCGGATCCGGCACATCCGCTGCTCACCGTGACCGGGGAGACAGGAGAGGCTGCGATATCTGGCACCGCCGGTTACGACGCGCTCGCACTCGCGATCGCGGAGTTCTTTCACACGGGGCAGTCCCCCGTGGATGTCGCGCAGACGCTGGAAGTGTTCGAGTTCATGACCGCGGCGCAGTTGAGCAAGGAGCGTGGCGGCGCCGCGGTGCCGCTGGCCGAGCTGCGCAAGTAGGTACCCGGGCTCGCCTGGTCTAGAATCCTCCCCATCGCATGCCCCTGCCCACAGGAACCCGCCTCGGACCGTATGAGGTCCTGTCTCCGCTCGGCGCCGGCGGCATGGGGGAAGTCTACAGAGCGCGCGATACGCGGTTGGACCGCGATGTGGCGATCAAGGTCCTCCCGACGAGTGTGGCGGCCGATCCGGGACGACGCACCCGGTTCGAGCGCGAGGCGCGGGCCATCGCGGCGCTGTCGCATCCCAACGTCCTTGCCGTCTTCGACACCGGCACCCACGCCGATCACCTCTACGTCGTCACCGAGCTGCTCGAGGGAGAGACGCTCGGCGAGCGTCTCAGGGGCGGCGCGCTCCCTGTCCGAAGCGCCATCGACTACGCGGCGCAGATGGCCCGAGGCCTCGCAGCGGCGCACGAGAAGCAGGTCATCCATCGCGATCTGAAGCCTGACAACGTCTTTCTGCTTGCCGACGGCCATGTGAAGATCCTCGACTTCGGCCTCGCCAAGCTTGGCGAGGATGCCGGGTCAAGCGGCGCGACTCGCCTGCACAACTCGACGGACCCGGGCACCGTGCTCGGGACGGTCGGCTACATGTCGCCCGAACAGGTGCGGGGCCAGAGCGTCGACGAACGGTCCGACATCTTCAGCGTCGGTGTCGTCCTGTTCGAGATGTTGACCGGCACCAGGCCCTTTTCCGGGGTCTCTGCCGCCGACACGATGAGCGCGATTCTGAATGAGGATCCGCCGGAACTCCCCTCCCTCCACAACAAACTCCCGCCCGCGCTCGACCGGATCGTCCGGCACTGCCTCGAAAAACGTCCGGGAGAACGATTCCAGTCGGCGCAGGATCTTGCCTTCGCGCTGCAGACGCTGTCGAGCGGATCGAGCCCCTCTGCCGCGAGTGTGTCGGAAGCAAGCCCGCCGCCCACGCGGCGAATCAGGACGCTGCGGACCTTGGCTATCGCCGGGTGCCTCGGGGCCCTGGTTCTCGCGAGCTTGATCGGGTGGCGTGCCCGAGCCTGGACGACCCCAGCACCTGCCGTGTACCGTACCGTCCCGCTCGCCGTGGAAACCGCCGCCGAAACCACGCCCGCATGGTCGCCGGACGGCAAGATTCTCGCGTATTCCGCTGAAGCGGGAGGCTACTACCAGATCTTCACGCGCCGTCCTGACCAGCGCGGCGGTTCCCCCGCGCAGCTGACAACGCTCACGCGCGATGCTCTATTCCCTTTTTGGCATCCGTCTGGCGAGAGAATTTACTTTTTCCTCCAAAATTCGTTGTGGACGGTCGGCGCGGCGGGTGGAGAACCGCAACGTTTGGTAGAGCGTGTCAGCGCGGCAACGATTTCACCGGACGGCACGACGCTCGTTCTGCTGAAATGGGATGAAAAGGGTGGGGCGCTCTGGACCGCGTCGTCTGATGGTGCGAACCCGATCCGCGGCCCACAGATGCCCCCGGGCTTTGCGACGCGGACCATCAAGTTTTCTCCAGACGGGCGGAAGATCGGCCTGGGCGGCGGCTCAGGAAAGAGTGAATTGTGGCTGGCCGACTACCCGCTCTCGGTAAGCCGATTTCCTACCGAGGTAATTGTCTATATCCCGCCAACTGAAGCATCCGGGGTGACCTGGTTCGACTGGATGCCGGATGGCCGCCATGTCGTTCTCCAGTTTGTCTCTGAGGTCGGCTCTTCGAGTCTGTGGCTGGCGGATCTCGCTTCGCCGCACCTCATCCCCCTCGCGCATTCGGAGCTGCTCCAGACTGCCCCCTCCGTTGATCCCAAGGGAGACAGAATCGCGTATGCAGCGGCCGCATTGAACTGGGACGTGCTCGAGATTGATCTGAACTCGCTAGCGGTGACGCCGCTGGTGACAGGCGCGCTCTACGATGGGTGGCCCAACTGGCTGCCATCCGGCGAGCAAATCGCCTATTCCACGACGCGATCAGGCCGATCCGAAATCTGGATGAGAAGTTTGCGGGAGGGCTGGAATCGACCCGTCGTGACACCGGATGACTTCCCGGACGAACCCACTCGGCTCCTGGTTCAGCCTGCGGTCGCGCCCAACGGCCGGGCGATCGCCTATCAGCGAGTCAGCCCGTCTGGCATGCATCTTTTTGTCTCACCGCTTGCTGGCGGCAAGCCGGTGCGCCTGGACCCGTCCGCTCCCCGCCAGGATTCGGCTTCGTGGTCGCCTGATGGAAACTGGATTGTTTTCGTTTCGCGAGGCAGCCTCAAGAAAGTGCGCGTCGGTAGCGGCGCCGCCCCCATTTTGGTTCGGAACGACGCATCGGGAGACACGCGGTGGTCCCGAGGGAAAATTTTGTACCGGGCGCGCAGTGGCTTGACCGTGATCAACGAGGACGGCACAGAACCCCGTGTTCTGTCGACCGAGCGGTTGTTGTCGTACGACTGGGCGCCCGACGGCTCGCGCATCTTCGCGATTCGCGAAACCGATCAGCGCCGTCTGGAGTTGGTCACGCTGGATCCGAAAGACAGTCAGATCCAACAGCTTGCGGAACTCGGCCCGGCGACGGTGTCGCCGGAACCGATTGGCCACCGTGATACCGTCCGGTCACTCAGGATATCGCCAGACGGCAAGCGGGCGGCGTTCGCCTATCTACACCCCCACTCGGACATCTGGATGCTGGAACGTGTCAAACACTGACGGGTGCGTCGGCGCGTCGTCCGTCTGGCCCTTCAAGACAGGAAGACGTCAATTGCCATTCATCTGCTTCGGCATTGGGTTGTGCGCAGCGCTCACTGCGTTCACCGCCGATGCTCAGACCTCTGACCTGTCGCGGGCTAACGCTCAGGACGCTTCACGGCCCCTGGCCGTTCAGCACGTCACTGTCGTCGACGTCGCGTCCGGGCGGTTGCTGCGCGATCAGACGGTGATCGTCCTGGGTCAGCGAGTCGCCGCGGCAGGTCCGTCCTCCCGGGTCCGTGCGCCAGCAGGCGCCGTCCGTATCAACGGCCGGGGCAAGTTCCTCATCCCAGGGCTCTGGGACATGCACAGCCACGTCGTCGATCCCGACGCGCCAGGGGGTCCGGAGGTCTCCTTCCCGCTTTTTGTCGCCAACGGGGTGACGGGCATTCGCGACATGGCTACCTCGAGCCTCGAGACGCTTCTTCGCTGGCGCACACGCGTGCGCACACACGAAGTGATCGGCCCACGCATGGTCGTGACCGGGCCTATCCTCGACGGCCCGCCGCTTCGGTGGCTGGCGACGTCGGTGGCGGTTCGCACGCCCGAGGACGCGCGCCGCCTGGTCGATTCGTTGGCCGCGGAAGGTGCCGACTTCATAAAAGTCTATGAGTTGCTCGTGCCCCAGGTGTTCTCTGCTGTGCTCGAACAAGCGAAGCTCCGGGGTCTGCCGGTTGTCGGGCACGTGCCGGCCGCGGTCGACGCGGTCGAAGCCTCCGACGCCGGCGTCCGAAGCTTTGAGCATCTCGCGAACCTCGAACTCGCCTGTTCTGCCGAGGCCGACACCTTGCGCGCGGCGCGGACGGCCCTGATCGCCAAAGCTGTGGATAGAACGGAGTTGACGCGGCAGCTACGGCGGGGTCAGCGTGGGCGGGCGATGGATACGTATGACGCCGCTCGGTGCGGGGCGATGCTGCGGCGTTTTGCTCACAACGGCACGTGGCAGGTGCCGACGCTCATCAACTCAGCCAGGCGCACGGTGCGTTGGGACAGGACCGCACGTTATCGCGCAGCCCTGCGCTTTGTCCCGCCTGCCTACCGGGCGGCGTGGGAGCCGGCGACGGTTGAAGCCGACTCGTTCAGTGCAGATGACGCCGCGTACTGGCGGCGCCAACACGCCTGGTACTTTCGACTCGTAAAAGAGATGCGCGCCGCACACGTCCCGCTGCTGGCCGGGACCGACCTCTCGACACCGTGGATCATCGCCGGGTTCGCGCTGCACGAAGAACTCGCGCTGCTGGTAGAGGCCGGGCTCACGCCGCTGGAAGCGTTGCGAACCGCCACGCTGAATCCGGCAAAATACTTCGGGGAAACAGCCCGCTTCGGATCGGTTGCACCCGGAAAGCTGGCGGACATGGTGCTCCTCGATGCCGACCCGATCGCCGATATTCGAAACACGTCGAGGATCCGCGCCGTGATTGCGGACGGCCGTTACCTGGACCGGCGCGCGCTCGACGCGCTGCTGGCACAAGCCGAGCGTGCGGCGACGGGCACACCGGTCCCGCGGCCTGGACGCTGAGGGCGCGCGCGATCAGCGCTTCTTCAGTTCGTCGGCAGGAGACATCGCGTAGGCCCGCGTGTAGTCGAGCGGCGCGTTCCGCACGACCGACCGGATGCCCCCCATGATGTGCTGGCGGAAGTCTGTCGACGCGTAGTCTTCTTTGCGGTGACCGAGCGACGTGTACCACTGCCGCCCACCGTCGAACTCCTGGTACCAGACCGACGGGAAGACCTCGCCGAAGATCGTCGGCTTCTCCCCCTTCGGGTCCTGGATCGTGCTGAGATCGTTGACGGCAATGACCTGCATGTTCACGTTCATCTTCACGAGGTAGTAGCACTCGTCGTCTCGCTCCCAGCGC
>DATLXE010000088.1:0-18234 GCA_035575795.1 Gemmatimonadaceae bacterium
AGGTGCAGGTGCAGGGGATGATCGTAGAGGAACTCGAGCGCCAGCGCGAGGTTCCTGATCAGCACTCCGAGAGGCGGCGGATTGCACCCGATCGCCATCTCGATTGCTAGCGCGGAGCAGGTGGAGTGCACGCCTCCGCAAACGCCGCATGCGCGGCTGGTGATAAAAATCGCGTCGCGCGGGTCACGGCCGACCATGATCACTTCGTAGCCGCGAAAGAGCGTTGCCACCGACCGGGCTTCGAGAATTTTCCTATTCTCGAAGTCGGCGACCGAATGGAAGGCGAGCGCGCCGGCAACGCGTGTTACTGGATCGAAGTCGAGCGACTTGATATGTCCGTTCTTCCGGAGCAGCTCTTCGATCTTTTCGGATGTAAGCTGTCTCGGCCCTTCCGGTGGCGTCGCCGTCGCCGTCGCATACGGGTCGCGAATCCCGTCGCGCAGGAAGGGTTTGCCACTGGCGTCAAATTCGACCGGGAGGTTCTTGAAACACATTGTCGTCTCGGGAGATCAGGTGAGCTTGAACACAGTGGCCGCCCGGCCAAGGTGCCCATCGGCGGCGTTCAGGCCGTCCAGCAGTGCGGTGAGCGCTCCGTTGATGGTCGTCAGCTTTTCCGGAAGCGGCTGGGTGTGTCCGGCAACAGCCTCCAGTCCATCGGCAATCGCGACAACGCTCTTCCGCGCGCCGAGCAGCGCCCAGGCGATCCCGATCAGGTAGCCGGCAAGAGCGACCACCACCAGTGCCACGGTTACAAGCGTAAGAATCAGCAGCATGCTCATCGGGCTCTCTGCGCGAGAACGTTGGCGATCGTGTCGAGCTTGCCGGCAACGTTACCGGCGGTGCCCAGAATCTGGCCGGCCACGCCGATCGTCGCATCGAGCGCAACGATGTTTTTCGTGTTTCCGGCGATCCCCGCCGCGGCCAGTAGTGCGTCGGCGGCGTGGCGCTTTATCGCCAGCGCGGCCATGAAGGTGCGGTTGAGATAGTAGACGGCCAGCGGCACGAACACGACAAGCGTGACGATCAGGCCCGCCCACCAGATCCTGAAGACTGCCTCAGGAAACATTCCCACGGACTCAGTCATTTCTTCCCCTGCGCGGAAACGTTCGCGATCACACCGGCAAGATTATTGTCGATCGCCCCCAGCCCATCCCGGATTGCAGTGAGCCCGGCATTTAGTTGAATCACCTGTGGTGCCAGCCAGCCCGTCTGGACCTCGATCGCGCGAACGCCGAGGCGGATCTTGGACAGAAAGCTCGCCGGCGTGCCGAGCACGTCCTTTCGGGATCCGCCGATTCTTTCCAGCTCCTTCACGATGCGGACGAGAAAGAACACCAGCGCGAGGAAGAGCGCCGCGGCGGCGAGGAGTGAAAACGAAGCCAGCATCGTCATCCTGTTCATCGCGCCCACTCCGGTCCGATGACGCAGTTGGGACACATCGGACAATCCTTCGCGTGGTCCTTCACTCCCTGCGTTGCGCCCACCACGCCAACCGCCGACTGGAGAATCCGCCCCGCGACCAGATTCGTTTTCTTGAGCAGGGCGATGTGAATGGTGTTGTTGGCGATACGCTGGCCGACATTCCAGATCGCGGAAACTCCGCCGGTGATTTGTCGTGCCGTGGTGAGGATCAGCGTTAAAAGAATTGCGACGACTACCAGCACCGCCGTGAAAACCACGAGCGTGATCGTCCAGATAGTCTGCACGGTTTCCGGCGTCACCTCAGACATGTGACATTCCTCCGCCCGCGCCCGCATGAGCCTCGAGCGCTTCGGCCAGCGCACCGCCCTTGCCCTCGATGCTCTGCACCGTCTTCAGCAGCTCGACAGCGACCTCGTTGGTGGTCTCGAGCGCCCAGATGGGCATCGTGCTGGCGCGAATTTTCTCCGCCGCCGCGTGGGCTCGCATCGCGTGCGCCAGAATGCTGCGTGCCGTGAGCCAGATGGTAATCAGGAGCGATGCGGCGATGAGAACGACGACGACCGCAACGCCCATCCAGAGCCACCAGGCACTCCAGAGATCAGTGTCTGTCATGCGTGTCCTCCATCGCGGTACTGTCGTCGATGTAGTCGCTGTACGTACCCGGCCGGTCGCCGCCCCAGAAGCGCGCTTCCTGGCCCTTCGGCCGTCCGGGCGCCTTCGCGCCCCAGTGTTGCCACTTCTTGTAGAAGTATTCCATCAGCATGAGCGACGGCGTTGCGCCTTTGACGTTTCCCCAACCGCTCGGCACCTCGTTCATGACATCCCAGCGGACCTCACGATTCGCGTGCTGGTTGCTCATTCTCCGCAGCCGGCGGATCACCGCACCCACGCCCCGCGACATCGTCGTCGAGATGATGCCGCCTGGCGGTGCCTTGTAAAAGGGCGAGAACTTATCGGGAAATCCCGGCATCGTGCACCCGATGCAGACGCCGCCCGCCTCCATGCACCCGCCGACATGGTTGATCGCTCCGCGCCGCACGATGTTGCAATTGACCACTGGGCCCCAGCACCCGATCTCCACGAGGCACTCGGGGTCGCCGTAATTGTGGGCAAACATTCCCTCTTCGTAATAGCCGGCGCGCGAGCAGCCACGGTGCACCGTCTCGTTGAACAGCCAGGCAGGCCGGCCCAGCTCGTCGAACGGCGGCAGCGGGCCAAGACCCTGTAGAAACAGCAGCACCGCGAACACCGTCTCGGTGAAATTGTCGCCCTGCGGAGCGCAGCCGGGAATGTTGATGACGGGGAGTCCGAAAGCACTGCGATAATCCTTACCCAGAAAATCCATCAGGCTCATCGCGCCGGTCGGATTGCCTTCAGCGGAGGGGATGCCGCCCCACGTCGCGCAGGTTCCGATTGCTATCGTCGCTGCCGCGCCCGGAGCAAGGCGGGAAATCCACTCCGACGAAGGAACGGGACACGACGCGCCGCCGGACGAAAGCACCTCCGTCCCCATGGCGGAAAAATATCCGCCCGTGCGCGCCGCAATTCGTTCGTCGGCGATCGACCCCTCGGCGACGATGACGTAGGGATCCTCGAGCTCTCCCTTCCACGCATCCTTGAATGGCTGGATGAAAGCTTCTCCCGCCTCAACTGAAAGCACGGTGTGGTGGAGGAGCACCTTCGGCATCGTCGGGACGATGCCGAGCAGCAGCCCCTCAATGCCGGGATTCGTCGCCCCGGCGACCGCAACCGTGCACCCGTCGCAGCTCATCCCGGCCAGCCAGAAGACGTGCACCGTCTTGATGGGGCCGAGCGGCAGGCGCTCAGGACGCGCCTCCGGCCTCGTCGCCGGAATCGACGGCTGGCCCCCCTGAACGACGTCCTGCTCTACGGCTGTCGCCATTGCTGACTCCTTTGTCACTGGAACTTACACGCGGCGAACTACTTCGCTACCTACTCCAACTCAGCCGTAAAACCCGGCGTGACTTCAACAGATTCTAGGCAACGGATCGCCTACCAGCATGTCGAGAACTCTCGATCCCCCGATTGGCGTTCGCAGGAGTACCAATCCTTCCGGCTCGCGACTGACCTCTCCGATGATTGCCGCGTTCGTTCCCGCCTCATGCGTCCTTATCGCTGCGAGAGCTGCGTCCGCCTCACCGGCAGGCACGATTGCGACGAGCTTACCCTCGTTTGCTATCTGGAGCGGATCGAGACCGAGAATCTCGCAGGCACCGCGCACCTCCCGCTTTACCGGTATCGACTCTTCGCTTACCGCGATTCCCACGCCAGCACGGCGCGCAATCTCGTTCAGGGTGGTGGCCAGTCCGCCGCGTGTCGGATCCTTGAGCAGGCGCGTGCCGGGGGCTGCGTCGAGGATTCCCTCGACCATGGTGTGAAGCGGCGCCGTGTCGGACGAAATGTCCGTCTCGATCTCGAGCGCCTCTCTCGCCATCATGACCGCGAGGCCGTGATCGCCCATGTCGCCGCTGACGATGACGACATCACCCGGTACGATGGTGTGCGCCGAGAGAGTGATGCCCTCTCGCACCGCGCCGACGCCGCTCGTATTGATGAAGATCAGATCAGCCTTGCCACGGGGGACGACCTTGGTGTCGCCGGTGACGATTGGAACTCCGGCGGCGGCGGCGCTCGCCGCTACCGAATCAATGACCCGGCGAAGAATCTCCATGTCGAGACCTTCCTCCAGAATCAGCCCAAGCGAAAGGCAGAGCGGGCGCGCCCCGGACATGGCGAGGTCATTGATGGTGCCGTTGACGGCAAGCTTCCCGATATCCCCGCCATTGAAGAACAGCGGACTCACGACGTAAGAGTCGGTGGTGAACGCGAAAGAGGGAGCAGACGTTCCGTTCGACGAAGGAGCACGGAGCGGCAGCACAGCGGCATCGGAGAACCCGTCGAGTGCAGCGTTACGAAAGGCGGGCAGGAACATCGCATCGATCAGCGTGTGAGTCGCCTTTCCTCCGCTGCCGTGACTGAGCGTGATGTGCTTGTCGCGAAGGATCGCGCGTGCCTCGCGCGCGGTGCGCACGCGGTCGATGCGGTCGAGCTGCGATGGTAAGGAATTCTCGATCCTCGAATTCATCCCTCCGCCCCCACGGGCGCTGCGCCGCTGATTTGGGGGGGGGCGGAAGCCGCGGCGGCCGTCATCGCCGATCCCTGCCTCATCAGCGAGTAGCGGCCATAGTTATAGTACGCGGCGCACGCTCCCTCAGGTGACACCATGCACGAGCCGATGGGTGTTTCGGGCGTGCAAGCCGTGCCGAATACGCGGCATTGCCAGGGCTTGATGACTCCCTTGAGCACTTCGCCGCACTGGCACGCCTTGGGATCGGCAACACGCACGCCGGGGATGGAATATCTGACTTCCGCATCCCAATTCGCAAACTCGGGGCGCAGGCGCAGCGCGCTCTCGGTAATGAACCCCAATCCCCTCCACTCGAAATGCGGTCGGAGCTCCATTGTCACAGTAAGGATCTCGAGCGCCTTCCGATTCCCGTCGGCGCGCACCACCCGCGCGTACTGGTTCTCAACGGACGGTGCGCCACGCTCGATCTGCCGCAGGATCATCACGATCGCCTGCAGCACATCAGCCGGCTCGAAGCCTGCGACAACCAGTGGCTTTCCGTAGAGTTCCGGGACAAAAGCAAAGGGCGCGAGGCCGATGATCGTGCTGACATGCCCGGGGCCAACGAACCCATCGAGTGCCATGCCCGGCGAGTCGAGTATCGCCTTGATCGCGGGGACGATCGTAACGTGATTGCAGAAAACCGAGAAGTTGCGGAGCCCTTCGTCTCTCGCCCGCAGCAACGTCGCAGCCGTCGACGGCGCGGTCGTTTCGAAGCCAACGGCAAAGAACACGACCTCCCTGCCCGGGTTGTCGCGTGCAAGTTTCAGAGCGTCGAGAGGTGAATACACAAACCGCACGTCCGCACCATCGGCCTTTGCGTCGATCAGGCTGCCGCTCGAGCTCGGCACCCGCATCATGTCGCCGTACGTCGCGAAGATCACGCCCGGATGCCGGGCAATCGCCATCGCATCGTCGATGCGTCCCATCGGGATCACGCACACCGGACACCCGGGCCCGTGCACGAGCTCGACGTTTTCCGGAAGAAGGTCCTGCAGCCCGTGCTTGTAGATGGAATGGGTGTGGCCGCCGCAAACCTCCATGAACTTGAACGGCTTCCCCGCCGCGAGGCGGGCGATTTCATCGCTCATGCGACGAATCGACGCGGGATCGCGGAACTCATCCACGAATTGCATCGTCACGATGGTTTCGCGAGCGGGGAGTCACCCAGCGCCATGTGGATCAGCTCGAGCAACGCATGCCATACCGTCGCATGTCCTTCCTGAATCCGCGGCACGTACTCGAGCCGGGCGATGAAGCAATGGTCAGCGATGCCTGGTTTCGCCACGGCACCGCCATCATTCCCCGAGAGCGCGATCGTCGTCATCCCCCGCCCTCGTGCCTCCCGCAGCGCGGCGACGACGCTGGGCGAGTTTCCACTGGTCGTAAATCCCATCGCGATGTCGTTCCGCTCGCCGAGAGCGATGACCTGCCGCGAGAAGACGCTCTCAAATCCAACGTCGTTGGCGACACCCGTCACCGTGCCGATGTCGGCACAAAGAGATACCGCGGGAAGCGGGCGCCAGTGCTCGACGGCTGGCGCGAGGCAATCGACGGCCGCGTCGCCGGCATCGGTTGCGCTGCCGCCGTTTCCGAAGGCAAGGAGCTTCCCGCCGGCGCGGAACGCTTGTGCCATCGCCCCGGCGGCTACAACGAGTTCGCCGGCGTATTCATCACGGAGCTGCCGTCTCAAGGCAACGACATCGGCACACTTCCGCAGCGTCGATGCGCGGGCATCGCTGATCGCATTTGCCACCGAGCCATTGTCAGCACCGTTTCGATAAAGAAACGGGTAAAGCTCGCGGCCAAAGTCGCGGCCTTTGGCGGGCATCAACCTGCCCGCTCCAGACGCTCGATGGCGAAGCCGAGGTGAACCATCACCGAATCACCGGGCACGACATCGTCGAGGAGGTCCAATGCGACCGTCGCCGTGCCGTCAGCGAGACGCACGCGTGCCGTCTTGTCCGTGTCGTCCACGGTGATCACCGAGCCCGGCAGAGCAACATCGCCGCATATCGAGCAGGAGCCATCCGGGTTCGGCGCGCAGTCACCCGTCATGTCGCCGTTACCCGTAACCGGAGATCGTCCGTTTCTCCCACGCCGTGCTCGAGAAAGAGATGGACCAGCTCCCAGAGGACGTGATAGAGCGTTTCTCCCACCTCCTGCGCGATCAGCGGGTCGCTGCACGGGACCCGAAAGCAATGGTTCGCCTCGCTGGTCCCTGTCTCCGTGTTGCCGGCCCGCTCGATGGAGACAGTCAGCATTCCCTTCGCCGCCGCCACGCCGAGCGCGTCGCCGACCGCACTGCTGCCTGCCGCGCCGATTCCAAGCGCGATGTCGACAGGCCGTCCGAGAATATCCACCTGCGACGCGAAGCCGCCGGCGCGCCCCCCGCGGGTTGGGGCGAGGGGATCGCTGGTCAGCGCAATTGCCGGCAATGCCCGCTTTCCAACAATCACCGGATGCACGAATTCCACGGACACGTGCTGCGCATCGGTTGCATCGGCGCCTTCGCCGAAGACGAGCAGGCGGCCGCCGCGCTTGAACCGGCGGGCCATCGCGAGAGCGGCGGCCGATATGCCGTCGACTTCCAATTCGAAAAATGCTTCCGTGGCAGCAATGCTTTCATCGAACCTTTGGCGTGCGACCTGGTCAGCTCCGCGAGCGGGAGCTGTCACGGCCAGATCGCTTTCAGTGCGTTCCGCGCCCGCGAGCTGCGTCACTCGATCCTGCTCTCGGCGATCTGATTGAGCTCGTCGACGTACAGGTCATCGAGCTGGACGAGATATTCGGTCGTACGCCGCGCCTCCTCCTCATCGATCTTGCTCAAGGCGAAACCAACGTGGATGAGCACCCAGTCTCCGATGTTCAGTCCGTCGGGCAGCACGAGTCCGACGTTGATGTTCCTGCGTACTCCGGACACTTCCGCCTTGGCGATATGATGCGCCTCGTCGACGAATTCGACTATCCGCCCAGGAATTCCAAGGCACATCTACGCCTCCGCGTCAGAAAGAGCCACGACATACGCCTGGCCGAGCGACAGGCCGCCGTCGTTGCACGGTACCAGCCGCTGCGTGAATACCTCGAAACCGGCGAGCTCGAGCCCGGCGGCAGCCCGTGTGAGCAATAATACATTCTGGAACACGCCACCGCTCAGGACCACGCGGTTGACACCCGTGTTCTGCCGGATGCGGACAACGGTGTCGAGGATCATGCGAGCGACACCGTTATGAAAAGCGGCCGAGATGACGGACGCGTCCACACCACGCGCGGCGTCGCTCACCACTGCGCGAATGAGCGAGCCAGGGTCGGGAATGAGCATCGAGTCCATGTCTTCGATATGCGTGGCATAGCTCTGCGTGCTGCCAGCGTCCGCAACCGCCTCCAGCTCCATCGCGGCCTGTCCCTCGAACTGCGCGACGTCGCGCACGCCCGCGAGCGCGGCGACGGCGTCGAACAGCCGACCAATGCTGGATGTGGCAGGACTGTTCACTCCGTTCTCCAGCATCTGCCGGAGCAGGCGCACCTCGCGTGCAGGGAGCCGATTTCCAATCGCGAGATCGAACGAGCTCGCGTCCTCGCCGAACGCATTCCACAGGTGCGCGACAGCCATCCTGATGGGTTTCCGCGCGGCCGCGTCGCCTCCGGGCAGCGGGACATACCCGAGATGCCCGAGACGCCGGTATCCAGCGGCATCGACGAGTAGAAATTCTCCGCCCCAGGTCGCTCCGTCGTCTCCGAGGCCGGCTCCATCGAAGACGACCCCAATGACCCTCTCCACGAGTCCGTGCTCGGCCATGCATGACGCGACATGTGCGTGGTGGTGCTGGACCGCCACCTTGCGCTTCATCCCGAGGTGGGCGGCGAGGCGGGTGGAGGCGTAGTCAGGGTGAAGGTCGTGCGCCACTACCTCCGGCTCGACGCCAACCAGTGCCGAGTAGTGCCTGATGCCGAGGGTGAGAGCTTCACGCGATGATTCGTTGCCGAGGTCTCCGATGTGGTGTGAGACATAGGCCGAGCGATCGCGTGCAAGGCAGAAGGTGTTCTTGAGCTGGCCGCCAACCGCGAGCACATCGGACGGGAAAGTGGCTCGTGTCTCGATCGGACGCGGGGCAAAGCCGCGCGACCGGCGGATGAACGCGGGTGCCCCCCGCACCGCAAGCATTACGCTGTCGTCACAACGCGTGGTGATGGGCCGGTCGTGACCGAGGAAAGCGTCGACAAGCGGTCCAAGGCGGTGGCGCGCATCCGGATCCTCGAACGCGATCGGCTCGTCGGACAGGTTTCCGCTCGTCATGACCAGCGGCCCCGCCACTGCGTCCATCAGCAAATAGTGCAGCGGCGTGTACGGGAGCATGATGCCAAGGCGAGTGCTGCGCGGCGCGACCTGTTCGAGCGCAGTGCGAGATACCGGGTCGGGTTGCGGTTTGCGCGTCAGAAGCACGATCGGGCGCTCGCGTGACTCGAGAAGGTTCAGCTCCACGGCGCTTATGAAGCACAGGTCACGCGCGGCGGCGGCGTCCGCAACCATCACCGCCAGCGGCCGCGCTTCCCTGTGCTTACGCGCGCGGAGGGTGCTCACCGCGAGGGCGTTCAACGCATCACACGCGATGTGGTAGCCACCGAGCCCCTTGATGGCGACGATCTCCCCCCGACACAGCGCGGCCGCTGCATCGATCACCGCTTCGCGGCCGGTGGATTCCCCGGTACCAGCCGTGCGCCTGAATGTGGCCGTCGGTCCACACGCCGGACACGCGATTGGCTGAGCATGAAACCGGCGGTCGGCGGGATCTTCGTACTCAAGCTGGCAGAGCTCGCACATCGTAAATGCGGCCATGGTAGTGTTGGGACGATCGTAGGGCAGGCGTTCAACGATCGTCAGCCGCGGTCCGCAGTGGGTGCAGTTTATGAATGGATACGAATACCGCCTGTCCTCCTTGTCGAAGAGCTCGCGCAGGCAGTCGGCGCACGTTGCAGCATCGGACGGGACGGAAGTTCGCCGCTCGACCGCCACGCTCGCACCGAAGTCGGGAAGTGCGCCGATGCTGTCGATGGCACCCGTCCGCTCAACGATAAAAAATCCATCGGGCGCACCGACGGCAGCGGACGCGATACGGATTTCGCGGATCATGGCCAGTGGCGGCGGGCTCGATCTGAGAGCGGCCAGGAAATCGTCCAGCGCCTCTGAGTCTCCCTGAACGCTTATCAGAAGGCCACCCGGGTCGTTGCGAACGAATCCGTCCAGCTTGCGGGCGGTAGCGAGTCGGTGAACGTAGGGACGAAATCCCACGCCCTGCACGGTTCCCTCCACAGCGATCACTCTGCGCTCGATGATACTGACGCTCCCTTTCCGATCGTCTGTGGGTGGAGCTCGAACGGAATTCGGAGTCTAGTGCTCAGCAAACGGCCCGGCAATCCGGTTGTGTCACTCTGGACGCGCCGGCGGGCGCCGGCGCATCTTGCCCCGTGCCCTCGCATGGCGTTCCTACACTGTCCGGCATCGTCGTCAGCGCGTCGATTGCGGTCTTCGCTTGCAGCGGCGACCGGCGTGCAGGTGGAACTGCGGGCGAGACACAGAAGGACGCTCTTGTAATCGGCGTCGCGGGAGACGAGTACGGACTGCAGCTCAACCGCAGCAGAGTGGGGATGTACCCGCTCAACGCTTCAATCTGCGAAGCCCCCTTCCGACTTTCCCAGGCGCTCGCCACCGAGCCCTCACTGGGGGCGAAAGCGGAGCACCGCGGAGGCAATACGCTGCGTGTGACGCTGCGCGGTGACGTCACGTTCCACGACGGCACCCCTCTAACGGCCATCGCTGTAAAGGAAACAATGGACAGATCGGTCCGCCTGCGGACCCAGTACAGCTTTCTGTCCGACAGCTCAGTGCGAATTGTCGACGACACGACAATCGACATTACACCTTCCGTTCTCAATCTGCGGCTCGCCGAACAGCTCGCTCATCCCACCTACGGCGTGACTGCGACTGGCACCGATCCGACCATTCGGCCGATATGCACCGGCCCGTTCCAGTTCGTGGAGTACGTCCCAAAAAGCCACATCACGGTCGAGCGATACGACGGCTACTGGGGACAAAAAGCGCGGATCAAGCGGCTGACCTTTCGCTTCTATCCGGACGACAACACCCGCGCGCTCGCGCTTCGGGCGGGGGAGGTCGATGGCATCTACGACGTCAACCGCGGCATGGTGCGATCTCTCCAGAAGCTACCCGGAATCCGGGTTGTTACCTCACCTCCCGGCGCAGTAATGCTCATGCACGTGGCAACGCGCGGAGCCGCGCCCTACGACCTGATGTCCGAGCCGGCGCTCCGCCGCGCAGTCGCCCTTGGAATCGACCGCAGGCTGCTCGTCGATCGCGTGCTTGGCGGATACGCGTCGGTGGTGTCGACGGTAAATCCGCCGGTAGTTCTTGGCCGGCACGCCCCACTCGTAAACGGAATAGCATACGACGCGGATGCCGCGCGGCGGACGCTCGACTCCGCCGGATGGAAGGCCGCGGCGGACGGGTCGCGCTCGAGGCGGGGTCGGCGGCTGGAGCTTTCGCTGATTTCGCAGACCGGCGTTGTCGACCGGGCGGTCCTGGAATTCGTTCAGGCGCAGCTCGCCCAAGTCGGAATCCGTGTGCGAGTCGAGCAGCTGGAAGCCGGCGCGTTTGAAAGCCGGCTGAATTCCGGGCGCTTCGACATTGATATCGAGGTTCCCAACCAGAACGACGCCAACCCCGCATTCCTGCTCGCGTTGCGCTGGTACACGAAATCCAACGTCCGGAGCGCTCCCTTCATGCTCGCGGGTCCGCGCTTCGACTCACTCGTTGCGGCGTCGCTCGCTGCGCCGGAGCGCGACGCCGCCCAGCGGTTTGCGGCTCTTGCGATGCACGAGCTCGTGGACCGGCAGGCAGCGGCAATCCCGCTGGCTGGCATCTTTCGCATCCACGCTTTGAGCACGCGAATCCGCGGATTCGAGCCCCACCCCGCCCGCGTCAGTCAGTCGTGGAGCGAAGCCTGGGTCGCCAAATGACCGAATGCGCCCCGGAATAGCCGACCTCATCGGCGCGCGCGTGGTAAGCGTGCTGCCCGTCCTGCTCGGAGTCTCGATCCTGTCGTTCGCCATCGCAAATCTCGCCCCGGGCGACCCCGCCGCGATAATTCTTCAGCGTCAAATGGGCGAAGCGCCGACGGCCGTCGAGGTCGAAGAGTTCCGCTCGCGCCTTGGCCTCGATGATCCCTTCCCCCAACGGTACGGGCGCTGGATGGGCGCCGCGCTGCAGGGCGATCTCGGTCTGTCGTACGTCAGCGGCAGGCCCGTGTTTGAGACACTGGTGACGGACCTCCCGGCGACGCTGCGCCTCACGACGGCCGGGCTGCTCATCGGAATTGCAATCGCGCTTCCATTGGGTGTGCTGGCGGCGGTGCGGCGAGGGTCTCTGCTCGATCACGCGTCGCGGCTGCTCGCCCTCTGCGGCGCGTCGCTGCCGACGTTCGTGGTCGGATACGCTCTCATCCTCGTATTCGCGATCGTCCTGGGGTGGCTTCCCGTCGCCGGGTCAGGAGACGTCGCTCATTTCATCCTCCCGGCCCTGACTCTCGGTTTACTGGAAGCCGCCGCCCTCACCCGCCTCACCAGGGCCGGCATGTTGAGCGTTCTATTCGAGGACTACGTGAGAAGCGCCAGAGCCAAGGGGCTGTCGGGTTTCCGCGTCGTTGTGCGGCACGCGCTTCGGAACGCGCTCAATCCCCTCGTAACCCTCGCTGGGATCCGCTTCGGCAGGCTGATGGGGGGCGCCGTGATCATCGAGACACTTTTCGCGCGGCCTGGTCTCGGAAGAGCGATAGTCGACGCCATCTTCGATCGCGATTACCCGACGATCCAGGGCTTCATTCTCTTCACCGGAACACTCTTTGTGGTGGTCAACCTCCTCGTTGACATTTCCTATGTGTGGCTTGATCCCCGTGTTCGTCTGACTGCGGAACAGCGAGCCAATGCCTGAGTCGCGGTGGCTGCACGATCGCCTGACTCTCACCGGACTTATGATCGTGAGCAGCTTCCTTGTGCTTGCGATCGCCGCACCCGTGATCGCCCCATACAACCCTGCGGGAATCGATCCAGCACATCGCCTCGAAGGCATCAGCAGCGCGCACATCTTCGGGACCGACAACCTCGGTCGCGACCTTTTCAGCCGCATGGCTTACGGCGCGAGATGGTCGCTCGGTGCAGCGGCACTGGCGACGGCCGCGATCGTGTGCATTGGTGTCGTGGTGGGAACGGCTGCAGGGTACAAGGGGGGGCGCACCGGCGACGTACTGATGCGCACGGTTGATGTCGTGCTCGCCTTCCCCAGTCTTCTGCTCGCACTGGCGATCGCCGGAACGCTTGGACCGGGAATCGGCAGCGTGATGGTAGGCCTGGTGAGCGTCGGGTGGGCGGCGTATGCGCGCGTCGTACGCGGCATGGTGCTCGAGCTCCGCGAGCGTGACTTCGTCGCCGCCGCCCGGGCGCTGGGCGCGAGCGACCGTTACATCGTCACGAGACACATCATTCCGAATGTCCTGCCGGCGATCACCGTACTTGCAACCGTGGAGATGGGCGAGCTCATACTGGCCCTCGCCGGGTTTGGCTTTCTTGGCGTGGGCATTCAGCCCCCCACGCCCGAATGGGGTGCGATGATAAACGACGCACGGCCATTCGTGCTCGACGCACCGGCGCTCGTCGTGGTGCCTGGCATCGCAATAGGACTGCTGGTGGGCGGTTTCAACCTGCTCGGCGACGGCCTTCGTGACGCGCTTGATCCGCGAAGTGCTCCGGTGCGCGAAACACCTCCGGGCTGACACCTACGCGCACCAACGATGCGATCACAATGGTGATTGACGGATCCGCGGGAAGGTTCACGCTCGTTTTTCGACGCTGATTCGAGCGGCTAACGGCTTGCCGTGCTGTCGAAATACGGCGAGCCGATCACCGGCCGCGACTGGGCGACTGCCCGCAGCACCAGTGATTCCATTGTTGCCTTTTTCCCGCGCCAGGTCTCGACAACGGCGGGATCGAGCAGCTTGTGGCGGCGCGCGATCTCCTCGCGGTACCACTTCGCCCCCAGCATCGGCTCGGTGATGATGGTGATGTCCGGGCGCTCGCCCTCCACCGTCTGGAGATACCAGAGCGGATAAGTATCGTTATCGCCGCGCGTAAGAAAGACAGCGCGGTCGGGAATGGCATCCATCATCCTGAACATGTCGCCATGCACCCGCGCGCTCGACGGACTGATCCGGCGGTCGGTCGTCGGCCAGTTCAGCGCGGCGGGCACGACCGGCAGCGCCAGCGCAATCAGACGTAACGGACCCGGCAGCGCCCGCGCGAGCTGCATTGCGCCGACCCCGGCCCAAAGCCCCCAGCACATGAAGGCAAAGAAAAAGAAGTAATCACGCTCGCGCGCTTCATGCAGCGCGCCCGGCGGAAGAAAGCCGCCGCCAAACGACGGACCCGCCTTCAGGTTGAGATAAAGCACAGCACCGATCGACGCGGTCAGGAACAGGATCAGCAGGGCAACCCAGCTCCGCCTCTCCTGGCGTTTGTGAACGAAGAAGCCCGCGACGCCGAGCAGGGCATAAGCAACCGTGACCGGCGTACGCCAGATCGTGGGCGGCGCCTCGGGCGAAAGGCCGAGCGCAAACTGCCAGTCCGCATACTCGAACAGATTGCCTACCTGCAGCCAGAGCGGGGCCTGGCGCGGCCATAACGGCGCGACATCGTACTGACTGCGCATGAGCACGTCGACAAGCATCGCCCACGTGCGCGGGTTGCCCTGATTGATCGTGGGATCGTGCCGCGCCCGCACCATCATGAAGATGGTGCAGCTTGCCGCGATCATCAGCACGAACAGCGATGTCACCGCCAGTCGTGATGCAGTGAACGAATCGCGCCGGCCGTCGGGATGACGGCGTCCTGACGGAACGGCGAAGAACCCATCCTTTGTCGTGAACGCGAGATACGCAGCGGCGGGAACGACGAGCAGGGCAACCAGGTGCAGTGTCCACGCAAGGCCGGCGAAGTAGACTGCGAGAACAGTCCAGCGGGCGTCGCTGGTCTCGCCCGACCGGTTGGCGAGCACGAGCATGATCATCCCGAACAGGAGCGCGACGCCGTAGACCTCGGTCTCTGTCGCGCTCAGCCACACGGTCGACATGAGTCCGGCGCAGATTCCGCCCGCCGTTGCCGCGCCGCGGTCTCCGGTCCATCGCTTATACAAATAGGTAAGCAGGCCGCAACCCAGCGCGGTGCACACCGCTGAGAACAGGTTGATCGAGCGCGCGAACCCGAACACGGGCGCGAACACCATGCTCCACACCTTGCCGAGCAGGATGTAAAGCGGCGTTCCCGGCGGGTGAGGGATGCCGAGCGAACGGATGGCGGAGAGGAATTCGCCCGAATCCCAGAGCGTGACTCCGGAAGCGAGCGTGATCATGTAGACGAAGAGCAGGACAACGGAAGTAGTTCTGCCCGGCGACGGAATGGCCGCTATCTCGCCCGCCTCGTTGAAGTCATGCGGGGAAGTTACACACGCGGCGGGTTATTGCAGAATCAGGTCGGACTCCTCGGGCGTGAGCGCCCATGCCGCGTCGAGCGCGAGCCGGTTCGGCTTTACGCTGTGCACACGGAACACCCTCGCTCCCGCGAAAAACGCAACCAGGTTCACGCCGACCGTCGCCATGTCGCGCTCCTCCGCGTTTATCGGAGCGCCTGTCACCGCACGCGATGCGCTGCCCCCTCCGACCGACGCGACGTGCTGAATCAGCTCGGCGATAACACGTTTCCGTGAGGCGCCAACGAAAACCGGATACCCGAACGCGACGATGCGCTGCAGCTCCGCCAGCGCAGCGAGGGAATGCGCCGTCCGCTTTGAGAATCCGATGCCCGGATCCACGGCGATCCGCCCCGGATGTATCCCCGCCTGCTGGGCCGTTCGCACACATTCCTCGAGCTCGGCGATTATCTCCGCGACCGGATCTTCGCCGTAGGCGGCCTTGTCGTAGCTCGCCATCTCCGCGACGGTACCGCGCGAATGCATGATGACGACGCTGCAGCCGGCTTCGGCGCAAACGCCTGGCATCTCCGGATCGAGCGTCATTCCGGACACATCGTTCACGATCGACGCGCCCTCACCGAGCGCCGCTCGCGCGACTTCCGCCTTGACCGTATCGATCGAGATGGCGACGTCGCTCCAGCGGGAGCGTATCGCGCGGATTGCGGGAAGCACCCGCTTCAGCTCTTCGCGCACCGGGACAGGCTGCGCACCCGGCCGTGTGGACTCGCCGCCGATATCGAGTGCGTCCGCGCCTTCGGCGATGAGCCTTCCCGCCTGCGCGACGGCAGCGTCGGGCGAAAAAAAGTTACCCCCATCGCTGAAGCTGTTGGGGGTAACGTTGATGATGCCGAATATGTTTGGCCGGTCCTTCCGGGAGGGCCAGGCGAAGCTCACGCCGGCGCGACCTCAGGGCCTCCGAAGAGTGGCGGCTTGGCGGGCTTGGGATGCAGCACCGGCGCGGGCAGTGCTGCCGGAGGGGACGGCGGCGGGCTCACCGGGCGCGGCGGCAGCTTGTCGCCGCGTGCCAGCGTCGCGACTTCATCGCCAGTCAGCGTTTCACGGTCGAGGAGCGCCGCGGCGACCGCGTGCAGCAGATCGAGGTTCTCCTCCAGCACCGTGCGGGCCCTGGCGTACGCCTCCTTGATGACCCGCGATACTTCCGAGTCCACCAGCTGCGCGGTGCGCTCCGACACTTCGCGGCGCGTCTGCAGCTCGCGACCGAGAAACAGCTCCTGCTCGTTGTCTCCAACGAGAATGGGTCCGATCTCGTCCGACAGTCCCCACTGCGACACGTAGCGGCGGGCAAGACCCGTTGCCTGCTGGATGTCGCTCGATGCGCCCGTCGTCACGCGATTGCGCCCGAACACGAGCTCCTCGGCGACACGTCCGCCGTACGCCTTGACGAGATTCGCCTCGAGCTGCTCGCGCGTCACCGAAACGCGATCGTCTTCCGGCAGCGTCCACGCTACACCGAGCGTCCGCCCGCGAGGAACGATCGTGACTTTGTGCAGCGGATCGTTGCCCCTGACCTTGATCGCGCAGATGGCATGGCCGCCCTCGTGGTACGCGGTCAGCTTCCGCTCCTCGTCCTTCATCACCATCGATTTCCGCTCGGCGCCCATCATCACCTTGTCCTTCGCGTCTTCGAGGTCGGCCATGTAGACCTTGTCGTGGTTGCGACGGGCGGCGAGGAGCGCGGCCTCGTTAACGAGATTGGCGAGGTCGGCGCCGGCCATCCCAGGCGTGCCGCGGGCGAGCGTCGTCACATCGACGTCCTCGGCCATCGGCTTGTTGCGGATGTGCACGCGCAGGATTCCCTCACGGCCGCGCAGGTCTGGAGCGTCGACGACGATCTGCCGGTCGAAACGGCCGGGACGCATCAGCGCCGGATCGAGGACGTCGGGTCGGTTAGTCGCGGCGATGAGGATCACGCCTTCGTTCGACTCGAAGCCATCCATCTCGACGAGCAGCTGGTTGAGCGTCTGCTCGCGCTCGTCGTGACCGCCGCCAAGACCGGCACCACGGTGACGGCCTACCGCGTCGATCTCATCGATGAATATGATGCACGGCGCGTGAGCCTTCCCCTGCTCGAACAGGTCGCGCACGCGGCTGGCGCCGACGCCCACGAACATCTCGACGAAGTCGGAACCGGACATCGAGAAGAATGGACGTCCCGCCTCACCCGCGACGGCGCGAGCGAGCAGCGTCTTGCCGGTGCCCGGAGGCCCCACGAGCAACGCGCCCTTCGGCAGCCGGCCGCCAAGCTTGGTGAATTTCTGCGGATCCTTGAGGAACTCGATGATCTCCTGGAGCTCCACCTTCGCTTCATCGGCGCCCGCGACATCATCGAACGTGACCTTCGGCGTGTCACCCGTCAGCAGCTTCGCCTTGGACTTCCCAAAGCTGAATGCCTTGTTTCCACCCGCCTGCATCGATCGGAAAAGGAAGAACCAGATGCCGATGATCAGCAGGTAGGGAAAGATGCTGATCAGAACTGTGCTGAAGGAGGCACGCGCGTCCTCAGCGCTGATCTGGACACCCGCCTCACGCAGCCGCGTCACCTCGTCGGTCGAGTTGTCGACGGGCAGCCGCACGTTGAACTTCTCCACGGACCGCTTGTCGACGGTAACCTTTTGCTTGAACTCGCCGGTGATGTTGCGGCCGGCCTGAATCATCACCTTCTCGATGTTCTTGGCCGACAGCTGCCTATCGTACTCCGTGTACGAAATCGTGGGAGCCGCCTCGGCGCCCTTCCCCGAGAACTGGATGATGGCGACGGGCACGAGAATAACGAACACCCAGAACGAAATGTTCTTGGAGCGCTTGCTCCAGTCCGTTGGCTTCTTGGGACCCTTTTGATTCATCGGTAGTGGCATTACTGCAGACTCGCTATGTATGGCAAATGGCGGAAGTTCTCCGCGTGATCGAGACCATAACCAACAAGAAACTCGTTCGGCGCATCAAACCCAGTGAACTTCGTGTCGTGCTTCAGTCCATCGGCGATTCTCTTGTGCAGCAGCGCGCAAATCTCCAGTGACCGCGGCTTCCGCTCCTCCAGGATCGCCATCAA
>DATLXE010000089.1:0-3759 GCA_035575795.1 Gemmatimonadaceae bacterium
CACTTTATAGGGGTGCAATTCCTTGAACGCGCGCTCCAGACCGTGTACGCAAGCCGAGCGGGTCTTGAGCATCACCACCGCCTCCTTCTCGTCGGCGATCTTGTCCTCCCACCTGTAGATGGAGCGCGATTCCGGCAGCACTGTGCCACACGCGATCAACCTGCGTTCCAGCAAGGTGCGAATGAGCTTCACCGCATCATCGCTGTTGGCGAGGGTGGTTAGAACGACTACTGCGTCGGTATGGCCCAAGGTGTACCGGTTGGTGTGGAAGACGTGAATCTAACGTCGGACGGGCGGAGTCTGCTGCGCTCGGCTCGCATCCACACTACTGAAGTTGAGAGTTGCGAGTAAAAAAATTCCAGTGGCCAGTTCGCGCCGCCCTGCTCGTGAATAACATGCACTGTCTTGTCTGCAGCCTCTCCCGTGCCTACCCTTACAGGCTATGCCCGAAGAAGCCCTGATCGTACGCGGCGCTCGCGAGCACAACCTCCGCAACATCGACGTAACCATCCCGCGCGACCGCCTCACGGTCATCACCGGGCTGTCTGGTTCCGGAAAATCCTCACTCGCGTTCGATACCATTTACGCCGAGGGGCAACGGCGTTACGTCGAATCGCTGTCCGCTTACGCCCGCCAGTTCCTCGGCCTCATGGAGAAGCCGGACGTAGACTCGATCGAGGGACTATCCCCGGCGATCTCCATCGAGCAGAAAACAGCGGGGCATAATCCGCGCTCGACTGTCGGCACCGTCACCGAAGTCTACGATTACCTCCGCCTCCTCTACGCGCGTGCGGGAACTCCGCATTGCCCCAGCTGCGGCCGCCCTGTGGAGCGCCAGAGCGCGGGGCAGATCGCCGATTCGATGCTTGGCTGGCCCGAGGGCAGCAAGATCGAGATTCTCGCGCCCCTAGTGCGCGGCAGGAAGGGTGAGTTCCGGGAGCTGTTCGAAGCGGCGAGAAAGCAGGGCTTCGTGCGCGCGTATGTCGACGGCGACCTGATCGAGATCGCCGACCCGCCGAAGCTCAACCGGCGCATGAATCACAACATCTCGGTCATCGTCGATCGGCTCGTCGTGCGCGAGGAAGACCGCGGCCGCCTCAACGATTCAGTGGAAACCGCGCTCAAGCTCGCCGAGGGGTTGATCGAAGTGCACCGCCAGGACGACCGCAGCGTGCACCTGTTCTCCGAGAAGTACGGGTGCCCCGTCTGCGGCATCTCACTCCCCGAGCTCGAGCCGCGCCACTTCTCCTTCAATTCGCCGTTCGGCGCGTGTGTGTCGTGCGGCGGGCTCGGCACGCGTCGTGAGGTGAGCGAGGAGCTGGTGCTCGGCGACGCCAGCATCAGCATTCTCGAAGGCGTGGTGCTGCCATGGGGTGAACCGGACGGGTACCTCAAGAAGGTCATCCTCCCCGGTCTCGCGAAGCAGTTCGCGTTCAATCTCAACGCGCCGTGGGGAAAGCTGAGCGCCGAGGTACGGGACAAGGTGCTCCACGGGACCACCGGCAAGAGCGGCCGCCGCGTCGACACATCGGGAACGAACTGGGAAGGAGTTCTCCGCAACATCCAGCGGCGTTACGACGACACCGATTCCGATTCGGTGCGTCTCGCGCTCGACGAGTTCATGATCCCGTCGAATTGCACCAGCTGCGGTGGCCGGCGGCTCAAGCCCGAATCGCTCGCCGTCACGCTTCATGGTCAGAACATCGGCGACGTCGTGCAGCTGTCGATCACCGAGGCGCTGGCATTCTTTGAATCGGTTCCGCTCCGCAGCGGTGCCAAGGCGGGCGTCGATGTCGAAATCGCCGGTCCAATCCTCAAGGAAGTGCGGGAACGGCTTCGCTTCCTGAACGACGTCGGGCTCGAGTATCTCACGCTCGGCAGGTCCGCTGAATCACTGTCGGGTGGCGAAGCGCAGCGCATTCGTCTCGCGACGCAGATCGGATCGCGACTCGTTGGTGTTCTGTACATCCTCGACGAGCCATCGATCGGACTGCACCAGCGCGACAACGCCCGCCTTCTCGCGACGCTGCGACAGCTGCGCGATCTCGGCAACACCGTCATCGTCGTTGAGCACGACGAGGAGACGATGACGGCCGCGGATCATCTCATCGATCTCGGACCGGGCGCCGGCAAGCACGGCGGGCTCGTCATCGCCGAGGGGACGGTCGCGCAGGTTCGCGACCACCCTGATTCAATCACGGGGCGTTACCTGCGGGGCGATCTGGAGATACCGATCCCCGCTGAACGCAGGCGCGCCGAACCGACCCGCGCGATCCGCATCGAAGGCGCACGCGAGCACAACCTGCGTGACCTGGATGTCATGATTCCGCTCGGCCTGTTCGTCGCCGTCACTGGAGTGTCCGGATCCGGGAAATCGACGCTGATTGAAGACATCCTGCACAAGGCGATGGCGCGCCACTTCTACCGCGCCCGCCTCATTCCCGGAAAGCACAAACGCATCACCGGCTTCGAGCACCTCGACAAGGTCATCGACATCGACCAGAGCCCGATCGGCCGGACACCGCGGTCGAATCCGGCGACATACACCGGACTTTTTACTCCCATCCGCGAGCTCTTCGCCGAGCTGCCCGAGGCAAAGATCCGCGGCTACGGCCCGGGTCGTTTCTCGTTCAACGTAAAGGGCGGGCGCTGCGAAGCGTGCGAGGGCGACGGTCTCGTGAAGATCGAGATGCACTTTCTGCCCGACGTCTACGTCCCGTGCGACGTCTGCAAGGGCAAGCGCTACAATAGAGAGACGCTGGAGGTGCGATTCCGTGGGCTGAGCATCGCTGATGTGCTCGATCAGACGGTTGAGGATGCGCTGGCATTCTTCGAGAATCAGCCGCGCGTGCGGCAGAAGCTGCAGACGCTGACGGATGTGGGACTTGGATACGTGCATCTCGGGCAGAGCGCGACCACACTCTCGGGCGGCGAGGCACAGCGCGTAAAGCTCGCGACCGAACTTTCCAAACGAGACACCGGCCGTACCTTCTACATCCTTGACGAGCCGACAACGGGCCTGCATTTCGAGGATGTGCGCATGCTGCTCGAGGTGCTGCATCGCCTGGTCGACCGGGGCAACACTGTGCTCGTTATCGAGCACAACCTCGACGTCATCAAGACCGCTGACTGGATCGTCGATCTTGGACCGGAGGGCGGTTTGCGCGGCGGCGAGATCATTGCAGCGGGTACGCCCGAGGATGTCGCGGCGGTTAAGGCTTCTTACACAGGCCAGTATCTCCGCGGCATGCTGGGAAAGCGACTGAAGCGAAAGGCAGGGTAAGCTGGCGTTGTGATTCCATGCGATCGGCTGATCGCGGAGGGGACATGCGGTACCGATTCGCTCTGATACTCGCAGCTTCGATCGCGGGACTGTTCCCGTCCGCCTCGCTCACCGCGCAATCCCCCGACGTCGAAGTCCGGGTACGGCTCGAATCCCCGGATGGAACGCGCCTGTCCGGTGCGCTCGTCGCACTCGTCACTGCCGACAACCGAGTGGTGACCGAAGGCATAAGCGCTGATGACGGGTCGCGGTTATTCCGCGCGCCCCCCGGCTCCTACGTGATCAGAGTGCGACGCATTGGGTTCCTGCCATTTCTCTCTCCCTGGCTGCGTCTCCCGCGTTCCGAGGACATCGTGCTCAGTGTCGAAAGTGCGCGCGTCGCGCTCGGAACGGTGACGGTTACATCCAGATCGAAGTGCGGCGCAATCGATCGAAACGGGCGTGAGCTTTCCGTGTTGTGGGATGAGATTGCGAAG
>DATLXE010000090.1:0-3768 GCA_035575795.1 Gemmatimonadaceae bacterium
CGAGGTGCACGCCACCTGGAAGAACGCCGTCACCGTGTCAACTCCGGTGACACGCACATTTTGCGGGTTAGCTCCGGAGACGGTGCAGTTCCCCGCCAGTTCACCGAGGCCGACCGTGTGCTCGCCGACGGCGAGGCCGCCTAATACAAAGGCTCCGTTGGATGCGATTGTCTGGTTCGATCCGCCGTCGACCGAGACGGTGTAGCCGTTGGGATCGATTTCCACTCCCGTGCTGACCACCGCGACGCGAAGCGCGCCGCTGCTGGGGCCGGACGGGCTGTCGCCGCAGGCCGCTAAGGGGAGCGCCAGGAGGAGCGTGGCGCATCGAGCGGCTTTAGTGCGCTTGCTCATTCGTCGACCCCGTGAGGGAAAGGTTTTGGGAGCGGAGAAACTACCTCGTGGCAGTATGCGCATTAGAACAGCACTACTCGGTGTTGGGGCGGGAAGGAACTTGCCCTGCGGCGGCGCGAATGGCAAACGTTGATTCTCAATCTCCGTTCCAGTTGGGGTACGGAGTGAATCTCGCCACCGTCCAGGCGCAGGTCTTTACGTCAGGTTACGTAGTAGGTTCTGCCTCGGTTAGTTGTCATAGCCCCTCATGTAGCTACTTCCGCTCTGACCAGCTGCGGGGCACATAATTCGTGTCCGTCGCGGACCCAGAGAGAGTCGGAACCGCACCACTGGTCCGCACCGGTGCCATTTGCGCCGACGTGCCCGGGCGGCGAGCCGTGTAGACGCCAGCATTAGGCGCCACGTCCGTGGTGGGGCGGGCAGGGGCTCCAATCAACCCTGCAAACTTGAAGTTACCGTCATCGTTACCAATCAAAGCCAGCGGGAGCCTTATGGTGAGCGAGCTTCCGCTGTACTCCGCGCGGGCCCGAAAAGGGGGGAACCCACCTACGGAGGAACTGATCTGCACGGTCGTGCTGTCGATGGAGTTCAACGTGATCGTGTAGTCTACGCCCAGCGGTGCATTGCCCCCTTCGTTGTTGGTGAAGGGCGGTGTCCCCGTGCTTACGTTCTCGTCGGTGTCAAGCTCCAGGAGCCCCGCTAGGGAATTAGGAACCTGCGCGGCAGCTGGACGGATCGGCGCGGCAAAGCGCAGCGTCATGATCAGCGAGTCGGCTTTGTAGATCCCCATGATCTCCAGCAGGTCAATCGCCTGTGGGCCGGAACGGCCGCGGGGATCTGCCAGAGTATCTCCCGCTGGATCGCTGAAAGGGAAGCCGAGGAATGTAGGCAGCGCGCTGCAGGTAACCTGTATGGGAAACTGCGTCGTAGCGCCAGGGGTGATGGTGAAGGTGCGTGTCGCCGGGCCATTCAGAGTGCAGTTCGGGGCTACGCCGGAGATTGTTGCTGTGTAGGTGCCCGCTGACAGGCCCGGGATGAACTTCGATTGATTCGCACCCACAACGGCGCCGTTCGGAGGGCTCTGAATGAAAACTAGGTAGCCACTCGGATCGAGGTCTGTTCCGGTGGTTGTGGCGGTGATCTGAAGAGTTCCACGGGTCGAGGTGCACGCCACCTGGAAGAATGCCGTCACCGTGTCAGTTCCAGTGACACGTATAGCTTGCGGGTTGGCTCCGGACACGGTGCAGTTCGCCGCCAGCCCTGCGAGGCCAACGGTGTGCTCGCCGACTGCGAGGCCGCCTAACACGATGGCTGCGTGGGTTCCGATTGGCAGGTCCGTTCCGCCGTCGACCGAGAGGGTGTAGCCGTTATTATCGATTTCCACTCCCGTGCTGACCACCCCCACACGCATCGCTCCGCTGCTAGGGCCGGACGGGCTATCGCTACAGGCGGCTAGGGCGAGCGCCAGGAGGAGTGTGGCGCATCCAGCGGACTTAGTAAGCTTGCTCATTCGTCGGCCCGTGAGTGAAAATTCTGGGAGCGGAGAAACTATCTCGTGGCAGTATGTGGGTGTGGGGCGGGAAAGATTACCCTGCGGCCGCGCGGATGGCAACGCTGATTCTCAACTCCACTCCAGTTGGGGTACGGAAGTGAATCTCGATGCCGTCCGGGCGCAGGTCTGTACGTCAGGTTACGTAGTAGCGCGTCTCAGCTAGAAGCGGGCTTCCAGGTAGAGGTTGGCGCGAATTCCCTTCTCCGGAAAAATTCCCTTCGCGACGTCCACGCGGACGAGCCCGTCGAGGAACGACGCGCCCACCCCCGCCCCGCTCAGCGGTCGGCCGGGATGCGAGAAGTTCGTGCGGCTTCCCGCCCACCCCAGGTCCGCGAACACGATCTTTCTGATCCCCACGGAGGAACTCCCGATCTCGGCGCTGGCCATCCAGAAGGCATCGCCGATCGCTGCCCCCGCGCGCTGCCCGCGAACGGTCTGCACGCCACCGATGAAGAACTGCTTCTGTATGGGAAGGACGCCGCCTGATGTGCCGCCACCCAGCGTCAGAGCGCCGTCGAGGCCGCGCATCAGTCGGCGCGACAGCGTAGTCTGGACGAGACCACGCACGTAGTCGAAGCTGCCCGCCGCTCCCTCGACCTTGACGTCCGTGAGCGCACGGAATGCACGCGGATTGAGCCCGTACGATGAGTGGTGGCCGAGCCCGAGTCCGACGATCGTGCCGTTGACGGCGGCGATATCGGTAAGATCGCCCTTCACTCCGCCGGGATGCGCGATCGCGAACTCAGTCTTCACGTTCGCATCGCTGTGCTGTTCACCAAACAGCCGCCAGGTGCCAAAGATCCTGCTCTCGCGCGTACCGGCAATCTCACCGCCCCAGGTGCGATAGTAGAAGCCTTCATCGCGGCCGAACAGGAGCGCCGACACCGAGCTGCTGAACCCGAGTGGATCGCCCCAGTCGTTGGAGGCAGCGAGCCGCCGGTATACGCCTGCCGACACAGAGCGGCGTCCATCCGTCCTCTCGAGCAACAGCTCGGCGTTGGGAGAGAGGTCGGGGATTCCGAGGCGCAACTGTCCGCGCGCAGTGTAACCGGCGCCGAGCACTTGTTCGGCGGAGACCGCGCTGGAAAGACCCTCGATGCGATTGAAGCGCGTCTGCGACAGCCCGTAATGCAGGCGCGGCGGCTGCGGCGAGAATTCCGGCTGTGCGCCAAGCGTCAAGGCCTCCGCGATTAGAGCATCGCGCTCGTTCGTGCCGAACAGCTCCTCGCCTTCGTCGTAAATGGATTTCGGAAGATCGGGTGATTTCGCCAGCGCGATCGTATCGCAGGGAATTCGCACGATGATTCTGAGCGTCTCTCGAGCCCTGTTCTGACGCCTGACTTTCTCCGTACCGGTGCGGCACTCCCCCCGACGTGACTCAGCCCGCCGCACTCGTGACAGGGAATCGGTAGCCGTGTCTGCAACTGCGAGCGAGAAATCCGGCATCGGCTCGGTGCCGTTGACGCTCGAGTAGCGGTAGCTCGACTCGATTTTGAACGGAATGCGCATGAAGCTCACCTGCGCATCCCCTTCGAGCGCCTGGGAGCGCGGCAGCCAGAACCTGCCCTCGTGGAGCCCGTATTCCACGGTGATGGAGCTGACCTTCGCCTTCATTGGCGTGATCATCGGCTTCACCCAGGGAGGAATCTCAGCGTTGTCGGGGTCTTTGCCGCCTTCCTCTTCCTCGGCTTCCTTCTCCACTGCGAGTATGTCCATCTCCTGCGCGAGGCGATACACCGCGCGGACTAGCTGCGCGCTGGATGCATCGAACCAGAGCGAGCCAACTGCGACGTTCCACTTCGGCTTCCGCGGACGAACCAGCAGCTCGCGCAGCTCGATCTTTTTTCCGCCGGGAAGCTGGAAGC
>DATLXE010000091.1:0-1836 GCA_035575795.1 Gemmatimonadaceae bacterium
CCGCGGCGTTCCGTCCGCCAGTTCACGATCTGCTCGGCGGTGTAGAACACCCAATACGGCCGGGCCGCGGTGGCCCCTTCGCCCGGCATGTCCAGGAGCACCCCGACACGCCCCACGGTCGCCAGCTCCACGAACAGGTCCTTCGCCACCTGCGCGAGGGATTGGCGGGTCAGCGTCAGATCCTCGAGATCGGCCTGGTAGAGGGCCGGCACCCCCTCGGCCGAAGGCGGCTGGCGAAACACCGCGCCCGACAACCCCTGCACCGTCCGTTTGACGGCGTTGTAGAACAGCGCGCGCACGAGGTAGCCGTAATAGGGGCTGGTGACGGCCCCGCCCTGCAGTTGCTGGAGCACCTGCGCGTCGATCGTGTCGGAGCCGCTGAGCGCCGGCAGATACTGCACGCCTCGGGACTTCACAGCGTCGGAGCCCTCGTAGCAGTCCCGACACCGTTGCCACACCGCGGCGTTCGCCGCATAGTCTTTCCGACGCGTGTCTACCGGCATATCAGAACCCCTTTATCGCCATCGTGTGCGGTGTGAAACCGAGCGCGAGTGTGTTGAACGCACCGGCGGCCGCGTCGACCTGGTCGTCGTGCGCGCCGTTGGGAAAGTCGACCAGCTCGTCGAGGAACGTGTGGTTCCACGCAGGATTGGCGAGGAGCTTTACGTTGCCGGCTTCGACCTGGGCCGCGAACGGCCGCGCGCGCGTGACCTTGTCGCCGGTGGCCCGCACCGTCTGCACGTCGTAGCCCGCGAGCTCGCGCACCGAGATCTCCGCGCTCTCTTTGCCACCGCTCCCTGGTTCCTGCTCGAGGCGGATCTTGACCGCCGGGTCGAAGCGATCCGCGTCGAGGCGCGCCGTCTGCCGGATCAAGGCATTGCGCTGTCCGCTGGACAGCCGATCACGAATGACGTCGGCGACGTAGTAGATCCCGCCGATCTTCGCCAGCAGCACACCCACGGTGTAATCGCCGCCCGCCTCGGTCCCGGCCTTATCCCAACTCCGACACCACTCCGCGCCTGCTGGAATGCCGCCCACCACATCGAACGCCTGGCGCTTGAAGAGCCCGCCTTCTGCGGGCGCCGGCCGCTGTTGGAGTTGGCCAGCCGTGCCATAGCTCCCGAGCGAGAGCTCGAGCGCGCGCACGACGGGTTCGGGAAACAACGCCGGCCACAGCAGTTCGCCCGCCTGGGTCCGAGGGTCGGACCAGCCGAGCGAGGTGGGCACCATGCGGCCCGGCTCGTACCGCATCGGGAGGCACAGCACCGTCCATTTCGCGGCGTCGGGTCCGGAGAGGATGTGGCCGCTCAGATCACGCGCATGGAGGCGCTGGCAGATCACCACGGTGGCGGCGCCGCGGCTCACGCCGCGCGTGCTCAGCATCTGATCGAACCACGTGAGCGCGTCGTCCCGCTTCGCGTCCGACTCGGCCTGCCGCGTGTTGTGGGGATCGTCGACGATCTTCCGATCCGGATGCTCGCCCAGGCCGCGGCCGCCCACCGAGGTGCCGATGCGCCAGCCGCCGGCCGTCGTGTCGAAGCGGGTTTTCTGGTTCTGGTCGTGCGCCAGGCGCACATGGGGCCAGCGCGCCTGATACCAGTCGGACTGGACCAGATCGCGCACACGGCGATTGTCGCGGGTGGAGAGGGTCTGATCGTAGGAGCCGCAGAGGTAGCGCAGCCCCGGGTTCCGGGTCCACTCCCACGCGGGCCAGAAGACCGACGCGACGAGCGACTTCGCCCCGCCCGGGGGAATGTTGATCAGGAGGTTCTGAATCTCGCCACGCGAGACGGCTTCGAGGTGTGCCGCCATCGCTTCGATATGCCAATTGCTCTG
>DATLXE010000092.1:0-2384 GCA_035575795.1 Gemmatimonadaceae bacterium
GTCAATCGTGTACTTCTCGGTGTAAAGCAATTGCTTGACGAGCATGATCAACTCGATCTCGCGTCGCTGATAGACCCGGTTCCCGGAGCGGTTCTTCGCCGGGTGCAGGAACTTGAACTGGCTCTCCCAGTAGCGCAGCACGTGCGGCTTGAGATCGGTGAGCGTGCAGACGTCCCCGATCGAGAAGAACTCCTGAACAGGTTCCTTGCTTTTCATCCATCGACCTCCGAACGGAGCTCTCTCGACATCAGTGCGGCAATTGCGCCGCGGGCGGGCTGCCCGTCGAAGAGTACGCGATTAACAGTGTCAACTATCGGCATCTCCACGCCATGCCGCGCCGCCAGTTCACGCGCGCTTCGCGCGGTCACCACGCCTTCGGCGACGGTCTCCTTGTCCCTCAGCACATCGTCGAGCGACCGTCCCTTGCCCAGCTCGACGCCAACGGCGCGGTTCCGGCTAAGCGAGCCAGTGCACGTGAGGACGAGATCGCCGAGCCCGGCGAGTCCGGCGAAAGTTGCGGGATCGGCGCCGAGTGCGACACCCAGACGCGTCATCTCGGCGAGCCCGCGCGTGATGAGGGCTGCCCGCGCATTGAAGCCAAGCCCGAGCCCCTCGGCGATTCCCGTTGCTACGGCCATCACGTTTTTGAGGGCACCACCGAGCTCGACGCCGATGACGTCGTCATGAGTATACGTCCTGAAGTAGGGAGAACTGAACACGCGCTGGGCCGAGAGCGCGACGGTTTCGCTGCGGGCGGCGATCACGACCGCGGTGGGCTGGCACGCCGCCACTTCGGTCGCGAAGCTCGGGCCGGAGAGAGCGACGACCTCGGCATGAGGAATCTCTTCCGCGGCGACATCGCTCATGAGGGCGAGCGTGCCGTTCTCGATCCCCTTCGACGCGACGACGATTGGCACCCCGTCGCCTACGGACCGACCCGAGGAGCGAGCGATCCCGCGCAGCATCTGCGACGGCGTTGCGAACGTTACCAGCTCGGCCCCGCCGAGCGCACGCGCAAGGTCGCCGTGCGCGGTGACGCGCGGCGCGAGTGTATGGCCCTTCAGGAAGCGGACATTCTCACGGCGCGAGTTGATCGATTCCACGACATCCGCCTCGAACGCCCAGAGGTTGACATCGTGTCCGCTGCGCCCGAGCAGGTCGGCGAGCGCGCTGCCCCACGCGCCGGCACCGATGACAGCGCACTGCATCAGGAAGCCTCCGCCTTTTTCACGAAGCGATGCTCCTCGCCGCGACGGAGTCGCGCAATGTTGGCGCGGTGCGTCCAGAATACGAATGCGGCAATCGCGAGCGCCGCGAGAAATACCGGTGACCGGGGATCGCGTGAGACCGCCAGTATCGCGATCGGCAGCACCGCCGCTCCGGCAAGTGAGGCCAGGCTCACGTACCGCGTTGCGTAGAATACCGCCGCCCACACGACCTGAGCGATAAGCATCGGAACCAGTGCAAGCGCGAGAAACACACCGCTCGCCGTCGCTACTCCCTTCCCTCCGCCCTTGCCCAGCAGGAAGACCGGCTTCACATGACCGATGATTGCCGCCACCCCGTATGCGAGCGCCCAAAGCTCCGGCCTGAGCGTTTCGGCGAAGCGGGGCAGGAAGAACACCGGCAGAAATCCCTTGAGCAAATCGGCCAGAAAAACGGCCGCGCCTGTCTTTGCGCCAAGCACACGTGCGACGTTTGTCGCGCCAAGATTTCCGGAGCCAACCTTTCTGAGATCTACACCCCTCGCCCGCCCCGCCAGATAGGCGGACGGAATCGAACCGGCAATGTAGGCAATGAGAACGCCGTAACCCGGCGACATTCTATGCCGACTTACGGCGCATGATTATGCGGAGCGGATTTCCGCGAAACCCCCACGCTTCGCGGAATCCGTTGTGCAGATAGCGGACGTAATGCTCCTGCACGAGGTCGGGGTTGTTGCCGAACACCGCGATCACCGGCGGCGCCGTCTCGACCTGCGTCGCATAGTTGAGCTTGATCTCGCGGCCCGCTGCCTGGGGCGGCTGCCTGCGTCCAATGATGTCTTCGAGCGTCGTGTTCACCTGCGACGTCGAAATTCGCTTGTGACGCTCGGCGTCGACCTCGATCAGCAGCTCGAGAATCTTCGTCACGCGCTGTCCGCTGAGCGCGGACGTGAAGACAAAGGGGACGAACTTCAGGAACGGAGCCTTCTCCGCGCACTCCACCTCGAACTTCGCGGCGGTGTTCACATCCTTTTCCTTGAGGTCCCACTTGTTCACTACGACAATCAGGCCGCGTCCTGAATCCCACGCCAGCGACGCGATCTTTAGATCCTGGTTGTGCAAGCCCTCCACAGCGTCGAGCACGAGAATGCAGATGTCGGCCCGCTCGATCGCGCGCCG
>DATLXE010000093.1:0-6619 GCA_035575795.1 Gemmatimonadaceae bacterium
ACCGAGTCGGCCCTCTTCTCTACGGCGTGTGCACGGGGTAGCGCAGATGCGTGACGCCCACACCGGCGATGACTGTCGGATTCCCGAGAACGACCGGTGTGTTCGCGACGTGGTCGAACAGCCGCACTCCTGCGCCTAGCAGCACGGCAGCCAGATCGATGTGGATCTCGTCGAGCAGCCCGGCGTCGAGGCACTGCTGGATCGTTTCGGCGCCGTGCACTCCCACGGACTTCGGGCCGGCGGCCGACTTCGCTCGAGCAACGGCGCTTTCGATGCCGTCGGTGACGAACTGGACTGTCGAGCCGGGCAGTGGCCAGCCGTCGGGCACGGCGTGGGTGGCGACGAAGGCGGGTATGTCCCACGGGTGCTGGCCGCCCCAGCCACCGGCGGCCTCGAACGTGCGCCGACCGGTCAGCATCGCGCCGATCTCAGCCATCAAGCCCCTCAGGTGGTCGGCGCTCGGCGCCGAGACGCGGAACGTCATTCCCGAGCCCCCGCTCGCTGTGGGGACATCGACGTCGCCCGAGAAGTACCAGTCGAAGACCTCGGCGACCCCGTCGTTCGCGTCGGCGACGTACCCGTCGAGAGACATCGACATGAGTGCGATTACCTTGGTCATGGTGAGTTAGCGGTGCCGCCGGTACTGCAACTCGACGATCCCATTGCTGGAGGCGGTGCTGGAGACCAGGTCGAGCCGGTAGGACTCGGGGACGCCGTCGAACAGCCGGGTGCCCTCGCCCGCAATGTAGGGGAACAAGCTCACCTGGAGCTCGTCGATCAGGTCGAGCCGCATCAGCGACCGCCAGAAGCTGACGCCGCCCCAGACCACGATGTGGCCGTCGCCGCCCAGCCTGAGCTTGTCGATCTCTTCTGCCGTGTCACCAGCGGCGATGGTGGTGTTGGCCCAGTCGGCGGTCCTCAGTGTCCGGGAGAAGACGACCTTGCGCGCGGCGGTCAGGATAGGAGCGAACGGATGGTCGGTGGCCCTCGTCATGCCCCCGGCGATGCTCTCGTAGGCGGTGCGGCCCATGATGTGCGCGTACGCGCTCTGGAGAAAGTCGAGTTGCGCCGGGTCGTCGGGCTCACGGTTTTCGGGCAGGTCGAAACAGAACTTCCAAAACTCGGTGCCCTCGTCGGCGAGAAGGCCGTCGAGCGAGTAGTTGAACACTGTCGCTATCAGCTTCCGCATGATCAAGAACCCCTTGCCCTCGGGTCGTCGTGGCCTGTCGCTAGTGCTTCAGACGCCACTGCCGCCCGGAAGTCATCGGTGTCCCGTCAAAACTGGCCGGTTGCGCGGAAGGCCTATGACGACACACACACACAGTTCCGTTCCTACCTCAGTCGAGGCGCAGGATCGTTTCCTCGATGTCCTCACCGCGGCCGGGTGCGAAGTCGCGATTGACGCCAAAGCGTCGGAACCCAGCTTTCTCCAGGACTCGAAGCGAACCGACGTTGTCCGAGGCCGCACGGGCGTACAACGGACGCTCGACGGTCTCGGCAAGAAGAATCTGTAGTGCTGCGCTCGCGATGCCTTTCCCCCATTGCGCTCGGTCTACCCAGTAGGTCACCTCAGGCTGATCGTCGATTCGGAAGGACGCGATCGTTCCAGCGACTGCGCCGTCGACATCGATGACTCGGTACGAGACGCTCGTGTCGGCCCGCAGGCGCGACATCCGGTTGAGAAACGCACGGCGATCGGTCTGATCCGCGGCTGTGAAGGCGGCCATTCGGATTGACTCCGGATCCGTCGCTTGCTGATAGATCGTGTCGAGATCCCGGTCCTCGAGCGGCCTCAGCGAGACGTTCATGGGGCGATCCTAAGGGTGTCGTTGCCTGGGCGGTTCCAGGGAGTCGCCTGGCCCAGCGTCCGGGAATGTCCGCTGAGACACAGGAAGGTCAGCCCCTTCCGTCAAGTACGAGGTGGACACGGTTGATCGGATCTTCCGCTACGAGGTAGCGCTCTTCTTCGGGCATCCACTCTGTGAGCCAGCGTTCTCGCTTGTCCGCGCCGCCGCGCCGGAGACCTCGCTCTAGCCGCAGATCGTGCGGTGCGTCGATCCAGAGCGTGTAATCGTAGAAGGCGAACAACTCTGCGCGTGTGGAGTAGTTGCCCTCGATGAGGGAGATCCCGCCCAATGGGACGGAGTGCCACTCCGCCAGCTCATCGCGGGGCCAGTCGTAGCGTTGATACGCCGCGTCCTTGTCCCGGGAGAGCGGCGCGAGCACCTGCTCTCGCAGCCGTCGCCAGTCAAAGTTGCCACCGATCTCCGTTATGCCCCGCAGGGCTAGCGCCTCCCGCTCACGGAGTGGGAGATAGAAGTCGTCGAACTCCACGACGGTCACGTCGGGGGCCGCGCGTTCAAGTTGCCGCGCGAGCGTGCTCTTGCCGGACCCGCCACGCCCGTCGATGCCGACGAGCAGCGTTTGCTGGCGTCGTCGTATCTGTCGCAGGCGCGCTAGGAGGTCAGCGGCCGGCGGGATTGGTGCTGGCATACCACCATTCTCGCCAAGACCCGCTCGCCTGCCGGTGTGCGGGAATGTCCCTCGAACGATCTATTCGTCGCCTGCTGAAGGTCCGTCGGGGGCCGAGCTTCAGCAAGATCTATTGTTGTAAACAATATGTGGGCGAGGTTTTGCCCGCTGCTGGCTCGTAAATATCGAGAGTTCGCGATCGTTAGCGGTGAGCGGCAAGTACAGATTGGGGTATCGAATGTCGAAGGACGATTTGGTCGCTATGACTGAGCGGTCGGACACGCGTGGGGCGTTCCTGCGCAAGGCGGGGATAAGTGGCGCGGCGCTCGTCGGTGGCGGTGTCCTTCTGGGCGCAAGCGCCGGGACAGCCCGTGCGGGGCATGACAACCCGACGGCGATCACCGACGTCGACGTGCTCAACTTCGCGTTGACGCTGGAGTACCTGGAGGCGGCGTTCTATGTTCAGGCGCTGGGGAGCGGCAGGCAGGCGCTGCCGACCGGTGTGCCGGGGAGTGCTGGCAAGTTCAAGCGCGCAGCGGTGACGGGAGCGAAGCAGTTCGCTGGTTTCAACGGCCGTGTTCGCAGCACCGCCTATGGGTACCTGAGTGCGATCCGCGACCACGAGGTCACGCACGTCAAGTTCCTCCAGGGCGCTCTTGGCAGCTCGGCGGCCCCTGCATGCGTGTTCGATTTCAGTAAGGGTCTGACGAACTTCGGCACCTTCCTGCTCACCGCCCGCACCCTGGAGAACACTGGAGTGATGGCCTACGACGGCGCGATCCGCTACGTCGACGCGGGCGACAACCTCCAGGCCGGCGCGCAGATCGCAACGGTCGAGGCCCGCCACGCGGCCTACCTCAACCTGATCACCAAGGCATCGCCGTTCCCGAGCGCCTTCGACGCGGGCAAGAAGCCCTCGGAGATCGTCGCGGCCGTTCTGGCTACCGGGTTCGTCAAGAGCTGCCCCGATCCGGTACTCGCCCTCTTCGCCAAGTTCAAGGCCAACGGCGCCTAACCGATCCTGTTCGCGTGGTGGAGGGCCTCAAAGGCCCTCCACCACGATGTTTCTTTGATTGGCTAGCTAGGGCGAACCGAAAGCGAGTTTGAGCCGACCGGCTCCTGACGCCGAGTAAGCTCCAGTCGCTGAGTAGACAGGCCCGGATGGGCCAGCGTCCGGGAATGTCCCCTGAGAACGAATCGGTCTCAGTTGAGGCGAGATACCTGATTTCTAACCGTCGTGAAGGGCTAACCCTGCGAGGGCCGCGACGGCGACCAAGACAGGCTCTGGAATCTTGACTCGCCGTTGGAGCAGCAGTCCGAGCGCGACGAGGCCGATCAGGATTGAGAGGACGCCGGCGATCGTCTGCCGCGCGATCAATGGCGGCTCCGGCCAATTGCTCCCGCTGCGGCTGCCGTGATGCCCTTGACGAATCCCTGGAGGCGGGGGTGGTTCTCGTAGCGGCGGAACAAGCGGCCTGGGACGACGACGAAGAGGTAGACGGGGACAAAGACTGCTGCGGTTGCGACGACTGCTCCGAGGACGCCATGGATGAGGTATCCGGCGAAGGTCGCCATGATCACGACCGGCCCCGGCGTAATCAGTCCGATCGCGACGGCGTCGACGAATTGCGCTTCGGTAAGCCAGCCGTACTCATCGACGAGGCCGTCGTGGAGGAACGGAACGATCGCGAGCCCGGAGCCGAACGTGAACGCGCCCGCCTTGATGAAGAAGAGCGTGAGCGTGCCGAACGATCCGCCGGCACCCATCCACGCGAATCCATTCACGACGAAGAGCGGCAACGGCGAGGCGGCTGCAGCCGCGCCGCGGGAGAGGCGAGGCATCCCGCCCCCGTAGTAGAACGCCCCGAACACGCCGGCGAGGACGAAGAGCCAGGCGATTTCCGCGCCCGCGATCACAGTAACCGCGCAGAGGATGCCCGCGATCGCCCACAGAATGGGGTCTCGCTTGTTCGTCGCGCGTGCGAGCTTGTAGGAGGCGATCGCGATGATGGCGATGACCGCCGGGCCGACGCCGAAGAAGACGTCCTGCACCCACCACAGTCCCTGGTAGCGGGCGTAGAAGATCGCGATAGCCGTCACGATCAGGAACGGGGCGAGAACGAACGGCAGCGAGACGGCAAGAGCGCCTAGCCAGCCGCGCTCCAGGTATCCGAGCCACATCGCGAGCTGCGCGGCGAGCGGTCCCGGCATCGTCTGGGAGATCGCCATCCCCTGTTGATACTCCTCCTCGGAATACCACGCACGCTCCTCGACGAGGTCGCGGTGCATGTAGCCGCACAGCGCTATCGGCCCACCGAAGCCCATCGTCCCAAGGCGCGCGAAGTAGCGGACGAGGCCGCCGAGCGTACGGCTCGGTGAGGCTACGGCAGCGCTGGCCACCCGGCAATCCTATGCTCAGACGTGGCGTCGCCTCGGGGCAAGCCAGGGCGACTGCTTGCCTGGGCGAGCGTTCGCGAATGTCACCTGAGCCTGTCTTTGGTTCGCCGACGGTGGCGACGAAAGAGTCGATGTGATTTGTCTTCTCCATCCCGCACCACATAGCATCGCGCCCATGCGTGAGCTGCGTCCCGGTGTCTGGCATTGGCAATCGCCGCATCCCGACTGGGACGAGGAGCAGTGGTGGCCCGAGCTCGTCTCGTCGTACGCGATTGGGCTCGGCGACGACTTCCTGTTGTTCGACCCGCTGTCCGTTCCCGACGAGCTGCGCGAGCGCGCGACCGCGGTCATCCTGACCGCGCCGTACCACGAGCGCGACGCCCGCCCGCTCGGACTCCCGGTGCACACGCCGCCCGCGGACACCTGGCAGGATTGGGTCGAGAAGTTCGGCGTCGACCCCGACCGCGTGCGCGGCATGGAGAGTGAGGATCTCGCCTGGCTGCGCACGGGCGAAGGCGAAGGACACTTCCACGGTCCCGGAGCGTGGCCGTTCGGCGTCCGCGCGTACGCGGGCCGCGAGGACAACGATCTCATCCTCTGGCTGCCGTCGATCAACGCGATCGTCACCGGCGACTCGCTCTCCGACTTCGGCGACGGGCTGGACATCCAGCTCGGCGGTCGCAAGCACGTGACGCACGACGATGTCGTCGGACGGCTCCGTCCCCTGCTCGACCTGCCGGTCGAGCTCGTGCTGCCCGCGCACGGCGAGCCGACGGATCGCGCGGCGCTCGAGCGCGTGCTTTCCTGAGCGGTGTCGGCGAGATGTTGCGGGCGATTCCTTCAGCTCAGGCGGCTCGCGCGGACCAGAGTGCGCGAATGTCACGTGGCGATCCTTAGCCGAGCCGCGCGCGTTGTAGCTCAGCGTTCGCACCGTTCAACTGGCGATGCGTCGGAACGGCGCGGCCGAAGACGATGAAGACGAAGACCTCACGTACGCCGACGCGCGTCTGGCACTGATAAAATTCCGATCCGCCCGGGCAGGCACTCGAACCCGGCTAGGACCCTGCGGCGGGTGATGCGCGGAGGCCATCCGCATGTGTGGCCGACGCGGATCGGGTGCTCCAGCGCCACTGTGATCTTGATCGCGATGTCTGTCGCGCGCATCGCTGCGACCGTCCGCTGCGGTAGGCATTCGAGGCAGTCGCGGAAGCGTGTCGTCGAGGCAGTGCTCGTCACCTGCGAGCAGCGAGACGCCGGGGACGCATGCGCGGTGCCCGTCCGCAGATGCCAGCCGGCGGCTGGAGCAAAAGCATCACGTCGTGGGCCAGCGTTCAGGAATGTCCTCCGAGCAGGTGTGAGCAAGGAGTCGCCTGCCAGAACTATTTGGGCCACACACTCCGTTAGCGCGGCTCTTGGGGATCGACGATCCGATTCGCTGGAACAAGGGACACCTCGTTCCGCTGCGCTGATCTACATAACACGCAGGACGATCGCTACACGCGCGATCGCCCTGCGCAGTCCCAAAAAAAGCTAGACGGGATCGATGTCCGTTGGCCCGCGGGAACCGGTCGGGCCGCGCTCGTAATAGCTACCGACCTCGTCGCGGTACCCGTCCTGCCGAGACGTGGTGTTATCGAACTCGGGAGCGTCCTTGATCTCGTCCTTGCTCCGGTTGACATACACCTTCTCGTCATCTCGGTCGACTCGATCGATCACGCCTGCCGGCAACATCCTCTTCTTGCCAAAGATC
>DATLXE010000094.1:0-1652 GCA_035575795.1 Gemmatimonadaceae bacterium
GAGCGACTTGGGCACCATCTCGCCGACGACGATGTGGAAGTAGGTGAGGATCGAGATCGCGACGACGCTGGCGAGCGTGTGCGAGGCGAACATCGCCGGCACACCGGGCTTGCCAAGCAGGTCGTAGATGCCGTCGGCCAGTACGTGCTCGCCGTACATCCCCAGCCCGAGGCTCGCCACCGTAATGCCAAGCTGCGCCGTCGCGATGTACCGGTCCTGCGCTTTGGGATCCCTCAGGACCGCCTGGACCGCTTTGGCGAGTGCGTTGCCTTCGGCGGCGCGCCGGTCGATGGACGCCTTGGGCACGCCGACGATCGCAAACTCCGCGGCGACGAAGATGGCATTGAGGAGGATGAGCGCGGCGCTGATGAGGAACGCGATCACGATGCGCGCCCCTTGCGGCGAACGCCCTTGAATTCATCGGCGACACCGCCGAGGAGCTCTCCGACGACGTCCTCGAGCGTGACCAGGCCGACGACTGCACCGTCCGGACCTGTGACGAAGGCCTGGTGCGTTCGCTTTTCTCTGAGGAAGGCCAGCAGCCGGTCTGCCGCAAGGTCGCCGGGCACCTTCACCGCCGGACGAAGGAGTGCGGCCGTCGTCAACCGGACCTGTCCGATGAAGGCGGTGACGATGTCTTTCGTATGCAGGACGCCGATGATATTTTCGGGCGACCGCTCGTAGACCGGCAGCCGGCTGAAGGGGCTATCCGAGACGACTCGCAGCATCTGCGCGAAAGGGGTGGCCGCCTCGACGGAGGCAAGCCGCTCACCGGGCACCATCAGCTGCGCGGCGGTTCGCAGGCCGAGCCGAAGCGCCCGGTGCAGGCGTACCTGCTCTTCGGGCTCGAGCAAACCGCCGTCCCGGCTCTCGGCGATCAGAAGCTCGATCTCATCCGGCGAATGCACATGCCGGTGCCCTGTCGCCGGGACCCCCATCGCGCGGAGGATCAGGTTTCCGCTTCCGTTCAGGAATGCGATGGACCAGCTGAACACCTTCAGCGACCATTGCATCGGGATGACGGTCCAGATGGCGGTCTGAGTCGGATATTGGAGTGCCAGGGACTTGGGGATCAGTTCTCCAATGATCACGGCGAGCACCGTGAGGAGGGTTAGCACCGTGATCGCCGCCGTCGATTCTGCGGTGGCAGCTTCCAGGCCGCCGAAACGCTCCAACAACGGCGCCAGGCGCGGCGCGAGCGTCGCCTGCCCGTACGCGCCGAGGATCAGGCTGGAGAGCGTAATCCCGATTTGGGATGCCGCAATGTACCGATCGAGCTCGGCCGGGTCTTCGAGGACGGGCAGGATCCTGGCCGCCAGCGAGTTACCGTCTTCTGCCAGTCTCCGCAGCCGGCTTCGGCGCGCACTGACGACCGCAAACTCGGCCGCGACGTAAAGCCCCGTCAGCAGGATGAGCACGACGATGACCGTCCACACCAGGAACATTCATGGAGATCTTACTCCGCGCACGGCGCATCAACCTGGATGCCTGACGGAAGGTTCCGCGAGCGCAGGATCCGTCGCGTCGGTGAGATCGAAGTCGTAGGCCAACGCGCGTTCGGCGGCTGTCGAGAAGAGGTCACCCACGACGGCGTGGGCGGGATGCTGCAGGTACTCCGTCAAGCCGCGCGCATCATCGAACTCGATGATGGC
>DATLXE010000095.1:0-1703 GCA_035575795.1 Gemmatimonadaceae bacterium
AGCTCGCGAAGCAGTTCGAGCAGCAGCATGACGATTACAACGCGATCATGGTCAAGGCGCTCGCCGACCGGCTCGCCGAGGCGTTCGCCGAGTACCTGCATGCCCAGGCGCGCAAGGACTGGGGATACGGCGCGGAGGAGAAGCTCTCGAATGCCGAGCTCGTCGCCGAAAGCTACCGCGGCATCCGTCCCGCATACGGCTACCCAGCGTGTCCGGACCACAGCGAGAAGTTCAAGCTGTTCGACGTCCTTGACGGGCGGAAGGCGGGGATCGACCTGACCGAGAGCGCCGCGATGACGCCCGCGGCGTCGGTGTCCGGGCTGTACTTCTCACACCCGGAGGCGAAGTATTTCAACGTCGGCCGGATCGGCCGGGACCAGCTCGAGGACTACGCGCGGCGGAAGAAGGAGGCGCTGGAGGTGACGGAGCGGTGGCTGGCGCCGAACCTGGCGTACGAGCCGGCGGAGTTCGGCGTGAAGTGTTGAGTGCAGGTTAGAGACCTTCAAAGGACCGGGCGCGGCGGCGCTCGGCAAGGCTCGTTACTCCCCCAGCGCTTCCACGTCTCCGAGATCTCTGGCGCGGCCGGTCGCGCGCTTGTTTCTGATGAAGGCCTCGCGTCCGATGACATCGACCGTCACGGGCCCGAAGTTGGCGGTGATCCGGGCGGGCCACGCTTCGGCGAACGTGAGTCCCGTGAGTTCGGTCAGCACGTCGATGCGCATCGGGGGCAGGCCCATCTGAAAGACGATGCCGGGCCGGCTGAGGTCGTCGACTGTCACTTCCGACGTCGGCGCGCCGAACTGCGCCAGCGCCTCGATGACGCGCGGGGCGTTTTCGGGAGTGGCGTCAACCCACACGTCGAGATCGCCGGTGGCGCGCGGCCGGCCGTGCACCCCGAGCGCGTACGCGCCGACGATCATGAACCGCACGTTACGGTCGATGAACGCGCGCAACAGATCGAGGAAATCCTGATTCATCGGGGAACGCACCGCGAAGGCGCCATTGCGCCTCGCTCAATTTCCACACCTGCAGAACGCGTTCGTCAACGGTCATGGCGGCCCAGAACCGGGGGTCATCGCGATCCTGCGCGGCCAGCGATGGATAGACCCGGACCTGCATGCGCTCGCGCCGTTTCGCTGCGGAATCCATGCGTCAATTATCGCAGCAATGTGGATAGGAAGCATTAGCGAGGGCAGGAGGCAACAGGCTCGTCACGAGCGGTCGAACCGAGGCCGTGCGTTACGATCGTCAGTGTGCACACCTGGTCGGTGGGTGACGATCTCATCCACCGCTTCAATCCCGAACTCGGCACCGGACGCGTCACCGCCATCGAAGGGCGCGTGCTCGTCGTCCAGTTTCCGGGCGCAACGCTCCGCTTCGCGGTCACGAGCGACGCGCTGATCCCCAAGGCCGGGAAGTCCCGGCGGCGCGAGCTGTCGCTGATCGAGCGCCTGGCAGCAGGGGAGATCGACGACACCGATGACTTCCTGACGCGTCTCGACATCCTGCACCTGCTGGCGACACGCGAGGCCGACGGTCTCGGCTCGTTCCTCGGCGGGCGCGTGCGCCTGTTCCCGCACCAGCTGCATGTGGCCGAGCGCGCGACGCTGCGGATGCCGGTGCGGTGGCTGCTCGCCGACGAAGTGGGACTCGGCAAGACGATCGAGGCGGCGCTGATCATGAACCGCCTGCTGCACACGCAG
>DATLXE010000096.1:0-10490 GCA_035575795.1 Gemmatimonadaceae bacterium
GTTCGAGCAGCACGCGTTCACGGCGCTCAACACCGCCTTCATCGGTGACGGCGCGTTCATCGAGCTGCCCGCGGACGCGGTGGTGCGGGAGCCGATCCATCTGATGTTCGTGTCCACCGGACGAGCGGACATGGTGACTCATCCACGAAACCTGATCGTCGCCGCGCGCCACTCGCGCGCGACGGTCGTGGAAAGCTACGTGTCGCTCGGCGACGCTCCGTACCTGACCAACGCGGTCACCGAGATTCACCTCGGCGAAGGCGCGCGCATCGATCACTACAAAATTCAGCGCGAGAGCGAGAGCGCGTTTCACGTCGGAACGGCACAGGCGCGCCAGGCGCGCAACAGCCAGTTCAATTCTTTCTCGTTTGCGGTCGGCGGCGCGCTCGCACGAACGAACATCTACACGACTCTGGAAGGTGACGCCGCCACGTGCACGCTCGACGGCCTTTACCTCGGTAGCGGCACTCAGCACCTCGACCAGCAGACCAGCATCGAACACGTCGCGCCCAACTGCCCGAGTCACGAAGTCTACAAAGGCATTCTCGATGGACGCTCGCACGGCGTATTCAATGGCAAGGTCTACGTTCACCCCGAGGCGCAGAAAACCGACGGCAAGCAGAGCAACAACAATCTCCTGCTTTCGAAGACGGCGCGCGTCGACACCAAGCCGCAACTCGAGATCTTCGCCGACGACGTAAAGTGCACACATGGTGCGACAATCGGCCGGCTCGACGAAATGGCGATGTTCTACCTCAACAGCCGCGGCATCGGCCGCGAGAGCGCGCGCACCCTTCTTACCTATGCGTTCGCCGCTGACGTACTCGAGAGAATCGAGCTCGAACCACTCAAGCGACGGCTCGAGGAGATGGTGCTGGCCCGGTTTGCGGACAATACCGCGGGCTGACCCACGAGCGCGATGAAAAAAAAGGCGGAGCAATGTGCTCCGCCTTTTGTATTTCAAAGCGCAGTCAGGTCATCTGCCGAGGAAGTACACGACAATGGCGATGATCACCATTGCGATCAGCAGCGTTCTTGGCGAGAACCGGCTGATCTCCTCGGGCTCGGGCGCCGTCGTGTTGAGAATCGGGTGCTTGATGGTGTTGCGGCGCGTCCCGGCGTCCTTGTCGCGGGTGGACGCAACGGCCGGCTCGACTACCGCAACTCCCAGCGGAAGGCGGCGATTCGTAAAAGTCAGAATCGCCGACCCGATCTCCACCTTGTCGCCCTCGGCGAGCGCCCGCGCCTCAGTCAGCGGCGTTCCGTTGACGCTCGTGGGATTTACGCCGCACGGATGGAGCACGAATTTCCCATCTTCCGCCCTGAGCTCGGCGTGGTTCCGCGAAACGGCGGGCTCACGAATGAGAAGGTGACTTCCAGCGTCGCGCCCAACGGTGAGAACGGAATTCCTCACTGGGTAGGCGCGACGCTCGAATTCGTATATGAGGTGGGCGGTTTCGTCGCCCTGAACTGGTGCGGCCATAGGGTCTCCCTTGAGCGTGTTATAGACGACCGAGCCCGTTGGAGGCTACACTAACCGCTTCGGGGGGCCTCGAAGCTGGAGCCATCCCGTCATATTTTATCGCCACCACACAATTCCCCGGAGGGGGCATGGCTACGAAACTTGAAAAGGTGCTCAAGCGCGAGATCGATATCGATGGAAAGGCCTACATGGTCGCAATCTCGCCTGAAGGGGTGAAGGTGACACAGAAAGGGTTCCGCCGGGGGCAGGAGATGAGCTGGCGGTCGATTGTGAGCGGGGCGGGCGAGCTCAATGAGCAGCTGCGCGGCTCGCTGGATTCGGGTGGGGAGAGCGGCGAGTAACCACGGCAAACTGTAACTGAGAGAGACACAGATGGGTGCTGCGAGAAGCATAGAGCGTTAGTTGCTAGTTGTGAAACATTCAGTGGATCAGTTACGGCTGTGGAGCATCGGAAAGGTGCTCCTGAATGATCACCCACCTCCCACCCCTCTTTGCGAACACCGCCGTCCAGGCCCCTCCCACCACGTGGGGCCGGCCCGCTGGCGTGGTGTGCGGCACGCGGTAGGTGCTCGTCAGGACGGCGGCGTCCGATGAGAGCACGTCAACGTACATCGTCACCCATTCCCACTTCGGCTGCTGCATGTTGGAACCGACGTAGGTCCAGAACGCCCTGATCTGCTCTTCGAGCTGGGGTCGGGTCGTGCTCACGCGCCCTCCGCTGGCGGAAAGCACGCGGCGGTCAGCCGGGTAAAGTCCCATCAGGCTCGCAACCGGATCAGGCTTGGAAAGGTCGTACGCTGAAACAACCATCGCCTTCAGCGTATCTGCAATCGCCTTCTGCTCCGCGGCGGTTGGCGAGTCGGTCCGCTGAGTGCAGGCCGGAACCGCGGGGACGATAGCAATGATCGCACATCCGAAAAGCGTGCGTCGCAGCCAGGAAATCTTCGCCATCCCGCGAACCTACCGCTGTCCCGTGCGCTGGACAAGCTTGTCCCCGGCGGATGACAGCACTGAACGTTGAGTGCCCTTTTCAGTGGGTGAAGTGTCTGGCGCGACCGTTGCCTTTTTGCGCGATACCGGCAGAGCGTTTTCTCCGCGTGGGTGTAACAATCGATGTCGAAGAGCCATTTCCCGTTGAGGGAAAGGAGGAACGGTGCGTAAGGGTCAGCTGTTGATCGCTGCGGTGGGCGCGATATTTCTCGCCGCTTGCAGTGGTGAAAAGAAGGACGTCATGAACGACGACCTGAAAAGGGATCTCGAACTCGCGTTCTCGTCCGAGGGAATCAATCTCGCCGGCGCGAACACGGCCGGTGCACAGGTCGTTTCGGCGATCGAGCGCACCGACCTGCCGGCCCGGAAGGCCGCCCCGTCGCAGCGCGTAAGGCGCCACAAGCCCGTACCCAAGTCTCCGCCGCAGCGCGTTGTCGCCGAGGCCGAGGCGGACGTGTCGGAAGATGAGATGACGCCGGTGGATGAGGCTCCAGTGGCCGTGGATCCGGCGCCTGTATCACCGCGTCCGCAGCCGGTTCTGGTTTCGTACCCTGGTGGTAACGAAGGATCGATGGGACGCGGACCAAGCACCGGCGAAATAGTGGGCGTCATTCTCGGCTCCGTGATTCGCGGCTCGTCGGGCGATATCGATCACTGTGACCCGCGCACCGATGGGCGCCGCCGCAACGGCGGCACGATGATAAGCATTGGACGCAGAATGCCGGAGACGATCGGCGGATTCCCGACGAACCGTCTCCCGCGCAGCGCTGGCGCCTCCTTCCCGACGAACCGTTTCCCACGTAGCGGTGGCGCGTTCCCGGCGGGCAGGAATACCAGTGGCGGTGGAGCAACGTTCCCAGCCGGCAGACTTCCCGGCCGCATCGCAGGCCGATAAGACAACGAGAGGGTGCGACTGACCTGGCCGCACCCTCGCTCGTCTGACATATAATGGACAACATACTCTCGAGGATCGCCACGCCGGTCCTCTTTGCTGCCGCCCTTACCCTCGGCGCCTGCAAAACGAGCGACAAGTCGGATGACATGCTCGCCCAGGATAGCAGCCTTACTCGCGACCTTGACCTCGCGAACGCCGATACGCTTGCCCAGCCTCAGCTGAAGGACGTACCGGTAACGAGTGAGCCGGTTGTCCGGCAAGCAGAGCCAAGAACTGTGGAGCGGCGACCCGCGCCGACGCCCCAGGAAATTCTTACTCCCCGCCGCACACCGCGCCGCGTCGCAGTGACGCCGCCAGTAACACCTGCTCCTGACCCGACGGCCGCTCCTACACGAACGGAGGGGGGCAACACAGTCACGACGAGCGAGCCGGGTTCGGAAGGTACGCTTGGCACGATTGCCAGCGGGTCGGTGATCTCGCTGTATTCCGGCCAGCGTGTGTGTACCAACACCAGCGGTGTGGGTGACCGTTTCACCGCCAGCGTGGCGGAATCCGTGCAGGGTTCGAATGGTGTCGCGATTCCCGCGGGCGCAACCGCGATTATCGAGATCAGCTCGGTGAAGCGCAGCAGCAATCCAAACGACAACATTGAGTTCGAGTTCGTCGTCCGCTCGATCGCGTTCAATGGAAGAACCTATCCGGTCAGCTCCGAGGTCACCTACGCGCAGGTTGATAAGGTGCGCGATGCGACGCGTGGCGACGATGCTCGTAAGGTCGCAACCGGGGCGGCGATCGGTGCAATCGCCGGTCAGATCTTCGGCAGAAGGACCAAGTCGACGGTGATCGGCGCGGCCACCGGGGCGGCTGCTGGTGCTGTCGCCGCCGCGGTTACCGCCAAGGTTGACGGCTGCGTTCCCAACGGCGGGCGAATCTCGCTACGGCTGAGCCAGCCCATGCAGGTGCAGCAATCGGATTGAGGTAGTCTCATTATCGACCAGCTCCGCTGCTTCATATGGTTCCGGGCTGCGAATAGCGCCGTAGCCGGTGCGGACCGACCACTGACACCGGCAGCGTCGAGCCGATAGCTTCAGAGACAGACAGGGGTGCCGCGCGCTTCAGCAGGGTCCGTTCGTTCGAGACGGCAACGCGCGGCTGAGATAGTCCCTCAGAACCTGATCCGGTTAGCACCGGCGTAGGGAGTCGACACAATGGAAGCAGTAACGCTGGCGCCATCGCCCGATGCAGCGACGGGCACCCCCGCACGAACACAGATGCGCTACGCCCGACAGGGCGAGATCACGGACGCGATGCGATTCGTGGCCGAGCGTGAGGAGCTGGCCCCGGAGCTCGTGCGCGACGAGATCGCGGTCGGCCGGCTGATCATCCCCGCCAACATTCACCACCTGGCCGGCGCGCTCGAGCCGATGGCGATCGGCAAGGTGTCGCGCGTGAAGATCAACGCCAACATCGGCAACTCCGCCGTCTCATCCGATGTCAACGGCGAGCTCGAGAAGCTGGGAATTGCGATCAAGTACGGCTCCGACACGGTGATGGATCTCTCGACCGGCGGCAACATCGACGGCATTCGCCGCGCGATCATCGCCGCATCGCCGGTGCCCATCGGCACGGTCCCGATATATCAGGCGGTGCAGGGCGGGCCCGATGGAAAGTGGGACAAGCAGCTCGAGGAGCTGACCGCGAACGACCTGCTCGACATGATCGAGCACCAGGCGAGGCAGGGCGTCGACTACATGACGCTGCACGCCGGCATTCTCATCGAGCACCTCCCGCTCGTGCACGGCCGCGTTACCGGCATCGTCAGCCGCGGCGGATCGCTTCACGCGGTGTGGATGATGGCGCACCGACGGCAGAATCCGCTGTACGAGCGCTACGACGATGTGCTCGACATTCTCCGCGCATATGATGTCACCATCTCGCTCGGCGACAGCCTCCGCCCCGGCTGTCTTGCCGACGCGAGCGACAAGGCACAGTTCGCCGAGCTCGACACGCTCGGCGAACTCACGCGGCGCGCGTGGAAGCGTGATGTCCAGGTTATGGTCGAAGGTCCGGGCCACATCCCGATGGACCAGATCGAGATGAACGTTCGCCGCATGAAGGAAGTGTGCAGCGATGCGCCGTTTTATACGCTCGGGCCGCTGGTGACGGACATTTCGCCCGGGTACGATCACATCTCGAGCGCGATCGGCGCGGCAATGATCGGCTGGTTCGGCTCGGACATGCTGTGCTACGTGACGCCGAAGGAGCACCTCGGTCTTCCAAACGCCGAGGACGTGCGGCAGGGAGTGATCGCGTACAAGATCGCCGCGCACTCGGCCGATGTCGCGCGCGGCCGGAAAGGCGCGCGTGACCGGGACGACGCGCTGTCGCGTGCGCGCTACGCCTTCGACTGGAAGGAACAGTTCCGGCTGAGCCTCGACCCGGAACGTGCGCAGGAATACCACGATGAGACGCTGCCCGCCGAGTACTTCAAGAGTGCCGAGTTCTGCGGCATGTGCGGGCCGAAGTTCTGCTCGATGCACCACTCGAAAACAATCGAGGACGGAATCGCGCAAATGGCGCGCGAACGTGCGGAGAGCGAGGCGGGATCGACGGAGAGCGGACAGAAGTTTGTTCACGCAGGCTGATCTCGAACGCTATTCGGGCTGGTGCTTCAGCGTTGCGCGCGTTGCTCGCGCAACCGCCACGCTGACGGCGCTCATGGTGGTAGCGGCGATGTGCGTCAACCTCCGCGCTCCGGTCGCGGCGCCCAGCAAGCCGGCAGACAAGGCCCTGCCGATGAGCGCCGATGGAGTGCTGGTTTCCTCGCCGGCGGAAGCGCCGGTGTTGATCCCCGCCCGGCCCTCGATAACCGGGCCCGACTCGGCGTACTTTCGCGAGCATCCGCTGATGGTACCTGTCGAGGGATTTCCAGCAGCGCGCCTTGCTGATTCGTTTCACGAGAGGCGGAGCGGTGGACGGATTCACCAGGCGACCGACATTCTTTCTCCGCGCGGGACTCCGGTGCTGTCCACGACCGACGGCCGCATCATCAAGCTCGCCACCGGCGGCGCGGGCGGAATCACGATATATGTGGTGGACACCGACGGGCGTTATATCCATTACTACGCGCACCTCGATGGTTACGCGTCGGGAGTCAGGGAAGGACTGGACGTGAAGGAGGGGGAATTGATCGGCTTCGTCGGGACGACGGGCAACGCGCCGCCCAACACACCGCATCTCCATTACCAGGTGATGCGGCGCGACAGGGATTGGTGGAACGGAACTCCTGTAGATGTGCGTCCATTCATGATCAAGCCGGCGAGGCGGCGCTGATGAAGGGGAGCGAGAGAGCAGGACTCCGCGCCGAGGCGCATCATCTCGATCCGACGGTGCACCTCGGAAAGGAAGGAATGACTCCGGCTCTGATCGCATCGCTGGAGGACGCGTTGCGAACGCGCGAGCTGGTGAAGGTGAAGCTGGGGAAGCAGGAGGACGTAAAGCCAAAGGACGTCGCAAACGCGCTGGCGCTGGCCACGGGTGCGGCGGTTGTTCAGGTGATCGGACGGACGACCACCCTCTACCGCGAGAATCCCGATCTGTACCGAAAATCGGGCGACCTTCCGCCGTGGAGAAAGTAGGAGAGACTGAGCGCGCCGCAGGTTGATATTCAACCTTTGTACTCTATTTTTCGCTCAGGTCACCGAAGTACTGCCAGGAAGGCCATGCCCTACGTAATAACTGAAGCGTGCAAGAATACGAAGGACCGCGCGTGCGTCGATGTGTGTCCCGTCGACTGCATTTACGAGGGCCCGGATCAGCTGTACATCCACCCGGATGAGTGTATCGACTGCGGTGCCTGCGAGCCCGAGTGTCCGGTCACCGCGATCTTTCCCGAAGAGGACGTGCCGGGCAACATGAAGGAGTTCATCCAGATCAATAAGGACGTCTTCAAGAGCGACACCCCGCCGGGCCGTCCGAACCGCTAGCCGCCGGTGTCCGCTCGTCTGGTCCCGGGATCGAACGGGCTCTCCAAGATTGTTCTCGCGCATGCTTCGGGTGCTTCGGCCGAGATATACCAGCATGGCGCGCATGTAACGTCCTGGATTCCGGCACGCGGCCAGGAGGCGCTGTTCCTCGGCGCGGATGCCCCGTTCACCAGCGGCGATTCGATACGCGGTGGGATCCCGGTGATCTTTCCGCAATTCGCCGGGCTCGGCCCGCTCCCCCAGCACGGCTTCGCGAGAAACAGGGAGTGGGAAGTGGTGGACGACGCCGCCAGCGGCGGGGATCACGTCGCCTTCGAGCTGCGCGACAGCGCCGAGACGCGGGAGCTCTGGCCTCACGCGTTCATCGCGCGGGTGAATGTCGAGCTGGGAGAAAAATCGCTCAGGGTATGCCTGCGAATTGAGAACGGCGGCGAGAACAACCTGATCTTCACCGCGGCGCTGCATACCTATTTCAGGGTTGGCGACGTGCGGCGCGTGCGCGTGACAGGACTGTCCGGCATCAATTACCGTGACAGGAATCGCGCGAACGCAGAGGCCAGCGACACGGATGACTCACTCGTTGTGAGCGGTCCGGTGAATCGCATCTACGCGAACGTTCCCGGGCTGCTGGAGATTGCGCACGGTGACGATCGCCGCATCTCGATCACGGCAGACCGTCTCGAGGATGTCGTCGTCTGGAATCCGTGGACGCAGCAGGTTCCGGGGATGTCGCCCGACGACTATCTGCGCATGATCTGCGTGGAGTCGGCGCAGATCGCACAGCCGGTGGCGCTGAGGGCGGGCGAGAGCTGGACGGGCACCCAGAGACTGGAGCTTCGCTGATGGCCATGTTCCGCAAATCGACGTTTGCCTGGCAGTGTGACAAGTGCGGGGTGTACTTCGCCGCTGGAAAGGGTGGGGTGTGCACCGCTTGCAAGCGGGCGCTATGCGACAGTCACCTTCACGGTTCGTTCGTTGCGAAGATGAGGCACCGGTTTTCGGGGGAGCGCGCTGTTTGTTCGGATTGCGTCTCGCGCACATCCTCTTAAAAACGCAGCTGCGTGGCCCGGCCTTTCTAGATCGCGCGGCCGGCTTCAGCAATAATCGCCATCCAAACTACAAGGCTGACATCTTCGGCCTCGATCGGTGGCAGGGGTTCCGGTGGTCTCCAAGGTTGGAATCCCCGTTCCTTTGCGAAGCGTGCGATCTCGCGACTTCCCTGTTCTCCCAGGTTCTCATCGGGACGAAAGGCTTTCCGCAAGGCCCGCTCATCCCGCATGCTGCGTGGCGCTTCGAGTGATTCGATGAGCTGGGTCTGGTCAACCAGAGTCATCTCGGGAGGCCGGTGCCGACGTAGGTGCTCGGCCGCCGCCCTGAAGAGTGGTCGAATCGCCGGCTGCATCGTCGCCGGGTCAGCGGCGCGAGCCCACTCGGAAAGAATGTCGGCCCGCGCGCGATCCCATGCAGGATAAGCCGCTTCGCGCATCTCGTCCGGCAGCACTCTGGGCGTTTCCGGATCGCACGTGATCACCCTGAGACACGAGAGCGCGTCCCGCCGCAGCGGCTGCGCCGGGTCGAGCGGCACAAATCGCATCAGGACCTTGTCGTCGACGCGCGCACAGAAGAAATGTCCTGCTTCGCTTCCTCGCCTTAACCCGGACCCCGCTCCCCCTGGCAGCGAGCGCAGCTCGCTCTCCCGATTCTGCAACGCGCGTCTCAGCTCCTGCCGGTATTCCTCGCCGGAGTGGGCTCTTGGGTCCTCGCCCGCGAGACTGAAAAGAGTGGCATCTCCCTCGAGCAGCTTTCTGATCTCCGCGACATCGTCAGCGAAATATCTGTCCACCGATTCAACGCCAGGGAGCACCTCCGAGTCCAAGCCCACTGATGCCGCTGCCTGAGCGAGCTTGCGGCGGATTCGGTCTTCGAGCGCGAGCAGCTCCTCGAGCTGCCGTGCCGGCATCACGCAGGTGATGTACACGTTCCGGTGTGGACTGCCAATCCGATCGATCCGGCCGTGTCTCTGCACCAGTCTCATGGGATTCCACGGCAGGTCGTAGTTGAGGATCCGTCCCGCCTGCTGAAGGTTGACGCCCTCGGCGAGCACGTCCGTTGTGATCAGAACATCGTACTTATCCTCGTCATAGCCCGCGGGTGCCTCGCTCGACACAGGAACGAATCCATAGACTGCGGATTTGCGCCCTTCATCGTCGCCGCTCACCACGGCCATCCGGCCCCTGTACGCGGACAGCCTGTGATCCGATGCGAAGACGTCGAGAAGATGATCGTGAATCCAGCGGACCGTGTCGGCGAAATACGAGAACACGATCACCTTGCGGCGATTCCTTATCTCATCTTCGGAAGTCGCGCCTTCTTCGGCGTGCTGGACGATCGACACCAGCTCGTCCACCAGCAGCTGCAGCTTGGGATCAGCGGCCGCCGATACGCTTGCCGCCCTGAGCCGCAGCCCTTCGAGCAGGTCGCGGTCGCGGCCCACCGCCCCCCGTAGCGCCGAGACATTGACCTCTCCGGTATCGATTCTCTCACCGAGGCTGAGTATCTCCTCCCATTCCTCGTCGCTGTCTGTTTCCGCAAGCTGCGCCAACGCCTCCGAGTTGAGGATTACCCCTTCGTCGAGGGCATCCATGAAGGTGTCGTGACCCTGAACCATCCGCTGAAGCGTCATGGCGAACGCATGCGCCGACGACTCGAATCGCTTGAGCAGACCTGATCGTATGAGACCGACGAGCGCGACCTCACGGCTGTCGCTCTCGCCGCTCACCCGGAATCGCGAGGGGGAATAGCGTGCCATCGTCAGCGGCGGATCGCCTTCCTCCGGCTGGAGGACGCTCGCGACCTCCTCGAAGAATCCAGGAAGCACCTCGTCCAGATCGTACGAAACCGAGGCGACGTTTGGTGTCGGGAACTGAATGGATACACGCTCGCCGCTTTTCAGGTCGACGGTGTCGTGCGGATACCACTTCTGCACGAAATGCCGCGTGCGCCGCACGGTGGTCGCATCGAGGATATCGAACAGGACATCGGGCTTGAGCGTAAACGGATCTTCCTTTGCCGCCGCGACGAATCGATCCCTGAGCGACACGATACCAAGGTCGGCGAATACCGCGTCATGCCCGGC
>DATLXE010000097.1:0-3391 GCA_035575795.1 Gemmatimonadaceae bacterium
CGTGCTCGCGCTTGGCCTTGGCAGCATTCTCGTCGCCGCCTTCACGACTGCTGCGCTCGACTTCACCGGCGTGCTCACCGCCACGCTGTTCGCCATCGCCGGGTGGCTCATCATCCCGGCGCGGCGCAAGCAGCTGGTGAAAGAGTTTGAAGAAAAAATCTCGAAGCTGAACGAGGACCTGGCTACGCTTCTCAGCACGAAATTCGAGGAGCAGCTTGGCCGCTACGAACGACAGCTGCTCGAAGTGGTCGCGCCCTACGAGAGATTTCTTGAAACCGAGCGCGTAAAGCTGGAGGCCGCGACCAGCGCGCTGCGGGAGTCCCAGCAGGAGGTGATCGCCCTGGAGCGACGCGTGGTGGAGACTTTCCCCGAGGAGCAGCCGGCGACGCACTGACCCGTGAAGCCTGGCCTGGCAGTCGGCGCACAGCTTGGCTGTTGAGGCAGTTGCGGCGAGTTGATTCTTGCGGCGTTTTGAGGATGGGACCGCCGTCCGAGGGCGTTCCTAACATGTCTCCTCATTCCGCAGAGGAGTCGAAATGAAATTCTCCGTATCTCCGTACCCTTCAGCCGCACTGCGAGGCCTGATCGGCGTTACGTCGAGACGCGCTGTTAGCGTCGCTCTCGCCGCAGCCCTGGTCTCATGCAGTGAAAACATCACCGCACCGCCGGCTTCCCTAAGCCCGACCGTCCCCGTGAGTCCCGATGTCGTGCTGATGGAGCGCACGACCAGCATCGCGGCGCACGACGGCGTCGCGGCGGTGCATCGGACATCCAGGCGGACTCTCACACCGCAGGTGCGAGCACGGGGGGCGCAACTCTCTAACCCCGCCGCCGCCACTGAGAACGCGCGCTTGGACATCGCGCACCTGGCGAGCCCTACGGTATCGCTCCCCGCACGTTATGAGACGGCGATGTGCAAAGCGCTGCCTGACTGGACGCAAACCATAAGGGACGCAGGGACTGGCGGCGACGTCGAGATGACGGGGGCGGGCGATGCTCCAGCCTCGAAGCTGCGCGTAGTGCAGGATGGCAAAACGGTCCTGACGGTGGAGCGGACCTGGGTGAGGACGCCTGTCCGCTGGCAGCTCGGGCGACAGGTCATAACAAGCGCGGACGGCCGCTACCGTGACGTGGTTACGTATCAGCATGTGACGCAGACCCGTCAGTCCGTCAACAACGCCCTCCCGGTGGTGCCTTGTGCGACTTCTCTCTCCAGCGCGAAGGTGACCGCCCCCACGATAGCATCGCGCAGCTACTACGCACCGCGGGGCAATCCGTTTCTCACTCCCCCCACCGGCGCGTCGAGCTACCTGACCGACGTATGCACTGACACCTACCTGGAAAGTTCCTGCTATGACAAGCAGATCGGGGTATACAAGGCTGACGCGGCGCTCGTTGCCGCGGCGACCTTGATGACCTATGCCTGTCTCGTCCCAAGTCCAATCGTAGTGGCCAGCTGCGTGGGCGCGTCCACCGCCTACGCCCTGGCGGTAGCGAATCTCGCGTTCGCTCAAATGTTGTACAACAACTGCCGTGCGGCAGCGGAAAGGAGTTGCGGATGCAAAACTCAGAGCGGCACACTCGTTAATCCGGTGACGTCTGCCAGCCCTTCAATTTCTGGCGCCCCTTCAACTTCGATATCCCTCGGGGCGCGCGCTGCGAATCCTTTCCCAAGCACGATCGTGGCGCCTGGCACGTTGCCGGCCTCCTCGTTTAATGACTGCGCAGACGGCGGCGGCGGCGGTGGTTACGACGGAGGCGGCGGTGGTGGCGGTGAAGGCAGCGGAGGCTTATCCTGCAAGCTGGAGGACTGGGAGATCTCCTATGACGGCGGAGTCACCTGGGAGTACTGGGGGACGTTCTGGGTTTGTTACGCCGATGCGTAAGCTAACGGCAGTTCACACTTTACCAGGCAGGATACCATGAGTCAGCAAACCGTTCAGCGCATCGTCTGGGGGGCAGCGTACACCGGGCTCGTCGTCGATGTGGCGGCCATTGTGATCGCAGTGTCCGTGTGGAGTGGCCTCTCAGTCTCGGGTGCTTTCTCGACGGCCGCTGCGACCGCGGTGATGATCGCAACCCTGGCGCTGCAACTCACCTTCGTCACCGTGCAGATGTTTCCCAATGGCCGAGCGGTGGTCCCTGTCCCCAACCTCGGGCCCGACGGCTGGTTCTGGGTCATCCTCAGCACCGCGATTCCAGGCGTTCTCTGGCATACCCTGGCGGACCTTGCCATTCCGGGCATGCGCCTCATCATGCCGGGCTTTGCCACTCCCCTGCTCACCTGCCTCCTGCTGCTCGTCGGCCGGCGCATGCAACTGCGGCGCAGGGCGGAGGCTCGCGCTTAGGCGGGCCTGGATTGGCAGGTCGTCCGAGCGGACCGCTACCCCGAATCGCAGCGATTGCTGTTGCAGGTACAAAGAAACAGGAGGGCCCCGGTAGGGACCCTCCTGTTTCCTTGACGGGAATCACAACCTCACGCGCTTCGCCGGCGAGGGAATCAGGACGCGTCCGTTGCTCCACCATGCGAGCGACGCCGCTCGGTGACATCCGCATCGTACTGCGTCCACACCCGCTCGATGTCGGAAGGCGAAACGTGTACTGGCGCGCCCGACAAAATGCCGGTGACGTTCCTGAAGGGGCGCCCCACCTTCATTCCGCCCTTGTCGATGGTGAACTCGCGGATCGCCTTGTCGTGCCACGAGCCGCGCATCTTGAGCACCGTCAGACCGCGTTTCATGTCACCAAACATCTCGACATAACGAAGCAGGATGATGGAATCCGTCAGCGTCGAGATATGCGATTCGGTGATTGAGTCTCCACCCATGAGACTGGCGGTGGTGGAGGTAAACATCCCCGTGATTTCCTGGTGCTTGATGAAGGATGTCAGGCCGATCACGAATTCGCGGAATGCCTTGGCCGTCCCCACGTTCTCCAGCGCTGACAGGCTGTCGAGAGCCACTCGCTTCGGCTTGAAATCGTTGATGATTGCCTGGATCGTGACGAGCCAGTCCTCCAATCCCTGAACATCGGGATAATCACAAACGACCTTGAGGAGCCCCTTGCTCTCCATGGTTTGGAAATCGAAACCCCACCCGCGAGCATTCCTGACGAGCTGGTCCCGGCTCTCCTCGAACGCGAGCAGCAAGCACTTCTCGCCATTCGTCACGCCGCCCTGGAGAAATTGCGCGACTGTCAGCGTCTTCCCGGTGCCCGTGGCGCCCGATACGAGCGTCACTGAGTCGCGAAAGAATCCACCACCGGACATTTCGTCGAGATCCGCGTTGCCAGAGGAGATCCGCACGTCCGACGATTTCATGCTGAGCTGCATTGCCGACAGCGGTATGACGATAACGCCGCCGTGGGGTACGATCGTGAAGGGATATTCACC
>DATLXE010000098.1:0-12789 GCA_035575795.1 Gemmatimonadaceae bacterium
TGATGGTGCTGACGCCGCGCCGGGTTGGCCAGACGCGGCCGGCGTCGAATCCGGCGGAAGGGACCGTGGAGACGACCGGGCTCACACAGGTAGCGGAATATTTCCCGGAGTTGAACACGCGCATCACCATCCTGCGGCAGCTCACGCGCACTCTTCCGACCAACGCTTTCAAGAAACTTCTGTCTCGCGAAGACGTGGTTGCAAGGAAGCGGCAGTCGCGCGACGAGTTTTCGCGCCGCATCGGCAATCAGCTGCGGAAGCTGATCTACTTCTGATGCGCGCTGTGTTCCCGCTTACCGGGCTTTCTGCCGCACGAACGCCATGGGCGGCGCGCCGACGCCCTTGAGAACGATCCGCGCGCTCCAGCCGATCTCTCCGACGAGCGAGTCGCCGCGAATGGCGAGGCCTGCGTCGTCTTCGGGGGCGCTTCCCGGATCATTTTTACCGCTCCGGATCCAGAGCTTGCCATTGCGCACGCCGTAGGCACCGGTTGTCGTTTCCGGCGGGTCCTTTTCGCCGTTGATGGTCTTGTCGACCACAAGCGAGTAGCGTCCGTCGGGTTTCAGGTCGAGAGCGGCGCGGAAGTCCCACGGAGATTTGAGCGTCGTTCCCTTTGCCGCGTAGACGTAGGTGCCGGGCAGGGTCGAGGGGATCGGCTCGGACTGCTCCTCGCGCGTGCCGCACGCGCTGAGTGTTGCGAAGGCAAAACCTGCCAGTGCGACGCGCATGGTGCGGGACATCTGCATTCCTTTTGACGGGAGAGTTGGCCTGGTCTCGGCCCTCGATCTCTACGTCGAACGGGAGTCCGTTGTTTCACGCCCGCACGAGTTTTTATCAACGAAGTCGACGTCGGATCTGCAATGACGCTTATCACGTGCAAGGCAGTCTTCGCTGAGTGTCGGGTGATGTAGTCCAGTCGTCACTAATGGAGAAACTGATCCCTGACTCGGAACGACCCGATACTATGCCGGCCAGAACACTAATAATTCTGTGCATGTTGGTTTTCAGTTCGACGGCAGCGATGAGCCAGCAGGTCCGCAAGGCAAAGCGCCCTCTGCTGTCCACGCCGGAGCAGTTGGGGGCGAGGCTGGTTGAGTCGCTGAGGTCAGGGAACGATGCTGGTGGGGACCGCCTGCTGCACCCAGCGATGCGCAGTTGCAAAACGCTGTCGGATCCTGACTACAAGGCGGCCATTGCCCGCACCAGGAAGGAAAGTCAAAAGTATGTCAGTGGTCCGTACCACGTTCGTGTTTACGAAGATACCGACAGCACCGGAAACGCCGCTGCCTACGGCCCGGTGCGTCCAGCCATGCGAATGCAAATCCAGTTCGAAGGCACTCCGTTTGGCATCGTTCGGGACATCGCCCGTTCCGGGCAGGAATGGCTCATCGTGCAACCCTGCTTCACATCCGTCGGATTAGCGCCGTTCAGGAAGTCAGGAACATCGAAATAAGGCGGCCTGACTGGAAACCGTTCACTTCGGCAGGAACCGCTTGGGAAATTTCGCCACAACTGAGTACAACGGGTCGACGACGTTCGCGATCGAGCTTTCACCAACCTGCCCCAGCAACGCGTACGCATCGAGCTTGCCGAAGCCGTACTCGTCAACAAGCCATTCGATGAGCTCGACGTGCGCAAGGCGAAACGCGTCCATCAGCGGGCGCGCCGACCCCACCACCATGATGTGATCCTTTGTCTCGAGTCGGGGCCAGTCGATCGTCCTGCCCTTGATGAGATCGATCTCGAGTATCACGTCCATCGATGTCTCGAGACCGGTGCCGGCGACTTCGCCATGACCCTGACGTGCGTGCCCGTCACCGAAATAGAAGTAGGCGCCGTCGTGAAAGATGGGTAGCATCACTGTCGTGCCTTCCCTGATCTCGGGCGCGTCCATGTTGCCGCCGAAGTTCCCCGGCCAGATTCCGTTGAACGCCTCCTGACCACGGGGGGCGACCGCAACGCGACCGAGCATCGGCTGCAGATCGATCGTGATCTTCTTCATGCGACTGTCGGGAAGGTCTGTAGTGGCAGTGTTGCGTTCCCGGTCCAGGCGCCAGATGTAGCGCCTCGCGGCGATCGGCTCGTTCAACATTCGTACGCGGCTCTCGGTCGCAAGGCCACCGAAGTCCGAGTAGATCTGCGCCGCCGCGATGTCGTGATTGGGACGTATGCGGTGAATCTTCACGACCAGGATATCCTTGGTCGTCGCGCCTTCAATGAAGATGGGGCCGACTTCGCCCGGGAATGCGCCGCCTTTCTCGGTATAGTACGGCCCGAAGTTAGTGCGCGAGATGAGTACAGTCCTCGGCTTGATTCGAAGCACAGGCTCACGGACCGCAAACGTCGGCTGGGCGATTTTGGGCTCGAAGCGGACGGTGTCCTGCGCGACGCCGGTAGCGGACGACGCGGCGATCGCGGCGACCATGAGGAAGCAAGCGCTGTTCAGGTGAGTCATTACCTCGCTCCAAGGGCAGTAGTGTCAAACTCGCTGTTCTTCTGAGTCACTCGCGCCGGCGCTTGCAGCCAGCGCGCAATCCATCCGTGCACCTCGCTGTAGAAGAAGCGGCTGTTCTCGCCGTTGAGGATCCAGTGATTCTCCGTCGGCCATACGATCAGCTTGCTCGGCACTCTCTGGCGCTGGAGCGCGGTCCAGAACTCGAGCGCGTTGTTCATCGGAACCCTGAAGTCGCGCTCGCCGACGCTGACGAGAACGGGAGTGCGAAGATTGCCGGCGTAGCGCATCGGACTCTGCGTCCGCCACAGCGAATCGCCCTTCCACGGCGGGCCGCCGACGTTGCGCTCGCGGCCGTACGTATAGTCGCTTGTCGCCCACTGGGTCTCGAGGTTCCAGAGCCCGGCGTGGCTGATGAGAACGCGGTATCGCGTCGAAGAAACGGCGAGCCAGTTGGTCAGATGACCGCCGTAGCTTGCCCCTCCGGCAATCTGTTTCGACGCATCGACAAATGAGTACCGCTTGATCGCCTCGTCGGCTGCTTCATTCAACTCAGCGGCAGGACCGGCAAGCGGATCGAACTGAATCCCCTGCGAAAATTTCTCGCCGTATCCCGTCGAACCGGAATAATCGGTCATCACCATCACGTAGCCGGGCGCGGCGAGCAGGTGATAGTTCCAGCGAACGCCGAAGGCGTCGGTCGACATCGCCGCCGGGCCGCCGTGAATGAGCAGGAAAAGCGGATATTTACGGGTCGAGTCGAAACCCGGCGGGAGAGCCACGAAGCTGTGGATACGCTTGCCGCGGCTGGATGTGAACCAGAACTCGCGCACGGGCTGCCAGTCAATTTGTGCGACGCGGTCCGCGTTGAATCGGGTGAGCGCGGTCCACCGCCCCGTGGCCAGGTCAATGCGTCCCATCTCGGCGGGACTGATCGCGCTTTCCCATGTCGCGGAGATCGTCGTCGACCCGCCTCGCCCTTCGACCTTGAGCCCGCCGTACGTACCCGAGCGGAGAGAACCTACCTCGGTTGCGACTCCACCTGTCGCCGGGGAACGAAACAGCTTCGAGTGTCCCTCTGTCTCGGCGAGGAAGAATACGCTGCGACCGTCGGGGCTCAGTCCCCAGTCACCCACTGACAAGTCGGCGCCGCCGGCCACAACCTGCGGCGTTCCAGCCGTCGGCCACGACCATCTGACAAGGCGCGCGTTGTTGAATGTCCACTGGTTCGACGGTGTCATCGTCGCATAGAGGGCTTTCCCATCAGGACTGAACCGCGGGGAGCCGTAGTCCGCGCTGTCAGTCGTAATGCGCCGCGGCTCGCCACCCGTTGCATTCACCAGCCACAGGGATTGCGCGACATCCCTGTATGTCCATTCGTCGCGGTTTGAGGTCGCGGCGAACACGACGGCATTTCCATCCGGGGTCCACGATGCGGCAATCGCATCGCCGCTGTTTCCCAGCTGGCCGCCGAATCCGGTCGCTGCGACGATGCGCGACCCGGCGAGTATGTCTCGCGCCGGGGTGCCTGGTGCCAGCGATTGCACGAACAGGCTCGGCTTGGTATCGTCGAGCCAGCGATCCCACAACCGGACCGGGGAGCTTTCGTAAACGCGCGCGTTGTGCTTTCGCCCGCGGCGATCCGCCGCCGCGGCCCGGTTTGCCGAATCTGTGCCCGCGCCGGGGTAAACCGTGCTCGAGAACAGGATCGCCCCGCCGTCCGGGCGCCAGCGCGGCGTCGAAGCTCCGGTCGAAACGTTGGTCACGCGCGTTGCCTCGCCGCCGTCGGCGATGCCAAGCACATATATCTGCGACGTAGAATCGCCGTCGCGGCGCGCGCTGAACGCGATCCGGCGTCCGTCGGGGCTCCACTCCACCCCACTCTCACCGCCCCTCGTGTTGGTGAGGCGTCTCGCCGCGGCGCTTCCGTCTATAGGAACGAGCCAGAGATCGTTTACCTGATTTGCCTCGACGTAGGACGGCTCGACAACACCGAAAACAGCCCACCGCCCGTCGGGACTGAGAGCCGGTGAGCCCACCCGTTTCATCAGGAAGACATCCGCGTGGGTTATCGCGCGCCGCGCGGGCTTTTGCGCGATGACGTTCGGCGAGGATAGCAGCGTGCCGAGAACTACAAGCAGAAATCGAGTCTTCACAACTAGCTCCCTGTAATGGTTCGAGACTGAATAGCCGAGTCAGTTTCTCGGCGGCAGCGACAGAACATCCCGCATGGTGAACACGCCTTTTCGGCCGATCAGCCACTCCGCCGCGCCCAGCGCGCCGGCCGCGAACACGCTCCGGTCCCGCGCGACATGGGTGAGTGTGAGTTGCTCGAACTTTCCGTCGAACACAAGTTCATGAGTTCCCGGCACCGATCCGGTGCGCACGCTGGTGATCGGCACCGCGGGGCCAAATCCTTCGCGGGCGGCGCGCTCGATCTGGATCGCTGTTCCGGAGGGTGCATCTTTTTTCGCCGTGTGATGCGTCTCCACGATGTGTGCATCGAAGGCGTTCGTCGATCGCATCAGTTCCCCTGCATGCCGCGCCAGCTCGAGCATCACATTGACGCCAAGTGAGAAGTTCGCCGACCAGAGGAGAGCGGATCCCGACTCTTCGGCAATCCGGGTCACCTCCGGCAGTGCGTCGTACCAGCCGGTAGTTCCCGCGACGACCGGGCAGCCGGCGCGGAGACATGCGGTGATGTTGCCGACAGCCGCCGCCGGCTCGGTAAACTCGACCGCCACCTGCGCGCTCTTCAGCGTCGCCGCTGTGATTCCGTTGCCGCCGGAGTTATCGCGCTCTCCAATGATGGCAACCACTGTCCACCCCTTCTCGGCTGCCAGGCTCGCAACGGTCTGCCCCATCTTGCCGTCGCCGATGATCGCGATGCGCTTCCCCTTCACTTCTTCTTCCCGTCCGCAGTGGAAAAGAATTCCGCGTGCAGGCGCCCCATTGCGGTGTTCAGCGCATCGCCGTCGACGATGATCGTGAGGTTGATCCCGCTCGCGCTCAGCGACATCATGTGAATCTTCAGGTCTCCGAGCGCGCCGATTGCCCTGCCCATCGCGCTGCTGCTGTCGCTGATCGCCGCTCCCACCACGGCAACGATCGCCAGGTCGCGCTCGACCGAGACATCGCCAAGCGCCGAAAGATCGACGAGCAGCGACTCGATTCCCGTCGCGTCGTCCACCGTCACCGAGATCGATACCTCGGATGTGGCAACGACATCGACCGAGACGCCGTCGCGCTCGAAGATCTCGAATACCTGGCGCAGGAAGCCACGCGCAAAGAGCATCTTGGCCGCCCCAACCTTCACCACCGTTACACCGCCCTTCCCGGCAATCGCGCTCACGGGCCGGCGGGGCGCGTCAAAGGTGATGCGAGTCCCCGTGCCCCCCGGATTCCGCGAATTATAGATGAACACGGGAATTCCCAGTCGCACCGCCGGCGCGATCGTGTTGGGGTGCAGCACCTTGGCGCCGAAAGAAGCGAGCTCGGATGCCTCATCGAAACGTATCTGCTCGATCAGCCGGGCGCCCTTCACAATGCGCGGATCCCCCGTAAGCATACCCTCGACGTCGGTCCAGATTTCGATCGCGTCGGCGTGCAGTGCCGCGCCGAGCAGCGACGCGCTGTAATCGGAGCCTCCGCGTCCAAGCGTGGTGGTGATTCCGTCGCTCGTCCTGCCGATGAAGCCGCCCATCACCGGTACACGACCCTCCTGCAGCACTGTCTGAACCACTTCGCGCGCGCGATCCGCAATCTCATCAATTTGCGGTTCAGCGGCCGTGAAATTCCTGTCCGTTACGAACACATCGCGCGCGTCGATGTGCTCGGCCGGGATATCGCGCAGGCGGAAGAACGCCGCAACGAGCTGAGAGGAGAGGATCTCCCCGAACGACGCAATCGCATCGAAACTTCGCGGCGTCGCGTGGCCGAGAGTTGCGAGCGCCTCGGCGAGGCTTGCCAACTCATCGAAGCTGGCGCTGATGTCGGCGGCGATTTCGTCCGCCGCGTCCGAACCACCCAGGAGATTCTCGCACTCGGTCAGATGACGCGAGCGGATCGTTTCGACTCCGCGCAGCGCTCCGATTAGATGCCCCTTCGCGGCTTGCTCACCGACAGCCAGCAGGGCGCTCGTTGCACCGCCGAGCGCAGACACCACGACCGCGGGCTGGCGGTCGAGACGACCCTTGACGATTCCCGCCGCGCGCTCGATCGCCTCGGCGTCCCCCACCGACGTGCCGCCGAACTTGACGACGATCACGCTTTGTCGAGCGCGCCGGTGGAAGCGAGCAGTTCCGCGTTCAGTACCGACCCACCCGCGGCTCCGCGAACGGTGTTGTGTCCGAGCGCAACAAGCCGGAGGTCGAGCACGGCGTCGCGTCGCACGCGACCGACAGTGACGGTCATGCCGTTCCCCGCATTCACATCACGCTTGGGCTGCGGCCTGTCGAGCGCATCGGAAACGACGAGCGGATGTGCGGGACGCGACGGCAAACCCTTCGTCACCTCGGAGCCTTGCCATCCACGCATCGCGGCGATCGCCTCTTCCGGCGTCGGCGGAGAGTCGAACCCGATCGTCATGCAGATCGTGTGGCCATGCTCGACCGGGACGCGGTTGGTGTGAGCGCTCACCTTGAACGCGGCGCTGGTGATTTCGTCGTCAGCATAGGTACCGAGAAGCTTGAGCATCTCCCGCTCGAGCTTCGGCTCCTCGTCGGCGATGTACGGGATGACGTTCCCGAGAATGTCGAGTGACGGGACGCCCGGATAACCCGCGCCCGACACAGCCTGCATCGTCGAGAGAAAGAGCTGCCGAATGCCGAAGTTCTGGTGGAGCGGTGCGAGCGCGACCGCGGCGACCGTCGCCGAGCAGTTGGCATTTGTCACTATCGCACCCTCCCAGCCGCGATTTCTCCGCTGGCACTCGAGCAGTCCCATATGGTCCGCGTTGACCTCGGGAATGACGAGCGGCACGTCCGGATCCATGCGGAAATTCTTGGCGTTGCTGAGCACGACCTTGCCGGCCTTGGCAAAAGCCAGTTCGACCTCGCCCGCAACGGCAGCGTCGAGCGCCGAGAATACGATCGGCGCCGAGACCACCCCGGCCTCACACGCGCTCACACGTCGCTGCATCACGTCGTGCGAAGGAGAGTCGCCCTCGAGCCACCGCACGACGTCGCCGTACTTCTTGCCCGCCGAACGCTCGGAGGCGGCGAGCTCCCTGAGCTCGAACCATGGGTGATTGGCGAGAAGGCGCACGAACATCTGTCCGACGGCACCGGTGGCGCCCAGCACCGCGACGGGCCACTTCTTCTTTCGTCCGCCCGGATAGTTGGTCATCGCTCGAGAAGTGTGCGCGCGAGCTTTTCGTAGGTGTCGACGCTCGCGCGAAGCTCGTCGACATCAATGAATTCGTCGGGAGTATGCGCGACGTGGATCGAGCCCGGGCCGAACAGAAGTGGCGTGCCGAACTGCCCGAGCAGCGGAATGTCCGATGTATACGCAACGGGTCCTGTTTCGAATCCCGGGACAGTCTCGAACTTCTGAGCGGGGATGTGGGAGCCGAATTCGACATCCGCTTTGCCGCGTGCCCAATCGAGAATCATCTTCTTTACCGGCTCGACGTCGCCCACCAGCCGGCACATCAGCTCCGCCTCGGCGTGTGCCGGAATGACGTTGGCGGCGGTGCCGCCGCGTATGACACCGACGTTGACGGTCATGTCCCCAAGGACCGGATCGGTCGGCAACGGCAGGTCGCGCAATGCCGGCAGCAGTGCGAGCAGGGGCTCGATCGCCGACTTGCCGAGGTGTGGGTACGCCGAATGGGCCTCGCGCCCACGTGTGCGGAGCGTCACGCGCAGCGAACCCTTGGCACCATTGGCGAGCTTGCTCTCGGTCGGCTCCCCGTTGATCAGAAAGCGGCTGGCAGTGCGGAGATTGTTTGCCGCCCGCGCGCCGTCGGAGCCCTTCTCCTCGCCAACGACGAAGAGCAGGTCAACACGCTTCTCGCCCGCTTCCGCGAGGCGCTCGGCGGCAGCCATCATCGCCGCGGCAATTCCCTTCGCATCGCACGCCCCGCGACCGTACAGGCGTTTTCCCTCGAGGCGCGGTGGCACAAAGGGCGGAACGGTATCGAGATGTGTGGAGAACGTGACGCCTTTTTTTCCCCGCGAGGCCCAGACGTTGGCGCGACCCCGGCTCACCTCCTGGAGCGTCATGTTCCACCCGCGCGAAGTCAGCCATCGCGAGACGAAATCCACGATTGGGCCCTCCGATCCAGTCGTCGACTGAATCGCAAGCAGCTCGGCAGCCAGTGACACGACATCCGTCATAGCGGGAAGTTAGCCCTTGAGCACCGCCGTGTCAGTAACATGCCGAAAGGCAAAAAGGCCCACGCCGGTGTTCCGGCGCGGGCCTTTTCAATGAGCGGAGTTGTCAGGCGCGGGGCTGCGCCCGGACGCTGGCGGTTTGCGAGGTGCCCGCCTCGGTGCCCTGCACGTGCTCCACGAACATCTGCTGAATCAGCTTGTTCGCTTCCTTGACGTAGGTGTCGGCCTGTCGCTCACCGGTGTCACCGATCTGCCGGAGCGTCTCGTTGCCGAGCATTTTGCCCGCTTCGCGGAACGTCTTGAAAGTGTCCTCGGATTGGCGCGCCATGACGATATCGCCGACCAGTCTCAGGAAGTCGCTCTCACGTGCTGCGTCGGCAAGGTCGCGGGCCGCGCCAAGGGCGGCGCCGAGAAACTTCTTGCCCGCGCCGGCCTCGGCGCCGAGCTGCTGCTGGTAGTCCTCGAGCATGCGCTGCTGGTCGCGCATCGTCGGGATATGGCGAGTGCAGAGGTCCCGGAAGCGTGGGTCTTCCGCCTGCCCCTCGTGGTCCTCGAGTGCCTTGAGGAGGGTCTTGTGCTGCATCACCGAGTTATTGATCTGGCTCTTCAGGAAGTCGTTTCCGCGATCCATATGGTCTCCTTGCTGCTGTGAGGTTCCGCTGTGATTACTGCGGGTATTTGGAAGGCATAACGCAGGCCAGAATGCGGCCCGATTTAGTGCTTTTTTTACGCTGCGAAGCTCATCAGAACGCAGTCGTCAGCGAGGCCCGTACCGCGCGCGGAGACCCGGGCGAAATGTTGTTGTTGCTATGCGCGGTGGCGAAGTACTTCGCGTCGAGAAGGTTCTCGATGTTGACCTGTGCCCGCAGGTGTCCGCTCAAGCGCAGGAAGAGAGCGCCGTCGAGCCGCGTGAACGCGGGAAGTCTGACAGTGTTATTGATGGCGGCGAACATTTCGCTCTGCCTTACGATACCGCCACCAATGCTGACCGCAGGCGACAACAAAAGCTTGTTCCACAGCGACAGCGTCGCCCGCGGCACGAGCGGAACGCGTGCTCCGGCCGGCGCGCTGGTAGTGGTACTGGTGATGATCGCGCGCTGGCTGGCGTATCCGCCAGCGATTTCCCAGTTACCCGAAACAGCGCCGCTTACGCCAAGCTCATAACCTGTGGCGCGCTGGCGACCGGTCTGAACAATCCGAGTTGGATCGTCGGGCGCGGGCGCACGCGTGTTCGTCCGATCGAGGCGATACGCGGCAGCACTGAGCGCGACGCGATCGGCGACATCCCATTTCGCTCCGATCTCGTGATTGGTGAATCGCTCGGGCTCGAGTGTTTTCGTGAGATCAGTGAGAGAGGAGAACTGATCCCCGGACGCTGGCAGGTGCGAAACGCTGAAGCTCGCGTAGAGAGATGCGAGCGGTCCCGGCTTTACGACAAGCCCGACGCGGGGAGAAACCATGCGGTCTCGCCTCCGCAGCGTCGTTCCGGACCGGTGATTGTCGAGGCGCAGGTCAAAATGCTCACTGCGCGCGCCAGCGATAAGCTGGATCCGATCGCCGATGCCGATAACGTCCTGCGCGTAGACAGAACCCACTGCCGCGACAACACGATTGTCCGCATCGGTTGCGCTCTGGCGAAAGGTCACGGGGGTGGAGATGGTCGGATGGCTGACCGGCGCGAGAACCAAGGGAGCGCTGTTGTTGAAAAAGCCGGTTTCCCGGTAGTTGTCCGATGCCTGGCGGCCAGCTTCCGCGCCGACCAGTAGAGCGTGCGAGAAAATGCCCGTTGCCGCCCGGAACGTGAGGTCAAACTGCGAGAAAACATTCCGCCGCACCGTTGCATCGTTGTAGGCGAGTATGCTGACTTGCGCGCCGTCCGCGGTCACCGATCCCGGATAGATGTTCTGGTAAACTTTATCGTGGGCGGCCAGCCGTGTGTGACTGCGGACGCTGAATCCCGCTGCGCTCAGGTGCGAAACGGTGGCTTCCGCCGCGCGGACACGGGCATCTGAGTGACTGTCCCCCGGGCTTCCGAAGAATGTCGATGCGTGGGTAATGAGCGGGGCGGAGCCGAACGATGGAATCCCGCGGTCCGCCGTGCGGCGGTCCCGAAAGTACTCGAACCCTGTGGTCGCACGCGTTCGACCCGACGGTGAGCGAATGGAGACTACCGGATGAACACCGGTGCGCTCGAGAGCGACGGCGTGGCGAAACAGGTTGGAGCGCTCATGCATGACGTTGATTCGGCCGGCGAGGCTTTCGTCCACCGCAGCGCCAACGTCCGCAGTCATCCTCCGATTGCCAAAGGACCCCAACTGAAGGGTGATCTCACGTTGCGCAACCTGCTCCGCTTCCTTGGTTACGCGGTTCAAGACGCCGCCACCGCCGCCGCGGCCGAAGATCATTGCGTTGGGCCCCTTGATGGCCTCAACCCGCTCGACGTTGTAGAGGTCGCGGAAATACTGGGAGTCGTCGCGAACTCCGTTCACAAAGAAATCTGCCGTCGTTGCGTTCCCGCGGATGGTCGGCTGGTCGCGATTGCCTTCGCCCTGCCCCATCGTCACGCCGGGAACGTACCGAACGACGTCGGCCATGCTCTGCATTCCCTGGTCGGCGATCTGCGGTCCGGTGATCAGGGTCATGGCCTGCGGAACATCACGAGATGGAAGTAGAACTTTGGTGGCTGAGGGCGTGGAGCCGGTCAGATACCTTTGTGCTCCCAGCTTCCGCGCCTCGACCCTGACCGTTTTCAGCGCCGGAGCGGGCGAGGTGGACGAATCGCCGGATGGAATCGACGGTGGGACGGGTGAGGGTTGCTGGGCGGCCAGTAAAGCCGGGAAAACGATCGTCAACGCCGCCGGCGCGAGGAAGCCAAGTCTCATTTATGCAAGCAGTTAGGAAGTCTTCAAGTTAATCCCGAGCTTCTTCATCGGGATTCGCGCAACGTAGCCGCGCAGAACTACGCTGTCAACGCCGTTTTTACTTCGCTGCGAGTACCACACTTCCCGGGTCCCTGCTCGCTACGACCTGGGAATGAGCAAGCGCCCGGCTAATGGATCAACCGTCACACTGAACGGCGTCCCGGCCAAAAGCTCCCCGTCCGCCTGCCCTGGCATTGGCGGGTCTGTCTCGATTCGAAACTCGCGGCCGGACTTGTAGAAAATGCAGGGGTCGGGGCTGAAGTCCTTGCGCACCATGCGCCAGAAAATCCGCACCGCGTCCGGAAAGTTTCGCGGCGAAAACACACACGCATCCAGCTTGCCGTCGTCGCGGAGGATGCCGTCGCCGAACCAGAGAAGGTCGTTGAGGACAGCACCAAAGTTGGCAATGAGAATTGCGGACGCTGACAGCTCAAATCGTTCCCCGTCGACCGTCAGCGTCAACCGAAATTTCCGGTTCTGAAGCACCGCCTTCCACCCGCTGATCACATACGCAAAAAATCCCAGCCGCTTTTTCAGGGCGGCCGGCGCCTGCTCGATCATCGTCGCGTCGAGGCCCACCCCCATACCAATGGCGAAGCGGCGCCCGTCGCCAAGGCGGCCGAGGTCCATCTTTGCTTCGTCGCCGCCAAGGAGCTGGGGGACTGCCTTCGTCGGATTGAGCGAGATGCCCAGCGAGCGCGCAACGACGTTACCTGTTCCACCAGCGAGAATTCCGAGCGGCGGCCCGCGGTTGGCGAGCGCGCCAATTACTTCCATCACCGTCCCGTCGCCGCCGAGGGTAAACACTGCCTGATACCTATGGGCGTGTGTTCGCGCCAGGACGGCCGCGTTTCCCGGCGCGTCGGTGACCATCTCGTCGCAGTCCACGCCGTAGTCAGCGAATGCCTTGAGTGCGCGGGTTCGAATTCTCGCCCCCCGCCGCGACGCCGGATTCACGATCAGCAGTACCCGTTTGATGCGACGGGGCTCGAGCACCTGCGCCGCGGTTACGGTCAAGCCGTGTCGAGCGCTTTGCGCACTTCCCTCGCCAGCGACTCGGCCGTGAACGGCTTCGGAAGGA
>DATLXE010000099.1:0-20435 GCA_035575795.1 Gemmatimonadaceae bacterium
CGTAAGTATCGAGCCAGGGGAAGTAACGCAAACAGCGAGCGACTCGCACCAAGGTCGACGACATGTATTCCTGCATCAAGCTCGGAAAGAAAGACTCCCGACCGCCTGACAAGGACCATATCCACTTGATGGCCAAGGCGATGAAACTCATTTGCGAGAGTCACGAAGACCCGCTCTGCCCCGCCGCCGTCTAGCGCAGCAATGCATAACGCAATGTGTTTATGGGCGGTGTCCTGCATGACGCTTCCTTGGTGGCTGACACGTTTCGTGCGCCGTTTAACATGTGCCTGCAGAGAACGATGCTTCGTCTCGAGCACGAGCGCGAAAAAACTCGCTTCAGACCGACGGGGGCTGGCGATATCCTGCGCAATTGCCTTCCGCAGATCCCGGTCGTAGGCAGCTGGGCGCCTATCTCTCCGGTCGCCAAGCCTTAGCAATAGGGGTCACGTCCTCCTCAAAATGCTCCAATGCTCTGGGTGAGAATAAAGTTAATGCCAGGCAGAAGCGCTGAGACCGAACCCGAATCACCTTGAACAAAGCTAACCCCCGGATTAGCGGCCTGCGTGCCCATTCAGCATATCGTTGGAGATCCACGCCCACATGTCAAGCAAGTCATCGCCCAGGCACTCCTGCAGTACAGCGCCATAGCGCCCGGTACCACAGCGCACCTCGAGTGCGCGCACGGGCGCTCCCAGTTCACTCGCAAGTTGGTCCCAAGGTCTCTGATACCAAAACATGTCGCCGAGACGACGCGACGGCGATGCATTCCTCGCGATCCTGTCCCAGCCACCCTCGACAGTCTTCGGCAGGAAGTCCTGGAGTAATAGCCTTGCGTCCAGATTCTCCAACGGCCTCCGATTGCTGATTACATTGCCTGCGATCCAACCGATCTTTTGGATCAAACCAAGCTTGGTATCAGCGTTGATGGAGTGCCATGACGACGACTTGTCCATAGGGTTTTACTCCGAACTTGTGACATGAGTGAGAGCAGGCTTGCGGAAGCAAAGCGAGGAGACTCCATTAGCTGTTGAAAAATTAAATTGGCAGCTCGTTACTGCTCGTGACTAAGCCCAGTAGCGACCACACTCCAGAAAGACTCAGAAACAGCTTTGCCCGAGGGTTCACCGGGCGTTCTGAAGGGCACACAGGGGATCGAGGGCGCACAGTCGCATGCTCTCATCGCGGTACGTTGCGAGATTATGCCGCCGGCCAGCTTCCAGATCCTAGGCCTCTTGCTCCTTCCTGGCATTAGGGAAAGTGGCGGAGGCAGACGTCGGAGAGTACGCTCCACACGTCATCTTCGGTCCCGGATAAATGCCCATTCCTGACCGGTAGGGGAAATGTGAAAGAGTCGAAAGCCAGCTCGCTCGAGCGCATGTACCACCACGACTGTCTTCTGGGCACCGATCCCTGGTTTGCGATGGTGAAACTCCACGAGCAACTGGTGTACGCGTAGCCCTTCGGCAATCATGTTCTCGATCACGGCGTATTCCGCGCCTTCGATGTCCATCTTGAGCAGATCGATGTCCGTATGTCCGAGCATCTCCATCAGAGTGCGAAGGCGGCGTACATCGCAGCGAGTCGCACCCAATCCCTCTGCACGCTTTCCGAGATAGCTGAACGAGGGATTTTGCGGGTCTTCGGGCCGCTCAAAATCTGCGATCCCGTCGAAGTCGGCCACCCCATAAGGGTACGCGTGGAACTGTGCTGGCAAAGTCTGGGTCCGAATCCACGCGGTTGCGGTCGGCGTCGGATCGAACGCAAATACGTGCGTTCCGAACCGGGCGATCATCGACAGATCGAAACTGACGTCGGTGCCAATGCCGAGCGAATAGACGACGCTCTCGCGCGTGAGCGGCGTCGGACACAGATACCACTCCCCGTGCCTCTCGACTGCAGCCCTATGCCGCGCCACGATTCGCGGGTCCAGCCCAACGACCATGCGGCAGTAGTGCCTGGATCGCACCTTGATGCCGTTGAGCATCAGATACAGGCGCTCGCCTGTCAAACGACGTACGCGCTGTTTGAGTCTAGTCAGAATCATGTGGTTACTCCCGGCCTGCAGGGGTAACGCCTGCGAGTGACCGCACCGAGTGCGTTCTCAGGTCCGTGCCCTGACTACCCGTGCCGGAACGCCAGCCGCGACTGAAAAAGGAGGAATGTCCTTGAGCACGATGGCACCGGCGCCGATGATGCTATGCGCGCCGATGCGTACCCCCCCAGTCACAACAACGTGGGTCCCAATCCACACGTCGTCCTCAATGACGGTCGGCCGGCGTTCGACGCCCTGAGAATGAATCGAAACATCTACGCTGTCATTGCGATGGGAAGACGACAAAAGAACGGAGTTGGAGGCGATCCGCACGTCATTCCCGATCGTCAGGCCCCCGAACCCGTTCAAAAAGCAGAAAGGATTGACGCTGCACCGGTCGCCGAGCTCGATATGGCCGGTATCAGCTTCAAGGTGCGCAAACGAGCGCAGCTCACAATTGGAGCCAATCCTTATTCGCCCGTCGCGCCCCACAGAGAGCCTAGCGAATGACTCGATCCACGCATCGTCACCAATGTAAATTTGCCCGGTCCCGCCAAGGAGAAGTGGCGGGAACAGTCGCGCCCTGCGGCCAAGACCACCGAATCTCAAGCGATACGGAAACGCGATGACGGCTGCAGCCGAGGATCGAAGTGCCCGAATCATCGGGGCATTTGTTTGCACTCATGGGATTCACTGGCTCGCATTCGACCCCGACAACCAGGCCCGCAGAGCCTCGAACTGCTTCGTCAGGTTCTCGATCTCCACTTCAGTCGGCCGAACCTCCCAGTCGTTGTAGCAACCCGGCGCGTACAGTGCGAGATACGACATTAATCCCCGCACTATAGACTCTCGGGTCGGGGGTTGCTCTGAAAGCTTCTCACGTATCTGTCCCGGTAGGTCCCGGAAGGCCCCCGCCGTCGATACGCCCGGCAGCAGGGTGAACTTGGACTCGCCGAACATGAGTACGGGTTTTCCCAATAGGGACGCCTCCAGCGCCATCGTGCCCATGGTCGTCACTACCAGGGACGCGCCCTCTATGAATAGCCGCGAGCTTGCAAAGGGTGACACCAGCCTCACGCCTGGGATGCGGCGGAGACGACGGAGGCTGGCGCGCGAATAACTATCCGCGTCACTCAGATGTGGTTTTACGAGCACCAGATGCGTCGGAGGTGTCGACCGCGCGAGCGCTTCGATGGTCGTAAACTGATTCGCGTGAAACGGCGCCCAGACATCGATGGAGGATTCGGGCTGCATGTGCAAACCGAAGAACACGTACGGGGCAGGCGGAGGGGCATTGCAGAACCATGCATTCGGCCTGCTGATGACGTTTAGTCGCTTGCGCAGATACTCCCGACACAGCCGGCGCAACGGGTAGTCCGTGTACTTGTCGAATCCGCCGCCGACCACGCTCGCCTTCAGTCTTGCACCAAGGGCCTTGGCGTGCGCGGGGAAGCGTCGGGCAATCATGGGAATTGTGTTCGCGGAAACGTATACCGGAGCGTTCGCGGCTCCCGCCAGAAAACTCTCAAGAGTGGCCTCAGCCAAAGCACGAAGGGTGTGCTCAGAATGCCGCTGCACCGGAAAAACGGTGTTCGGACTGAGACCTGTGCAAACACCTGTGAAGCCGACTGGTAGCATGGTGAACGACAGTGCAAACCAGGGAATGCCGAGTTGCCTGGCAACCGCCAGGGATATGCCGGCATGCAGGTTGTCGAATGAGCCAACGACCGCTGATGGTCGTAGCTCCCTGTATGCGTCGCGAAATGCCCGTGCAAGCGCCGTCGCGTACGCGAGTCCCTCCTCCTCGGGAAGATGCCGGACCACACGGTCGCTCAGGATCATGTTGTGCACCGTCAACATGTCCGGGCTTTCAAGCGAGGCCAGGAGCGACCTGTCGACGACCGGATTCGCAAATGCAGGATGGTCCCTGAGCGAATAAAGACCCCGCCGTCCTCGGTTACGGTCAAAGGCATGTAAGTCTCTAGTCGACGTTATGACGTGGCGAAAGCGAATATCAGAGCGCTCTTCAATCCGATCGCAGACGTTCGAGACAAGTGGCTCATTCCACCCAATCGTTACCACCGAAAAAGGTGTCTCGCCGAATTGCGCGGCGCGCGCCCTGGAAGTCCCGTCCGATCGCGGCGATTCCATTCGAGTGGCAGCGCCCCTCATGCCAAAAGTGTCACGCGGCAGGACCCAAGCGCAGAAAAGTATGGGCTCGCCGCGTCAAGTCTTAACGGCCTCGACGGATACGGATATCTGCGGATAGCTCTGGTCGAAGGAGCGAAGATCGCGCATAAGCGGGCTACGGCTCTGCCCATATCCCGAACGGTATACGGTGGTGAAGCCGGCCTCCCAGAGAAACCGCTCAAGTTTGCTGTAATTCCACCAGCTGATGTGGTTACCCGGTGACCCATAATCAAAGGGCAGGTTTGTCAGCATGTCAAGCAGCGGTTCCTTGTCCTTGAGATGCGCGCTGACCATTGATTCGAGCCTTGCCGATTCAATTTTATCATCGCACGGTGTCGGAGAGAACGGCGAGCGTGGTGTGGCGAGGTGATAAAGCCACCGGTCGTAGATGGTCATGGGGGGAAGATCGCCCTTCAGGGCCGGGAGGAAATCCGGTGCGTTCATCCAGAACCACCAGTTCCAATCGCCACGGATCAGTGCGCGCCAGTCCAGGTCAGCGCAGGGGCCCGTCACGATTCGAAGGCACCCGTCTTTGGCGAGGCAGCGATATGCCTCACCCATGAAGTTCTGAACCGCGCTTTCGGGAATGTGTTCAACAACATGGGAGCAATAAAAAATGTCGGCTGAGCCGGCTTGAAGCGGCAGCTCCGATTCCGCGACCAGGTCGTGGTGAATGCACGGAGCCTGGATAGCGGCAAAGGCCGGCGTCTGGGCTGGCAGGTCGAGGTTCGTCCAAAAGGGATGTGACCACGTACCGGAGCCGACATTAAACAGTCGGCTCCTTGCCTCGTCCGCAGACGCATATATCCGGAGATAGTCGGCCTCGGCTACCTCGATCGAGTGAGGCCGCTGGTAGATTGCCATATGAGGGTGCGTTCCTGCGACTGATTTTCGCTGGGGATGTTCGCCGTAAAGCAGCGAGTGTCGGCAAACGATGAGATGAATCTACATGTAACCCGAGGTTTTACTCGACTTTACAGTGATCTGGCGATGAACTCTTCACGTCCAGGCTCCAGAGCGTGATGCTACAACCGCCTCCGCCACCGTCCAGTCCCAGGGCGTGTCGATGTCCAGTCTTTCCACCGGATCATCCACGACGACGGGCACCACCTCCGGCCCGTAAAACGACCGGCGGGTGCGCAGATCGGCAGGAGTAATGAGGTACGTGGTGCCCGAGGGGACGTAGGCGGGCTGCAGGTCCTGCGAGCGTAGCTCCAGCCCCCCTCCCTCGACAAAGGGAAGCAGTACATCGTCCACAATGCGAAAACTCGAGAGCGGATGGTCGGCAGCAGGCGCAACGGCGACGACGGGGCGGCTGTGGTGCTCCGTGAAGCTCGCTATCGTCCGGCGCACAGTTTGGGCTGTCCGAAACGGCGACGTCGGCTGGAGCAGAAGCAGGCCCTCCACCTGGCCGCACTCGTGCTCGTACCAGTTCAGTGCGTGCAGGGCGACATCCACCGCCGTGGCGGTATCGGTCGCCAGCGTCGCAGGACGAAGCCACGGCACGAGTGCACCGCGAGCCCGGCCGACCTCGGCGATCGCCGGGTCGTCGGTGGACAGGAGGACGTCGCAGAGTTCCGTAACACTCCGTGCCGTGTCGACAGTCCACTGGACGAGCGGACGGCCGCCGAGGAGGCGAAGATTCTTTCCGGGCACCCGTTTGGACCCGCCGCGCGCCACGACGAGCGCCAGGATCCTCATTGGGCGAGAAAGCGCCGCAGAACCTTCAAGCCGACCTCACCGCTTTTCTCCGGATGAAACTGGCACCCGGCGACGTTGCCGCTGACGACGACCGCCGAAACGGGCGCGCCGCCGTACTGACAGTCAGCGAGTCGCAGCGCCGCGTCATTCGGACTGGCCATGAATGAGTGTACGAAGTAGGCAGCATGGCCTGGTACGAGGTTCTCCAATAGAGTACCGTCCCAGCTGCCCCCACGGTCACTGGGCAACAGCGCATTCCAGCCGATGTGCGGTACTTTCTGTGCCTTGTTCTCCCTGGTTCTTGTCGGAAGCGCCACAACGCGCCCAGGAATTAGCCCGAGTCCCCTCGTGGCCCCGAACTCTTCGCTATCGTCAAACAGGAGCTGCATGCCGAGGCAGATGCCAAGCAGCGGTGTGCCCTGGCCGGCCACTTCGTGAACAACCTGGTCGAGCCCGGCCCGGCGAAGCTCGCCCATCCCGTTCGCGAACGCGCCCACTCCAGGCAATAGGACGCGGGGCGCGGCAAGAATGGCCGCCGGGTCGCCGGTGACTTCCACTGTCGCGCCGCAGAACTCCAATCCGCGACGGACGCTAAGGAGATTCCCCATTCCGTAATCGACCACGACGACATCAGGCCCTTTCATAGTTCCTCACGTGCAATCCAGCTGACTGCGCGACGCTCCGGAGGTCACCCACCGTCGCCCGTTTATAATGAAGAATGTCCGCCATCGCGACAGCGTCGGCCTGAGCGCTCTGGACAACTTCTACGAGGTCGCGGGGTGAGCCCATACCGCCGCTGGCAATGACCGGTACCGCCACTTCGGACGTCACTGCGCGCACGAGACCCAGATCGAAGCCGCGACGTGTTCCCTCCCGGTCCACTGATGTCAGCAGTATCTCACCGGCGCCAAGGACGACCCCTTGCTTCACCCAGCCAACGACGTCCAGGCCGCTGCGCTCCCGGCCGTTGTCGGTATACGCTTCCCAGCGCCCGGGCCCAACCTGCTTTGCCTCAATGGAGAGCACCATACATTGGCTGCCAAATCGTTGCGCGATCTCGCTGATTAGTTCCGGACGGGCAACGGCGGCGGTGTTGACCGCCACTTTGTCCGCGCCACAACGCAACAGGTGCGTTGCGTCCTCCACTGATCGAATGCCTCCACCCACGGTCATCGGAATGAAGACGTCCTTCGCGGCGCTCTTTACGATATCCCCGAGACTATTGCGACCGTACAGGCTGGCGACCACATCCATATAGACCAGCTCATCCGCACCTTGCTCGTAATATCGTAGCGCGTGCTCGTTCGGCGAGCCAATTACGCGCAGTCCTTCCAGATGAATTCCCTTTATGAGATTGGGGCCCTTGATGTCCAGACGCGCAATGAGACGGGTATTTCTCATGCGGTGGGCAACATCAATCCCACACGGGGTGCCTGAGCTGCCAAGTTCCGTCTCGCTGCTCCCAGATATGATCCGAACGCCAGCTATCGATGACGGCGGTAAAGTTTTCCTCGGTGATGCTGCAGTATTCGAGAAACTCCCCGAAATATTTTCGCGGGAACTCAGCATCGTACCTCTTGACCAGGGCGACTCCCTCCTCGCGCGTAATCTTGCTGTCACGAATCTCGTGTGCAGCGTCGGATGTCGTGCGCCCAATCCCGAACTTGATATATCCCAGATAGTAGTGATATCCATCGATCCGGTCATCAAGGCTCGCGTACTTCGAGTACGTTCCTTCCGAGCGTTCAGTATTCGGCGCGAACCCCGTGTGCTCGGTGCAGTAGTAGAAATTTTCCTGCGGGTCCCAGAACTTGTAATGTCCCAGAAAGTGAATCTGCGTCCTGTTGCGTACGATTTGCTCGAAAGGAGGCGCGCTGAATGGCTTGAGGTCTGCCAGCGAGACCCCGTGCTCGGCCCAGAACTCGGGGGGAAGACCCGAGAAGTAGTGCTTGTCATGATCGGTTACATCCCTGTCCGGGCGGAACGCATTTTTCATGTCGCCGCCGTACTCGACCTCGCCGTTCTCTCCATACATGACCAGTGAGACGCCGTACTTGACGGCCATGTGAAGCGGGAAATTGGTTTGCCCGTAGATGAAGGGCTGGAACGGGTCCCCGAGATGCGTGAACGCGAGGTTGGTGAGCTGGCGCGTTACCTTGCCGTTAGGCGTTCCGAGGACGTGGTCGAAACCCGACGCGATGAACGCATCGAGGTTTCGGCGACCGATTTCCGTTGGGAGGAGCGGGGCCCACGTCACGGTCAGCGGGTTCATTCCGTAGCGGTACTTGAGCTGGTGCGCGACGAATGATCCATCTTTGCCGCCGCTGCAGGGGACGATAACGTCATAGTCACCATTGCCCTTGCGGTGGCGGTCACAAAGATCGATCAACTCCTGTTCGCGCGCACTCCAGTCGATCTCATGCCTTTTATAGTGGGCGTATTTGCAGGCAGAACACTCCCCATCATCATCAAAGGTGATGCGTGGGCGCTGGTTGGAGATAGTGCATTTCCTGCAGAAGCGGACTTCGCGCGGAAGATTGTACTGCGCTACGACGTCGCGTTTTTCGATCGTTGGCTGCATTGGGCTGTTCAGGAATGAGAATTGGCGCGGCGCAGATCGTCGTCTCGGCCCAGGTCCAGCCAGGGCTCATGCATTGGATAAACGATCGTACGTGCGCCCTCGGCTTTAACGCGGGTGATGAGAAGAGGCATGTCGCACGGCTCTCCGATGACCAGGGCATCGAGAGCTTCGGGGGAGAGCGCGTAAATGCCAGCGTTAACGTGACTCCGCGAGACAGGTTTTTCCTCAAAACCAACGATATCCACGCCCTTCGTCAGCACGACCCCGAAGGGATGTTCCCACTCGTGCAAGCGAACCGCCATGGTCGCCGCAGCACCGTGCCTGAGGTGGAAATCAAGCAGCTCTCCGTATCTGATATCAGTCAGCACGTCGCCGTTGGAGACGACAATCGGCTCCTCCGGGCGCGGTACGAGGAGGCTGATCGCGCCAGCCGTTCCAAGCGGGGATGGTTCACGCAGGTATTCTATCTCAACCTGCCAGCGGCTTCCGTCGCCAAAATGGTCCTCGATCATGTGACCGAGATAATGAGTCGCGAGCACGAAACGTCGAAATCCCTCCGTGCTGGCACGCTCAACAATGTGCTCCAGCATGGGTTTCCCCCCAACATGCAGCATCGGTTTGGGGCAAGCGTCGGTATGCGGCCGGAGCCGGGAGCCTCGTCCCCCAGCCATGATTACCATCGTGTTGCCGCGCACCGTTGGCAGGAGCAACTCGTCCCACACATGCAGACCAAGGAGTTGCCGTTCCTCGTCGACCACCGGGAGCTGACGCACCTTGTTCGCCTGCATCAGCTGTAGCACAGTCTCTCGGCTCACCTGCGGAGGTACCACAAGAGGGGCGCGAAATACGATCGGACCAATCATGCTTTCGAGGCGCATCCGGTTCAGAAGGCCGCGCCGGATGTCGCCATCGGTGAGAGTTCCGATCAACTGACCGTCAGCCGCGACAACAAGAGCGATCTGTAGCGACGACTCGTTGAGATTGCGGATCGCATCCTGCAGCGTCGAGCTCTCTGAAATGATGCCGCGCCGCCAGTCGACGCTCGTGCTTGCAGAGAGCGGCGCGGAACGTTCTGTTTCGACCTGGTTCATCTACTTGGAACCGATTCCTCGTAAACTACGTCATAGAAGGATTTCTTCAGAATAGAGTCGAGCGGGTGCGCGCTCAGGACCTCAACCACCTTCTCGCTCGCGCCGCCCTCTCCATAGGGATTACGGATTTCTGCCAGCATGTCCTGGAATTGCGGCGAGTACAGCCGATTGATTGCCGCCACAATCGCCTCGCGTTTGGGCTCGCAGTCGATCACGCTCTGAGCTCTAAGACGACCGCGCTGACGGTCCCCAATGTTTACGCTCCCCTTTTTAAAGCTGGGCATTTCCGCAAGACCACTGGAGGAGTTTCCGACGGCTCCGTCGACCTGAGACAGGCATGACAAATAGCGTAGCTGTCCGAGTGAAGTGTAAACGCATGAGTTAGGGTGAGCGGCGACGAAACGGTCGATCATGCCGAAAAGTACCCGACTGTCCGTGTCGGCGTTGGGCATCGTAAATATGAGCCGGGTGTCGGCCAGGTTGTCGAGCGCAGCTAGCAACTCGATCATCTGCTGCTCGGCCGTCGAATGCTCCAGGGTCACCGGGTGAAACGTGACTAATAGGCTGCGCTTTCCCAACTCCCAGCCAAGAGCTGCCTCGATCGCCTCCCTTCCAAGCAGCTTCAGCTTGCGTATGCTGTCGACCCCAAGCCCACCAACGAGAAAGACACTCTCCGGCCGCTCTCCAAGCTGCACCACGCGACGGCGATACTCCTCGGCCGCCACGAAGTGGAGGTGCGACATCTTCGTAATGGAGTGGCGAATTCCTTCGTCAAACGCGCCTTCAGTCGCCTCGCCACCGTGTACGTGCGCAATTGGAACGCGCGCGATGAGCGCCGCTGCCACCGCTGACAGGATCTCGAACCGGTCGCCCAGCACGAGCAGAATATCCGGCCGCAGCGTAGCGATCGCCTCAGCAAACCCGATTAGCCCAAGGCCCATCGATTTTGTCACTCCCGTCGGAGTATCTGAGCTCAGGAGCATCTCCACGCGATGGTCGATATTGAAGCCGTCGGCTTCGATTTCTCTGTAGGTCAATCCGAACTCAGGCGAAAGGTGCATACCCGTCACGATGACCTGAAGCTCGAGGACTGGTGACTGTCGGATCCCCTCCATAACCCACCGCAGCAAGCCGTAGTCCGCCCGCGTGCCCGTAACGACGGCGATTCGACGTCTCATAGCTCGATCGCCTCGTCGGGTGAAAAGGCTCTTGGCGCAATGCGTCCAATGGCTTCGTCCCAGCGCATCGGCGACACTCCGCTGCCGGGGCGCTTGACCGCAAGATTCGTCTCGCTGAATTCCTCGCCCGCGGCGATGGCGCGGGAAGCCACGATGGATTTCCGCGCGATGGGCTTGTTTCTCTCCTCGCCTGGAGTCGGACGCTTGATTCCATCTCCCAGCGCGCGCTCGATGTTTCGAATCGCCCCGACCAGCGCCACCAACTCCGCCGGCTCCAGGCTTGCCTTGTGGTCAGGACCTGGCAGGTGACGGCCCAGGGTGAAGTGCTTCTCGATGACGGTTGCCCCAAGCGCGACAGCGGCGACTGCTACCTCGATGCCAGGCGTGTGGTCCGAATATCCAACGTCAACCCTGAACGCTTCGGCGATCGCAGTCATCGCGCGCAGGTTAACCTCGTCCATCGACGTCGGGTAGTCCGTTGTGCAGTGCAGCACGGTAATTCTCGCCCGCGGCGTTCCGGCCACCTCCAGAACCGTCAGCGCGGCCTCGATTTCGGCGAGGGACGCCATGCCGGTAGAAAGAATTACGTTGCCGCCCAGGCCGCCGATGTGCCGGAGATACGGAAGATTCGTGATCTCTCCGGAAGGTACCTTGAACCGATCGATTCCCAGAGCGACAAGCATGTCGACGCTTTGAATGTCAAAACCGGTCGAGAAGAAGGCGATGCCCCGGGATACCGCGTGCGCGATCAGTGTCTCGTGCATGGCGCGCGTAAGTTCCAGACGGCGGAGCATGGCGTGTTGCGACTCCTCGGGCTCCGTGAGCCCCCTCTGGTAATCCGCCTTTCGGGCATGGGCCGTCGCAAGACGATCGGCACTGAACGTCTGAAACTTTACAAGATCGGCTCCCGCTTCCGCGGCGGCATCGACCAGACGGAGTGCCATGTCGAGCTCACCGTTGTGATTGACACCAGCCTCGGCAATGATGAGGGTGCTCACTTTAGCGTTTTACGGGTGGCAGCCACGCACCATTCTCGCAGTCGGAAACGACGAACTGGCCCATTCCAATGACGCATCGCTCACCGATGGTAATCTGCTGGCGTACACTCGTCCCACTCCCGATGAAAGACCCTGCTCCGACCCGGACAGCACTGTTAAGGGCAGCATTGGTCGAGAGGTGGCAATGGTCGCCGACCTGCGCATCGTGCTCAACGAGAGCAAGGCTGTTGACAATACAGTTTCGGCCCACGACGGCCCCGGCGTTCACCACAGCCCCGTGCATGATAATCGAGCCGGCACCGACGCGTGCGTGCGGGGAAACATAGGCCCGCGGGGAAACGATGCATTCCTGCTCTCGCCCACTCCGTTCGATCGCCTCGAAGAGGCGGATGCGGACGGCCGGCGATGTGATCTGCCCCACCGTAACTAACGCCGCCGCATGGGATGCGAGCAGTGTCGCCAGATCAGCATCCGTTCCGAGCACGCGGTAGCCGTACAACATGCTTCCGACTTCAGCCGCTAGGCCCGTCAGACCGCTGATCCTGTAGCGGCCCTCCTGCTCGATCACATCGATGCAGGCACGGGCGTGACCGCCTGCGCCAAGCAAGAGGATCGACTCAGGTGCTGGTGTCCTCACGTATTGTAAATGTCCGCTTTGTAATAGGCCTGGTTGGCTTGCTCGGCGAACCACGCAACCGTCTCACTAAGCCCTCTCCGAAAGCCACCCACCCCGGCGAACGCGGGATGCCAGCCCAGCAATTCGCGGGCTTTGTCGTTTGACGCCCAAAGCCGCTCGACCTCGCTATTTTCGGGACGCAACCGCTGATCGTCCGTCTCTATCGCCACATCTGCGCCAATCAACTCTGCGATCGCCAGAACGGTGTCACCGACTGAGATCTCAAAATTACTTCCGAGGTTGATTACCTCTCCCACTGCTCGTTCCGACCCCAACGCTGCGAGAAACCCTGCTACCGTATCTGACACGTAGGTGAAGTCGCGGGTCGGGTGGATTGCTCCAAGCTTGATAACACGTCGGCCCCTGACGATCTGCATGATGATCGTCGGAATCACCGCCCGGGCGGACTGACGTGGACCATAAGTATTGAACGGTCGAACGATGGCTACGGGCGTGCCGAACGACTCGTAGAACGCCATCGCCATCTGATCCGCGCCGATCTTGCTCGCCGAATACGGCGACTGCCCCTGCAGTGGGTGGTGCTCCGTAATCGGGACGAATCGCGCCGTACCATACACTTCGCTGGTGGAAGTATGCACCACCCGCGAAACACCAAGCTCACGAGCAGCTTGCACCACGTTCAGCGTGCCTTTGATGTTTGTGTCCACGTACATTTCGGGGGAACGATATGAGTGCGGGATTGCAATCAGGGCCGCGAGGTGCATCACGGCGTCGCATCCGCGCATGGCCTCGCGTACTCCACTCGACTCGCGCACATCGCCCGTGAACACTTCGAACTGGCCACGGACGTCGCTCGCACACGCATCGAGCCAACCCCACGAGTTGAAGGAATTATACAGTACGAACGCCCGGACTTCGTGGCCGGCGCGCACGAGCGCTTCTGTCAGATGCGAGCCGATAAACCCTTCAGAACCGGTAAGCAGGATCTTCATGCTTCCGGCACGGCAGGTTTCTTTGAAAGCGATCTCAAAGTTGCAGGCTGCAACATACTCCCTGGAGTTCCTTCGGCGGCGATGGATCCGTGCTCCAGGAGGTACAGCCGATCGCACTGCGCCACCGTAGTCAGCCGATGAGCGACGATCAGAATCGTTTTGTTGCCCTGCAGCGCCGCCACTGCCTGCATGACGCCTTGCTCCGTAACCGTGTCCAATGCCGACGTCGCTTCGTCAAGCACCAGGACCGGCGGGTCATGATAGAGGGCGCGGGCGATACCGATACGTTGCCGCTGGCCACCGGAGAGGCGCACACCGCGCTCACCCACCACCGTCTCCAGCCCGTCCGGCAAGGAGCTGACGAACTCCTCGAGTTGCGCTGCCCGCACCGTTCGCTGCACCGATGCATTGTCAATCTCATGATCGGCCAGCCCGAAGGCGACGTTTCGACGCACGGTGTCATCGGTGAGATAGACAGACTGCGGTACGTAGCCGACCTGGTCCTGCCAGCCGCGCAGCCGGCGACGTGTGTCTTCACCGTCGACTCGAACCTCACCCGACGTTGGAACAAGGAGCCCGAGAATCACATCGACAAGAGTACTCTTTCCCGCGCCGCTCGCCCCGATCACACCAATCGTCTCGCCGCGATGGATCGTCAGGGAGACGTTACGCAGAGCCGGTGCCGGAGCCCCTTCGTAACAAAAACTTACCCCCGACACATCGATGCGATCGGCTAGCGGGTGACCGATGGCGCGGTGAGTGCCGGACGCTGGCACGTCGAGCTGCAGCTCACGATAGAGCACGTCAATTACCGGCACGCCGTAGCGAAGGCTCTGAACAGCGCCTAGTACGCGATTCACCGATGGCATCAGACGGAACGCGGCAGCGGCGAACAGCGCGAGGGCCGGCACGATTGCGCCGACTTCGCGACCCTGTGCCACCAGAGTGATAATTAGAATCGCGAGCCCCATCACGCCAAGAAACTCAAGCCATAGCCTCGGAAACTGCAGCAGCGTGGCCTGGAGGCTGCCGACTCGCGCGCCCTCCACGTTGTGCGCCCGGTAGCGGGAGAGGAAGTCTTCCTCGCGCCCAAGCAGTTTCACATCCTTGGCGCCACCCAGCCCTTGCTGCAGGTGTTGCAGGCGCATTCCCTCGTGAAGCTGCCTGGCTTCACCCCAGTGAGCAACGCGCGCCCTCGTCACCCGATAGAAGCCCCACGAAGCGGCACCGAGGGTTGCGCCCATGATCCCGGCCCCGAGTGGCTCAATAGTCAGGAGCATGGTTGTGATTCCAACAAGGACAAGTCCTTCCGTCAGCACCAGCAACCCCGGCAGGAGGATGCTGAACGTGTATTGACTTACCTCTGAAATCGCATTGCGAATCAATTGCGCTGAATTGCGCTGGAGGTGGAAAGTGTAAGGTTGTCGCAGGTAAGTGGTGAACAGGCGCTGCGACAGCGCCGCCTGCACATCATAAGAGAAGGTCGTCTGGCGCCACACAAGGAAGCCGAGGAACACGGTCTTAATCAGGTAGATCCCCACCAGTGCCAGTACGCCGTATACCGCCAGGCGGCCCTGGGTCGGATTACCCAGCGCGTCCAGCGCCGGCTGGAGCTGCGGATAGCGCGACGCGAGATCTTCCTCATGGGTGAACAGTCCGATCGCCGGGATGACGAGGCCGATCCCGAGCGTCTCCAGCACCATGCCAATCACCATCAGCACGAGCAGGACGAGAGATCGGCGGCGCTCCTTGGGAGTCAGGATCGCATAAACCTTTGATGCGGCCTTCACACGCCGTAGAACTCCCGGTACCACGCAACGAATTTAGTAACACCAATTTCCACCGGCGTTTGGGGACGGTAACCGACCCGATGCTGAAGCGCTCCGACGTCGGCGTAAGTGTCTGGGACGTCTCCCGGCTGCAGCGGCAATAACTCCTCGATGGCCTTTATTCCAACGGCCGTCTCAATGGCGCTTATGTACCGGCGCAAGGGTACCGGACTGGCGTTGCCGATGTTGAAAATCCGGAAGGGCGCATTGCTACTAGCCGGGTCAGGGCTGGCAGCATCCCACTCGGCGTTTGGGGACGCAACGTCGTCGCTTGCACGAACCACCCCTTCCACGATGTCCTCGACGTAGGTGAAATCGCGCGTATGCTGCCCATGATTGAAAACCTGGATTGGCTTGCCTTCAAGGATACTCCGGGTGAACAGAAAAAGTGCCATGTCCGGGCGTCCCCAGGGCCCATATACAGTGAAGAATCGCAGCCCCGTTGTCGGCAGTCCAAACAGGTGACTGTAGCTGTGCGCCATCAGTTCGTTAGCGCGCTTTGTAGCGGCATAGAACTGAAGCGGATGGTCTGCGCCGTGGTGCTCGCTAAAGGGCATGGTGGTGTTCGCCCCATAGACACTACTGGTGCTCGCATACGTAAGGTGGGGAACACCTGCGAACCGGCACGCCTCCAACACGTTGGTGAATGCGACGATATTGCTCTCCACATACGCATGAGGGTTCACAATCGAGTAGCGCACGCCAGCCTGCGCTGCCAAATGAATCACGCGGTCGAACCTGTGCGCAGCGAAGCACTCGTGGACGCGATCCCTGTCCGCGAGATTGGCGCGGAGGAACTGGTACTCGCTTCCCGTTCGCGCCGCCGTCTCCTCGAGGCGGCGGAGGCGCGCTTCTTTGAGAGCCGGGTCGTAATAGGAGTTCACAACATCGAATCCGATGACGGCATTACCCCGTTCGAGCAGTCTCCGCGCAGTGTGGAATCCAATAAAACCGGCGTTGCCCGTGACGAGTACTTTCACCGCCCTCTACGCCGGAGGACGCGCGGAGTGACTTCGTGGAGCGTTTCAAAAAACTCGCGTGCTTCCTCGCTTGTTCCCCGCCGCGCAGTCCGAATGCCATGAGCGAACAGCGCGATCAGGACCCCGAGGATTCCACCAGCGAGCGCTCCAAGGATGGCGCGCTGCCCAGTTCTGCGAGGTTCACTAACGAATGGCAGACGAGGTGCGTCCAGAACCGTGATTACCGGAATATCCCGGATCTCTCGGATCCGCGCCTCCTCCCGACTGAGGATCAAGGAACTGTACGCCTGCTGTCTCAGCGTTACCTCGCGTTCGAGCCTGTTTCGCTCAAAGCTCAACTGGGAAGACGTGCTGAACACGCGGTTCCCCTGCAGAAACGCCTGTAACCGGTCCTCCGCATCGCGAAGAGCACGCTCCGCCTCGACAGCGCGGGTCTCTACAAACCTCCGCTCCGCCGTGGCCTGAGACTTCCGCGTCTCGAGATTAAAGCGGTTGACACTGCTGACGATTTTCTCTGCGAGCGCAAGCGAGACACTCGGCCACCGCGAGGTGACGGACATCTCCACCGCGTTAAGATCTTTTAATTCGCGGGCCTTGATGGCGCTGCGTAGGGCGGTGACGGCACGTTCGGAACGCCGCGCCACATCGATTTCATTCACGCCCAGCACCTCGGCAACGGGGCGGCGCCGATTTCCGTCTTCGGCCACCGTTATGGTGTCCATAGCCACGGTTTCTAGCAGCGCCCTCGTACGAATAAGTTGCACGTAGACGGCAGACCCCCAAACGGCTCCGCTCGCGGGGACACGAATGCCCAATTGGCTAGCTGCGAGCGCAATCCCTGAGTTTCCGCCACTCTCCGACCCCTGAGGGATGAAACTGGCCGTGGAAACGTACAGCCGACTGCGCATGAGCCCGGACGCAGTCCCGAGTAGACCTCCAGCCAACGTAAGAGCTACGATCCACCGTCGGGAGCGCAGCACGACGCTGGCGAAGAAAAGCAGCGAAAAGTCGCTGTCGTCTTGATAAATTGCTGCCGGACGCGGAGACATCTCAGTCATTGGTCCTCGAATTTAACTCGCAGCACAACTCTAAATTGATGGTTCATCTCAGTGCGGGAAGCGCCCGCGCAAGTTAATCTGGTTCGTTGCATTCCGCGCCCATTACCACGCGATGCATAAAAAGAGGGACTAGCACTTTAGACGGGCAGCCCTGCTGCACTCAGTACTTATACAACGCGCTCGGTCACCCGAGGGCGTTGGGGCGGCAGCACGCAGCCATTACAGCGGCGACCCGATCGTGAGCGCCGCACCTTAACCAGTCTCCATACCCAGGCCCCGCGCTGCTGCGCGCCCCCGCCGACGAGATACTACGCGCGACCGCCGCTTCCAGCGAGGGAGAGTAGCCCAAGTGGCCGAGGTGCGACTCAGCCGTCAACGGGTTGGCTGCCGATCCTCCGCGAGCAACTGATTTTCGACTGCTTCGCAGATGAGATGCTGGATGGCGAGGTGGATCTCCTGGATGTGGCTGGTGCTACGCGAGTCTACCACGATAGCCTCATCCACCAGCGCCTTGACGCGTCCCCCGCCCTTTCCCAGCAGCGCGACGACAGACACGCCTTTGGCCCGCGCGGCCTCCACAGCATAAACTAGATTGCTGCTTTCGCCGCTCGTGCTGTGGAGGATAAGCAAGTCTCCGGGCCGGGCGAGCGCCTCAACCTGCCGCGAAAAGATCTCGTCAAACGAGAGGTCGTTTCCCGTGGCGGTGAGCAGTGAGGTGTCAGTGGTCAACGCGAGAGCCGCGAAAGGCCGCCGATTCGAGCGATAGCGCACAACGTATTCCGTGGCCATGTGCTGTGCATCGGCGGCGCTGCCTCCGTTTCCAACGAAGAAGAGGGTGCCGCCGCGGCGAAGCGTGTCACAATAGCGCTCGACAAACGACGCAATGGAGTCGGCATTGCTGGATGTGTCGGAGGCGAGGCGGCTGAGCTCCTCGAGCCCGTCACGGATCAGCGAGGTTACTTCGGCACGGCTGCCGAGAGCGGATGAAGGCATGGCTAAATATGGCGTGTGCAGGTCCCCGGCGCCCCACCAACCGGAGCGGGGCCGTCAGCGCTGTAGCGGTCGCAGATACGCAGTGATTGTCCGCGAAAGCCCCGCTGCCAGCATCGCGCGACACAAATCGGCGTATCGCTCGATTCCCTGCTTTGCCACAAAGAGGTCCACCCGCATCCGCGCCCTGTGTGCCGCCGGCCCGTTCGCCCGGTCAGTCACGTAGTTGGACCCCGGATGGAGAAGATAGAGCTCGATTGGGAAATCTCCCACGAGATCAACGATCTCAAAACCACATGCTGTTGCAAAGCCGCCAAAATTCTCGGAGTTGAAGTACTGCAGGTGCTGTGGCGGAGCAAACCAGTATTCTGATTCGGTGGCGCCCCTGACGAAAATTTCATTTTGGAGCGCCGAGAAATCGTTGGGCACGGTCACGACCGCGACGCCATCGTGGTTCAGGGTTCGAAACACGAGATCCATCATGGCTACGGGCTCACGCACGTGCTCGAGGACGTGCTTGAGAATGCATACGTCAAAGCGAAGACCGCTCTCGCCAAACTCGCGAAGCGCCACCAGTGGATCGCGAGCTTCCGCGATCCCCTCCAGCTCCGGATTGCAGCGCATCAGTCCGTCCAACCCAAAATCGACGCCGCGCACATCCAAGCCCGCCCTTTGGCCCGCTGCCAACTCGAAGCCTTCGCCGAAGCCTATATCGATGAGAGTGCGCCCCGCAGGCGGGCCAACGAGATGGCGGAGCGCTACATCTACGACGAGAGTCGCGCGAAGGCGCTTGTGGGCAAGCTCCTCACCGTCGTACCGGTGCGGGTACATTCTGCTTGCATTTTCCTGGAAGTAAACCTGCGAGTAGAAGTCCGCGAGCTCCTGCTCCGACGGTAGCGGATCAACTGTGCGGTAGCCATGCGCTGTCGCAATGGCCGCATAAGCAGGCTGATCTTTCTCAGGATGTGGCATCATTTGGCCATCTCGCCCAGCTTGAGTACTCACAAGGCCAGCTTTGACTCGCTGAACACGAAATTGTGCGTGGAGAACTTCTGCGTCCCGCTCAATACCTGTTCGATATCCTCAAGTGTTACGGCGCGCATCTCTCGATCGAAGGTGAAGGCCTTGTATCCATGCTGAAAGAACAATCCAAAGGTTTTTCGCAAATTCGGATTCAATGCGACTCCGGTTGGCTGGTGCTCTGTAGTCGAAATCTCGACTACCCATGTTGGCTTGGGGGTGCTGCCGAGCATGATGGTGGCGCCCTCCAACATCCATTGTTCCGCACCTTCAATGTCGACGAGGATGAGCATCTTTTTTCCCTGCAACCGCGTCCCAAGTACGACATCCATCGTTGACGACGGGACGAGCGTCTCGTAGCCGTCCGGAATACCCGCCCACCCCTTTACGATGGATGCCCCGGTGTTGCCGCCATACATCTCGAGCACACCTACGCTATTGGACAGCGCTATCGGATACACCTCCGTTCCCAGCCAGCCATTGGACTGAATGTTCTTGCACAGATAGCGCAGGTTTCTTGGAATCGGCTCGAAGGCGATCGCCGACTTTCCCATGCTCAGCGCGTGGCAGCAGTAATAGCCGACGTTCGCGCCCACATTTACCAGCAGGTCGACCTCCCTGAGGATTTTTCTGACGAGCTCGGTTTCCGTCGGCTCGAATGTCCCCTGTTCCATGGCCGTATTTCCAGCCAGCAGAAAGCCCCAGGGCGTTACCCTTGCCTCCTCGGAATCCAGCTGATCGCGAACGCCTCGATACATGGTTGCAAGGCGGGGGAACGCCTTGGCGAACGGCCTCGCGAACGAGATCAGTCCGTTTTTCAAAGACATGTTTGCAAGCTATCCGGTGGTGGGAAGCCAGCGGCTGGGCGTCGTTTCGGGGCTCGGAAAAAGCGGGGAAGCAATCACCTGACACCCGGGATTGGCTGCCTCCCGAAGCCAGGCGCCCCACCAGTAGAAAGAGCTGTTCGACAGGATATGGTGCTGGCATTTAGTGAGAAGCCACAATCGGGGAATGCTACCCGAGAAACCGTTGTCGTGGGTGATGAAGTGTACGGGTCCAGGAAGCGACAGGCTCTCGAGCTCCGGGGCCTTACTCGTGCAAAAAACATAAAAAACCGGGTCGCGGACCCGCTCGGCGAGTTGAATGGCCGCCCGATTG
>DATLXE010000100.1:0-5842 GCA_035575795.1 Gemmatimonadaceae bacterium
TCCGCCGCCTTGTAAACGCGCGTCGGCTCAATACTCGGCTGCTCGAAACCGACTTCTTCCAGCAGCCGGATGAACTCCCGCTCCTCGAGCGCGCCGGCGACACACCCGATCCAGAGCTCCATGTTCTTCCGGATCTCCGGCGGGACAGCGCCACGTACGACTACGTCGGAAACAGCGAACCGACCGCCCGGCTTCAGGACGCGGAACGCTTCGCTGAGAACTTTTTTCTTGTCGCCGGAGAGGTTGATGACGCAGTTGGAGATGATGACGTCGACAGTCGCCCCCGGGAGCGGGATCTGCTCGATTTCGCCCCTCAGGAATTCCACGTTCGTCGCGCCCGCGCGACGCTTGTTCTCGTTGGCCAGCGCGAGCATTTCATCGGTCATGTCCAGGCCGTAGGCCTTCCCCGTGGGACCGACTCTCTTTGCCGAAAGGAGGACATCGATGCCGCCGCCGGAGCCCAGGTCGAGCACCGTCTCGCCGGGTTTCAGCTCGGCGAGTGCCGTCGGATTGCCGCAGCCGAGCGACGCGAGCAGTGCCTCGGCGGGAATACCCGCCTTCTGCTTTTCGTCGTAGAGATTGGAAGTGATCGGATCCCATGCTTCCGTTGTCGCGCCACAACAGGCGCTCGATCCGCCGCAGCTGATGTCGGTCTCCCCGTCTTGTACGCGAAGGGCGGCCTGGCCGTACTTCTCCTTCACGGTAGCCTTGAGGTCCTCCGCCGGTGCCTCCGCCGTTGAGTCGCAGCAGCTGCTCGAACAGCAGGCCCCAGCGGCCTCAGGCAGAGCGGATTCGATGGTGCGGGTTCCAGTGCTCATAAGACACCTCCTTGAAACAAATTAAGTTGATATATCGAGGAAAAAAAGAGACTAGCAGCATCCAACGGCCAGTTGGGGCAGTGATCGTGGCTTCATTCTGGAAACGAGCTCGCCGACTTCATCGAATGCTTCGCGGTCGAGCTCGTAGTACACCCAACGCCCTTCCTTCCTGTCAGAGACGATCCCCGCGTCCTTGAGCACGCGGAGGTGAAAGGAAAGCCGGGATTGGGCGGCGTCGAGCGAGTCCGTCAGCTCGCATACACAGCGCTCACCCTTCGACAGCAGGTGAATTATCTCCAGCCGTGTTTCGTCAGAGAGGGCGTGGAAAAGCTCGACGGCGCGGTCGGTCCTGGCTGCTTTAGTTGCGGGCACATCGGTAACATATCAAGAAAAGCTGATATGTCAACCTACTGCTTGGAGAGCCTGGCGGGCGGAGTGCGGGCGATTCGGCCGAGGGCCGCGATGAGGGTCAGGTCGGTATCGGGCGACCACTCTACGACCCAGCGGACCGTGCGCTGAAACCATTCCAGATCGACGGCTCCCCGCTCATGGGCGGCGGCGCGCCCAGCCTCGAGCTCGGCCCGCAATCGGGTGAGATTCTCCACCGCCGAGGCACCGCTTCGCGTCTTCATGCGGCTGAGAATCGCCTTCTCTACGGTGCGAATCGCCACTGAGAAGGAAGTATCGAGATCGCCGGCCCGCGATTTTGGTCCCGCCAAGAACACGCTCCAATGCGGCTTCCGACTATGGGACGATTCCGTCACACCCGTGGTTTCAGCGGTCCGCATTTGCTGGAATGCCTAAGCCCTGACTGCCGGCTTGCTCCGCGCCATCGTGATCAGGGCGACCGCGCAAATCACGATAACCGCTGCGACCGCGGTCCTAATCGAGAGCTCTTCGCCGGCAATTGCCCAACCAAGTATGACGGCCACGACGGGATTCACGTACGCGTACGTGCCGAGCATCGCCGGAGAAACCTTGTCGAGCAGCCATATATAAGACGTGAATCCAATAAGCGAGCCGAACGTGATCAGGTAGAGTAGCCCGTACGCCGAAGCCGCCGAAACATTCGCCAGGTCGAGCCTGCCGAGCTCGCCGGCGAAAAGCCCCGCAATCGCAAGCATCGCTCCGCCTGTGAGCATCTCCATTCCCGTCGTGAGCAGCGCCGATTCGGGAAGCTTCACATCGCGCGACCACAACGATCCGATCGCCCACGACAGCGATCCAAGTATGAGCACGATGGCGCCGAGCGGCTTCACGTCCCCCTTGCCACCGAGGTTACCCGGGCCGATCAGCACCACGATTCCAATGAAGCCAGCGATGAGCCCCAGAACCACCGCGAGACCCGGTCGCTTTCCGTCCGGCCGCATCCATTCGAGCAGCACAATCCAGAAGGGAAGTATTGAGACGAGCAGTGCCGCGAGCCCGGACGGAATCGTCTGCTCCGCCCACACCACTGCGCCATTTCCACCCAGCAGCAGAAATGCTCCAATTATCGCGGTATTCTTCCAGTGCAGTCTCGTTGGCCGCAGTGCACCGCGCTGGCGCGCCCATACGTACAGGATTACTCCCGAAACCAGGAAGCGCGCGCCTGCCATGAGAAAGGGCGGCAGTGTCTCGATTGCGTACCGGATCGCGAGGTACGTCGATCCCCAGATTGTGTAAATCGATGCGAACGCGGCGATGATCTGCGCCCGGGAAGCACCGGCTCGATTTTCGGTCAATTGTCTGGCAGTCAGGTAGGAACAGCGAAGCGATTAATCTAACCGGTCTTTTCTCCGCTCCTTCTTCTTGCTCGAGTGCCGCTTCTTCTCATCGAGCCGCGCTTCCTTCGACGCTCGCGTAGGCCGAGTGGCCCTGCGTTTCTTCGGCACGACGAGCGCGCTGCGCACCATCTCCACCAGCCTTTCCTCGGCGATGCCGCGATTGCGGAGCTGGCTCCTCATGTCGCTCGCAACGATGCGGAGGCTGCCGTCGCTGGTGAGCCGGGACGCGAGACGGCGGAGCAGCCTCTCCCGCTGCTCGTCGCTCAGCGCGCCGGATGATTTCACGTTCCAGAAGATCTCCACGCGCGACGAAGTCTTGTTGACGTGCTGACCGCCGGCGCCGGATGCACGCGACACGCGCACATCGAGCTCCGACCGGGGAATGGAAAGACTTTCGTTCACGACGAGGAGATTTGCCGCCGACAAGCCTCCCTCGTCGGTCACCTCACCGCCAGCGGAACAGCTTGAGCGCGGCGAAGAAGGTCAGCACTCCCCACGCCGCGATGATGAGCAGCTGCGGACTCACGGCGGCAAGCGATGCGCCCTCGAGCACGTTCGCCCGTAGCGCGTTGTTCACCGCGGTGAGCGGAAGCAGTCTGATCACCGGCTGTATCGCGTCAGGAAAGTTCGCCGCGGAGAAGAACACTCCCGACAGGATCCACATCGGCATCATCACGAAATTCATGATGCCCTGCGCCGCCTCGATCGTCTTCGCGCGCGACGCAGTAAGAAGCCCGAGGCCGCCGAAGGAAACCGCGGAGACGATCGCGATCAGCGCCAGTGTGATGAGCGAGCCGCGTAACGGAACCCCGAACACGTAGTGCCCAAAGCCGAGGAGGGTGATTACCTCAAACACAAGAAATACGAGGCGGGATATCAGAAAAGAAAGGAGGTACTGCGCCCGCGACATCGGCGTCGCCATCAATCGTTTCAGCAGCTTCTTGCTGCGAGCTGTGACGATGGCGAAGCCAAGTCCCCAAATGCTTGCGCCCATCAGGTTCATGCCGAGCAGTCCGGGGACGAGGAAGTCGATGTAACGGGACCCTGCCTCAGTGACGAAACTGTCCGTTGTGCGCATGGGGTTGGTGCGGCCCGCGCCAGCCTGCAGCGCGCGGTCGACGAGAAGCCGTGCCGTGACGGCATCGTTTCGCGCGGGATCGAATATGTAGCGCACGCTGTCCGGCTTCGCTGTCGGCATTACCAGCAGTGCGACTTTTCCGGTGCGCAGTGCGAGCGCGCCGGCGCTGTCGCCAAACGACTGCACAACGATGCTGCTGTCGCCGGCGAGAGACGTGGTCAGTGCCGACGAACGCTCCGCGATGACGCCCACATGCGCCTTGTCGGGCCCACGCTGCCGGAAGGCAAGGCCGAGCCCGGCTGCGAGAATGATCGGAAAGACAAAAGTCCAGAACACAGCGTCCGGCTCGCGCATGAACTCGAGAAAACGCACCAGCGTGAGCTGGTAAAGAGGGCGGCCGCGAAATCCGCGCGTTTTCCGTGTCCCGTCAGTAGCGTCTGCGGTATCACTCATCGCGAAGAGTCCTTCCCGTGAGCGACACGAAAACGTCTTCCAGTGTCGCGTGCGTCTTCCTCGGCTCGGGCGGTGGAAGATGCGTCAGGTCCACCGCATCGATGAGCGCATTCGGAGTACCCTCCGCAATCACGCGCCCGTGGTCGACGATGGCCACGCGGTCGCACAACCGCTCGGCCTCCTCCATGTAATGCGTGGTGAGCACGATCGTCTTGCCATCCGCCTGGAACTGGGAGACCAGATCCCACATCTGGCGCCGCGACTGCGGATCGAGACCGGTCGTCGGCTCGTCGAGAAAGAGTATCTGCGGATTTCCCACCAGCGCACACGCGACCGCGAGGCGCTGCTTCTGTCCGCCCGACAGCGCGCCGACGCGAGCAGAGCGCTTTTCCCCAAGCTCTACGACGTCGATGACTTCATTCAGGCTGCGCGCGTTCCGGTAGAAGCTCTGAAAGAGCGTCAGAGTTTCATCGACGGTCAGCTTCTCCGACAGCTGAGTCTCCTGGAGTTGTATGCCGAGCAGCTCGCGGAGCTCATCAGGTGCACGCTCCCAGGTACGGCCCAGTACCTCGACCGTCCCTGAGTCGGCGGTGAGGAGGCCTTCACAGATCTCGAGCGTGGTCGTTTTCCCGGCGCCGTTCGGCCCGAGGAGCCCGAAGCACTCGCCGGAACGGACTTCAAAATCGAGTCCCGCGACGGCAACGACATCGCCATACGCCTTGCGCAATCCTTTGACGCGGAGCGCGGGCGCTGATGTCACCACTGGGAGATTCGGGGTGTCATAAGAAGAGGGCAAAAATCCGTTTACCAAAGGTTGAAACCCTGCTTAACCTCTTACCGTACCGTCATATAGCAGAAGCGCCCGGAAGAGGCCCTGTCCGTGCTTTTGGCTTGGATCAAACCGAAGTGGAGAAACTATGCGGTCGATAGCTGTGTCGATACTCGTCCTTTCAGCAAGCGTTGCGGCGGCTTCGAGCGTTGCCGCGCAGTCGTCCTTCTTCAAGGACCGCGAGCGGCCATCGCGATTCACGCTTGGCGGCGATCTCGTCATGTCGCAACCGCGGGGCGAGTTCTCGAACAACGTTGGCAACGGATACGGAGCCGAGTTCACGGGACTCTTCCATCTGGACAGGAGAGGATTCTTCAGCCTCCGTGGCGACGTTGGCGTGGTGCAATACGGAAGGGAGAGCAAGGAAATTCCCTTCTATCCGATCACGGGCCGCGTATGGCTCGACCTGAATACGACCAACCAGATCGGCTGGGGCGCGATCGGCACGCAGGTGATGATACCTGAAGGTCCGCTCCGTCCGTACGCGAACGCGTCCATCGCCTACACGGATTTCTCGACGACCTCATCGCTCCGCGGGACCGATGATGAATACGAGGCGCTCTCAACGCAGAATCAGCACGACGGATCGCGCGCGTACATTTTCGGCGGCGGCGTCCTCATCCCATTCGGCAATCGCATCACGAGCGGCGCTCTCAACCTGGGCGGCCGCTACTACTACGGCGGCGAGGCAACGTATCTGCGGGAAGGTGACATCACCGACAACCCCGACGGAACGATCACGCTGGCGCCGCGGCGCAGCAGGACGGACCTCGTGCTCTGGCAGGTCGGCGTGTCGTTCAGGCTTCCCCACTCGCGGCGCGGCCGGTGATAGCTCTTCTCGCCATCGCGATTTTCGCGCAGTCGTCAATCTCGATCCAGGTCGGAAAGGACAAGAAGC
>DATLXE010000101.1:0-6811 GCA_035575795.1 Gemmatimonadaceae bacterium
AGGAATACCGGGCATCCAAACGAGAGAGCGCTCGGCGACTCATCACTCACGCCGGGAGGCAGCGAACAGATCTTTTCACTGTTCTCGCGCCTGGTGCTGCCGTCCAGTGGATTCGAGTTGTACTCGGAGGTCGCACGAACGGAGTTCCCTAAAACACTGCGAGACCTTTTCGTGTCGCCGGATCATACCCGGGGATATACGCTCGGTCTGCAATGGTCGCGCGCCGTCTTAATGCCCGGTGCAGCGTTCAGGCTTCAGGGGGAGATTACGACCATCGAGCAGAGCGCGTCCTTTCGCGACAGGCCCATTGGCAGCTTTTACACGAGCCGCCGAGTCATCCAGGGCTACACGAACGAAGGCCAGGCACTCGGCGCGGCGATCGGGCCGGGCGCATCCGGTCAGTGGCTGGCGGGAGATTTCCTGATGCCCGGATGGCGGGGAGGGGTTTACCTCGGACGGATTCGGTGGCACGAGGACGTCCGCAGCGTCTACAACTTTCCAGAATACCAGGAATACTGCAATCACGACGTTTCGTTCTTTGTCGGCGGGAGAGCAGCCGCGTACGGGCGCTTCGGGTCTGTCTCCGCGGACATCAACCTCGCGAATCGAATCAACGCGTTCTTCCAGGTACAGTCGGGATGTCCGAGTGGCCCTTCGCAGCGGGACATACGCAATCGGACACTTTCAATCACCTTTGCACCGTTCGCGCGCCGTTAGGAAATGGGGCCGGTAACGCTTCTCCCGACTGAATCAACGGAATCGCGCGACAGCTTGCGCTCCCCGCTGGAGCGCCGTTCAGCGCTGCGGGACCGCCGGCCGCGGGCTGTTCGGCGCCACACAACTCGGGTAGCGACACGTTTCCTGATTCTCCTTGTCGGTGACCTGACGGCCATTCTACTCGCGCGTGCCGCGCTCAACTGGGCCGAAATGGCGGGCACGATTTCGCCTGTTCTCGCTGCCCTGACGCCACTCGGACGGGGACCGCGCTCATTCGCACTTTTCGTGATCTCGGCGCTCTTCGCAATCTTCATTACAGGAGGTCACAGCCGCCACCGGGTGCTGAACCAACCGATCCGGCTGCTGTTTGCCGCCCTCTTTGCTCCGCTTCCTCTTATTGCCCCGCTGGTAATGCGCACCGATTTCGGAGCTGCGCTGGCGCCGGTGGGCGTATCCATGTTTCTCGTGTGGGTATCGGTACTCGCGCTGCGCCAGGCATCGGAGCGGATTCTGAGGCACGTGTGGCCCCGGCAGCTTGGAACGGGCGCGGCGCTGCTCGTTGGGAAGCCCCCCGTGCTCGGAGAAGTGGTGGAACACGCCATCGGAGCGCCGGGAGGTGACTTCCGCGTCGTCGGACACGTTTCAACCAGCGCGAGCGACGAGGCAGGGGCGTTGGGATCCCTGGGTGATCTTCCCCGGTTGCTCGAGAAGCTGGAAGTCGAGGCAGTCGTGATCTGCGCCGAACTGCCTGAGGAGCACAACACTGCTGTCGTCGCTGAATGTGTCGACGTCGGCTGTCAGATTCTTTTCCCGGCGCGCGCGGTCGCCGTTGCTGGCTCGCGGCCCACTCTCGTCTGGCACCACGACCAGCCGTTCTTCGAGGTGGGTAGCCCGGTTCTCAAGGCGAAAGCCGTGATCGTGAAGAGGATCACGGACGTGCTTTCGAGCGCCATCCTGCTCATTCTCTTCGCGCCCCTGCTGGGCGCCATCGCCATTGCGATAAGGCTCGACTCACCGGGGCCGGCCCTGTTCAAGCAGAATCGCGCGGGCATGGGGGGGCGGCGTTTCCGGATGCTGAAGTTCCGGACAATGTGCGTTGATGCGGATTCGCGGAAGGTGGATCTCGCGCATCTGAACAGGACTGGGGATGCGCGCTTTTTCAAGATCGAAAACGATCCGCGTACCACGCGTTTTGGAAGACTGCTTCGTCAGTGGAGTCTGGACGAACTGCCGCAGTTATGGAACGTTCTGATCGGGGACATGTCGCTCGTCGGTCCGCGACCGTTTTTCGAATCGGACTTCGAGAGCTACGAGCATCACCACTTCCGTCGGCTGGACGCGAAGCCGGGCATTACCGGGCTCTGGCAGGTAAGCGGACGCAGCGAGCTCCTCGATTTCGAGGATGTGATCTTTCTGGACCGGCAGTACATTGAGCAGTGGTCCTTCTGGCTCGACGTGAGCATACTGTTCCGCACTGTCCCCGCAGTGCTGCGCCGCACCGGCGCATACTGAGGTCGCCAAAGGGCGGGGCACCGTAGTGGCGCAGACACGAACGATCACGACAAAGAAACGGGTCGCCTTTGCGCTGCTCGACGCGGCGTTGCGGCCCAATCCTTTCTGGCGTCCACCGCCAGTTCTTCCACCATCGGAGCCGCCAGGCTCCTTTCTAGTCGTCGAGCCGTGGGGTCTGGGTGACGTTGTGCTGTCCACAGTGGTGCTGACTGCGCTGCGGGAACATTTCCCGGGCGCGCGCGTAACGCTGCTCGCAAAGCCCTATGCGAGCGAACTGCTCGCTCACAGTGAAGCGGTGGACGAAATCGTCGAATTCGACTTTCCGTGGACATCGTTCACGGAAAAATATTCGCCTGGCCGGTACAAGCTGGGCGAGATGCAAAAGCTGTTTCGATATTTGCGCGGGCTGAAGCTGGATGTGTCGCTGGACGCGCGACGCGATGCGCGCAGCAACGTGCTGACTTACATGTCCGGCGCGCGGCGGCGAATCGGGTATGACTTTGGCGGCGGCGTTCACCTCCTCACTGATGTCATGCTCAGCGGGAATCAGAACGAGCACAAGATTCTGGACTGGCTGAACCTGCTTCGGCCTCTTGGCATCGACCCTGATCTCGCTCGCCGCCCAACGCTCGTCGTCACTCCCGCCGAGATGCAACGTGCGCGCGAAATGATTGTCAGTGCGGCACCGGCCGGTACGGGCCCCCTGGTCGCGGTGCATCCCGGTGCAAGCCATGTGGTCAAACGCTGGGAGTTGTCCCGATTCGCCACGGTCGTGGCGGGCCTCCGCGCGGAGCACGATGCAAGGGTGGTTGTCATCGATGATCCCGAAGGGCACGCGTCGTCGATCGCGAGCGCTGACGGTGTGCCGACGCTCCGTCTCGGAATGCGCGAGCTAATGGCGGTGCTCGCGGTTGTAGACCTGCTCGTATGCAACGACAGCGGCCCGATGCACATTGCCGGAGCTGTCGGAACCCCGGTGACGGCGCTTTTCGGTCCTTCGCGGTCGGAATGGTACGGGCCTCTGGGAAAGCACGATCGAGTGGTTCATGTCCCGGAGGTGGACTGCAGGCCCTGCTTCGAGGCGTGCATCTACGCAACGAACCATTGCATGGGCGGGATCAGTGCTCACACCGTGCTGGCAATAATCAGCGAACAGCTTTCTCAGCTGTCACACTCGCGCGCGCGTTGACGGGTCAGTCGCGCGGTGCTGCTTTACGCATTGGGATGCTCGGTCTTTACGGCATGCCCCTGCAAAAGCTCCACTTCACCGGCTTCGAGACCGCGTTCGGGGAGATTGCCCCGAGGCTGGTCGCGGCCGGCCACGAGGTAACGATCTACTGTCGCGCCAGCCATTACCCGGCGGAGCTCCGTGTCGCGTCAGAAAAAGGCGTCAGGATGATTTACGTTCCGTCGCCGGGCGGTAAGAATTTTTCAGGTCTCGTCGCAACGTTCCTTGCCTCACTCCACGCCATCTTCGCTGGCCGGTACGACCTCTGTTTTTTCGTCAACGTGGGCATGGGCCACCACGCCGCGCTTTGCAGAATCTTCGGAAACAAAGTCGTCATGAACGTCGACGGACTCGACTGGACGCGGGCAAAATGGGGCCGTTTCGCGCGCGCCTACTTTCTATCCGCTGCCCGCGCTGCAATCCGGTTCTGCAACCGTCTCATCACCGACGCGGAAGCGATGCGGCGTTTTTACCTCGACGAGTTCGCGAAAGAGACCACTATGATCGCTTATGGCGCATACGTGGAGTCGAGCGAGCGGGTGGAGCTGATCGACCAGTTCGGGCTTGCCCCTAACGGCTATTACCTCATCGCCAGCCGGCTGATCCCGGAAAATCATGCCGACCTGATCATCGAGGGCTTTCTCTCCGCCCGGTCAGCGAGAAAACTCGTCATTGCAGGCGGCGCGAATTACGACAGCCCATTCCATCGCCGATTGAGGGAGCTGGCAACTCCTGACGTGATATTCACCGGGCACATCCACGACCAGGCCGTTATCAAGGAGCTTCACTGCAACTGCTTTGCTTACCTGCACGGTCACTCGGTGGGCGGGACGAATCCTTCGCTGCTCAAGGCGATGGGCTACGGCAACTGCATTCTCGCGCTCGACACGGTGTTCAATCGTGAGGTGCTCGCCGAAACCGGCCTGTTCTTCGCCAGGGATGCCGAAGACCTGGCACGTGTGATCAGGCAGGTGGAAGCAGATGATAATCTCGTGAAGGATCTTCGCCTCCGCGGTCCGGCGCGCATTCGCGCCGAGTACACCTGGGAGAAAGTTGCGGATCAGTACGATCAGCTGTTTCGCGAGGTGGTCAACAGCTGATGCGCCGCGCGAGGGCGGTGATGCGGAGTGCACGAGGGCCGACAGCGCGCGACAGCGCGCTCAATCTCATCGGCCTGGCGGCACCGCTGGTGATCGGCGTGATGCTGATCCCGATCATCATCCACGGGCTCGGCGTCGCGCAGTTCGGAATTCTGAGCCTTGCGTTGAGTGTGCTCGAATATTCAGCGCTCTTCTCCCTCGGGCTCGGACCGGCTACTACCAAACACGTTGCCGATGCTCTAACGCGCGATGACGGCAGGGTCGCCGAGCTCGTCACGTTTTCCATGATCGCGCACGTCGTTCTCGGCTCGATCGGCGGCATTCTGATTGCCGCCTCGGCACCGCTCCTGGTGAGGAATGTGTTTCAGGTCCCGCCCGCGCTCACCGGTCACGCACTGGCTGCCTTCCAGCTGCTCGGCGTGATGGTCCCGGCGACGCTTCTCCTGAACAGCCTCTTCGGAGCGCTGGACGGCGCGCGCCGGTTTGGCCTCGCTAACCTGCTCCGTGTGCCGCTCAGCTCGCTCTCGTTCATCGTTCCGGCAGTCGGCGTAACGCGCGGCATGACCCTGACGGAAATCTTCGCGGCCCTCGTCGTCGTCCGCGTTCTTGGTTGCCTCCTGCTGGTGTTTGTGGTCTCGCGGTCAGTTCCGCGCTTTCGGTGGACGATACCGACGGACTGGACGGTGATGCGCCCATTGCTGTCATTCGGCGCGTGGCTCTCAGTCTCGAACGTCGTCAGCCCAGCGCTGATCTATGCCGATCGCTTCGTGCTCGGCGCCGTCCGCGGGGTGGCCGCGGTTGGCATGTATTCGGCGCCATTCGACGCCCTGATGAGAGTTCTGATCATCCCGGCCAGTCTGGTGCGTGCGACATTTCCGACGCTTAGCGGATTGCAGGCGACTGGCGAGGCGAAACGGCTCTACTCAATCGTTCAGCGGGCCGAGCGGTTCGTTCTTGCTTTGATGCTTGTGCCGATCCTGGTGATGGCGGTATTCGGTCCGGAGATCGTTACATGGTGGCTGGGGGAGGAAATCGGCTCCGCGACTGGAACCGCGGTCAGGATTCTCAGTGTCGGACTTCTGTTCAACGCCATCGCGCACGTTCCATCAAGCGCGCTATCCGCGGTCGGACGGCCGGATGTCAGCGCCAAGCTTCACGTCATCGAAATCGCGGTCCATCTCCCGCTTGCGTTCTGGCTGGTGACGAAGTTTGGCATAACGGGTTCAGCGATTGCGTGGAGCGCTAGGGTAATAGTGGACTCGTTGCTGCTGCTCGTGGTATCGAAGCGGATTCTGCGCGTCCGGCCTGTCGAGGATCCCCCGGGCGATCTGTCCGACCCTGTTCCTGCTCACGCCAGCTCCCGGTAAACCGAGACCGCGGTCGCTGCCGTGTTCGCCCAGCGGAATTGTCCTGCACGAAGCCGGCCCCGCGCGACCCAGGTATCTCGCTCTCGTATCGCCCGCTCGAGACCGTTTGCGATATCAGCGACGATTAGCGGGGCAACGAGCACCGCGGCTCCAGCCGTAATTTCCGGCAAGGCGCCAGTGTTAGCCGCGACGACGGCCGTTCCACTCGCCATTGCTTCCACCGCGGGCAGGCCGAAGCCTTCGTGGAGGGAAGGAATCGCCAGACAGGACGCATTTGCATACAGGCCGGGCAGGTCTTCGTCGGCAACGCGACCCAGTCTCACGATGTCGGTATCGCGCAGTTCGTCGCCCCAGCCCCGACCACCCGCCAGTACCAGCCGCTCCTTGAAGCCGCGCTCGCGCAACAGCCTCACCGCGGCGGCAAGGCGGGGCAAGTTTTTTCGCGGTTCCGGGGTGCCGACGAACAGGACATACGGTCCTTCGATTATCGAGGGCGACGAAGCAGGCAAGAAAAACCGGTCGTCCACGCCATTGTGAGCGACGCGAATGCGTTCAGGGGTGACGCCAAGGAGCGATACCAGGTCGTCGGCGGTATCCTGCGAGACGGTCATGATCATGTCGGCTGCCCTGGCGGCAGCCCGAAGCGTCGACCGGCTGTACATCCGGCTCCACCGAGGCATCGTTTCCGGAAACCTGAGGGTGACCAGGTCGTGTACCGTCACCACTAGTGGAGGCCTGCCGCGCGACAGCGGGGCGCGCGGTGTAGGGCAGTGGTAGACATCCGCGTTCGCGGCACGCGCGGCGGCGCGGCCGCGCAATGGGTACCAGATCAGGTCCTGGTTGAAGGAAAGGATCTTCTTGCGGATTCCCGTGGCTCCCGCGTAGTG
>DATLXE010000102.1:0-10724 GCA_035575795.1 Gemmatimonadaceae bacterium
CACCGGCACGCCGGCAGCTTCGAGGCACTCGAGATCACGGCGGATCGTGCGCGTGGTGACCCTGAACTCTTCGGCAAGTTCGGCGATCGTCTTCCCGACTCGGCTCCGCTCAAGGAGCAGGAGCAATTGAATCTCGCGCACCACCTGGCGGTTACGCGGCATGGTTCGCCTCCCGCAGTCGCTCGACGATGTGGCTCCACGGATCCATCGCTTCCCATCGATCGAGCACGGCGCCCGTGCGCCCATCGATCCACAGCAAGAACGGCGATTCGGTCAGTTCGTGGATGCCCGTCAACTCCCCGCGGGTGACGATCTTGTGCGCCTCCCGCCACAGCGCGCGCATGGTATCCCCAGGTAATCCGATGCGCGTCAGATCGTGCGTTCGGAGACGGTCCACCACCGTGATGTTCCGGAGGTACAGCTCGCAGCGCCCATCCGGGCGCCACACCGCCGCATAGTGGTCCGCGATGAAGTGGCGCATTATGCCGCCTCCCCGCCGCGCAACAGGCGGTCAATCGTGGCTTCGACGACGCCCCCGCTGTAGGGGCGCTCGTCGATGAGCCGACACAGCTTCAGGACCGCCCGCGCGCATTGATCCTGACGACTCGGCGACGACGCGCGCGCCGCCTCCCTGAGCCGCAAGGGGAGCACGTCGGGCGGCAACTGCCGAACCGGCAGCGGCTGAAACGGGAGGGGCGGTTGAAACGGGATGACACGCGGAACGGGAACGGGCTTTCTTGCCATCGTGACCTCCGACTGCAGAGCCGGTGGTACGATTCATCGTAGCCACGCGACTCGCCTACACCGAGTTGCTGGTTAGGCCTTCCGCCGCGTTGTCGCGCGACGGGGGGCCGCTTTTGCTTTGACGCCTTTCGAGTCGAGCCATAACCGGATCCCGCGGCGGATCTGTTCCGATTCGGAGATCCCATCTCGCTCCTTCAAGACCTTGAGGCCCTCTGCCAACTCGGGATCGATCGGAAAGCTATATAGCTTCTTAACTCGTGGCGACACAATAAAGTATATACACGTCTTTACATTCTGTTGTCAAGCGCATCAGGCCAGCCCGAGCCGCTTCGACGTGCGGACGACAGACTCCGCAACCACGCAGCAGGGTCGCGATCCCACGCAGTCCGTGAGCGAGGTTGCGACGGAGACGCCGGGCCGGTCGCGATGCATCCGGCCAGCCCTGTGCGAGGCTACTTGCCGGCGAGGGCCTCGAGGCGGCGGAGCCGGTCCTCCTGCGTCTGGAGCTGCTGCTTCAGCGCGTCGGTTTGCGTGAGCAACTGCTGCTTGAGCGTGTCGTTCTCGGTCTTCAGCTCCTTGATGGCCTGCAGCATGTGGAAGGGGAGCTGGTGGTATTTCACCGCCTTGTAGCCCTTCGCATCGGTGACGACCAGTTCCGGGAGGACCGCTTCAACATCCTGCGCGATCAGCCCGAAGGAGCGCGCCGCGCCGAAGTGCTGATCGGGAAATTCATCGGCGCGCCAGTCGAAGTAGACCGGCTGCAGCTGGCTGAGTTTGCCCAGGGTGCCGGCAAAGGCGCTGATGTTCTTCTTGAAGCGGAAGTCCGAGGAGCACGTACCCGAGTAAACGGTCGTGCCGTTCCAGACGCAGCCGGAGACCCGGATATTCCCGAAGACGTCCAGTTTGTCTGCGGGTGCCGTGCCGACGCCCAGGTTGCCACTGATAAACGTTTTCCCGACGAAGTACCCCGCATACCCGGTGTCGCTGGTGCCGTACACACCGATCCCTCCGCCGCTCGCCTGGCCAATGGTACCGTATCCGTTCGCGGTGCTTCCCCAAACCCCGTACGAACCCGTGGCGTTGACGAAGATACCGGTGCCGCCGGCGGCCGGGGTGACGGTCAGTTTTGTGCCCGACACGGGCGTGGTGCCGATCGCGACGTTGCCGGCTCGCTGGGACAACCCGGCGTTCCAGATGTTATTGCCGCCGTCATACAGGAGCCACCCGCCGTTGGCGGTGGTATTGAGCGCGAACCGGCGCTGCTGCGTCTCGTTCAAGATCGCGAAGCCCGTGTTGTTGTCGAAGTTCTTGATCGAGAAGACCGAATCGACGACGCCGCCGCCGGTCGGATCGGGCAGGCCGACCCCGACCCGGTTGGACGCGCTCTCCGCGATCACGGAGCTGCTGAGCGTGGTGGCGGTGGACCACTTGGCGATCTGCCCTGCCACGCCTGAGCCGTCGACGGCGGCGCCATCCAGCGCCGTCCCGTCGAAGCGCTGCACCGTGCCATCCGTGCCGGTCGTGAGGAAGGACGACACGGGCTTGCCGCCGAGGGTGTCGGCATCCGCCGCCTTGAGCGCATACGGCACGGCGGCGAGCATCGTGCGCGGCAGATCGTGGCCGTCGACGGTCACGCCGAGCCAGCGCGCCTGCTCGCTGTGGAAGATCTCGAGGGGCAACGCCAGCCCGGACCCCAGATGCGCGGCATAGCGCCCGCGCGCGTCGGCCGTGACCGGCAGCGTGTCAACCCAGAGCGCCGTGCCCCCCTCGGCCTCGTCGAACAACGTCACGATGATGGTGTGTGCGCCGGTCAGCGGCGTGCCGGCGGCGTCGGTCAGCACCCCCGTCACGGGCACCAGCCGCGTCGTGGACTGCGCCTGCGGCGCCTGGGACGTCTCGTGGAACGCGGTGGCCGGTATCGTGCCGAGCGCGACACACAGCATCAGGGTCGTGAGGCGGGTCATATACGGAACTCCTAGTGTTGAGGGGGGTGAGCAGATTCTGCCTCCTGCGCTGGGACGACGCAAGGAAAACATCACGCCCGTGATCCGCGCGCAAGACCGGCCCCCGCGTGGGCTCCGACATGTAAACACCTGCCGAGCTTGCGTTGTTCTTGATTCCGACCCCGACCACCGACCTGCGCCAAGCCGGACTTCCAAATACCGCCGCCGTCATACAGGAGCCACGGCGCCAGGTAGTTGGCTCGGCCGGTTCTGGACATCGGCAACGGCGTTGGTTCGCCCGCGTCGGCGCGAACGCCTGGGCGCACCCGTCGCAAGGCCGCGCAGAAACGCCTGGAAACGCTTCTGCCGCACGATCGGGCCTCCGGGGAGGCCTACGCATGGCCGTTCTGCTCTCGCTCAACACGGCGGCACCTAGACGCGCCGTCCTTTCGCCCGTTGCGCGGCCACGATGGCGTTGGCGATCTCACGCCCCGCCTGCGCGGGATTCGCCACAGGCGCGTTGACGTGGACGTTGATGATGGTGCCGTCCCCACCGCCGCTGCCCTTCGGCGTGACCTTCTCCCAGCCGTGCAACATCACGGGCGTGCCCGCCCCGAAGTTCTGATACCCGTCTGTGCCGGTGGCGAAGCCGGGTATCGTCATGCCCTTCGCATCCGCGGCGTTCCGGTTCATCCGTGCCGCGGTGCCGAAGCCGTTCGAGATGATGAAGCCCGCGTCCGCGTAGGCTTGCGTCTGCGTCATCGCCCCGAGGATGGATTCGACGGTGTTGGACATCTGCACCGCGCCTTGCTCGATGCGACTGAAGGAATCCTCAAAGCGCGTGGCGAGCGGTTCAGCGGCGGAGGCTGAGGCGGCGTCGATCGCTTGCTGACCAGCCGCGATCGTGTCCGCGATCGCCTTCATACGCTGCTGCATCTTCGCCATTTCGATGAGGTTGTCCGCGCTGTCATTGAGCGGAATCAAGCGCATGCGAGTTTTCGCGACAGGCGTGTCATCAACCATCGCCGCGATTGTCGCAGTTACCTTCGCCCAGTCGGTCGTCGCCGTGATCAATTCACGGTAGCGCGCCGTGGTCTCCGTGAGCACGCCACCTTGCGCCTTCCACGCGTCGTACCCCGCCGTGATGACTCGATTCACCTCGGCCTGCGCCTCGGCGGTCATACCTGAGACGCGGGCCACTTCGCCGATGACGTTGAGATACCGGTTCGCCTCTTGGACCGCTTCGTTGCCGAACAGGCGACGTTCCAGGGCTTCAGACCGCGCAAACTTCGCGTTCTCTGTATCCTCCCACGCCTTCTGGAGCGCCTCTTCAGCTTTGATCGCAGCATCGACACGCTTCTGGTTCGCCTCGCTCCACTGCGTCTGCTTCCCGATGATTCTCGCTATCCAGGATTCGTGTTCTTGGAGTTGTGTCGCCAGTGCATCCATCGCGCCGCCGGCATTCACCGCCGCCGCGGCCCACTTATCGCCGAATTCAGTCAACCCATCCAACCGCGTGGCCACGCCGATGACCGTCGTGATCTCCCCGCCGAGCATTTGCAACGCATCCGTGCCGAGCTTCATCCACTCCGTGAAGCCGCCTTGTGCCTTGCCTGCGGCACCCGCGACCGTATTCAGCGCCTGCGCCAACGGCCCGAGCGCGTTCCCAATCACGGACTGCGAGATCAGCCCAGCCCGATCGATCGAGTCGCCCAGGTCGTTGAGATTCTTGATCGTGTTGCCGCTGAGGATGATGCCGAGTTCATGCGCCTTGTGCTTGAACGCATCGAAGTCAGACAGGAGGAGCGGCATCATGTCCGCGGCGGACTTGCCGAAGACATCGTAGGCGATCCGCGTGCGGTCAGCACTGTCGCCGACCAGTGCGAGCTGCGCCCCGATCATCTGCAGCTGTTGCTCGGGTGCGACGGCGCGCAGTTCCTTCGCCGACAGGCCGAGATCACGGAACGCATTCACGGACGTCTTGTCGCCAGACGCGAGCGTGTTCTGGAGCTTACTCATGGACGCCGTGACCGTATCGAAGGAGACGCCCACTTCCTCCGCGCCGAACTTCAACTCCTGCAGGGCACTCGTGCCCACCCCTGTTCTCGCGCTCATGTCGGTGAGTGACCCGGCAAAATTCAGTGTGGCCTTGGCCGCTTGCAGGATCTCTGTCACCACCCACGCCGCGGCAAACGCTTTCGCCGTTGTGGCGATCGTCTTCTCGGCCTTCTCCATGTTCTGCTTGAGTTCAGAAACGTCAGCGGAAAGTTTAACGACAAGAGATGCAATGACGGCCATCAGGCACCCCCCGCGCTGACACTCTGTTCGATGATCTGCATCTCAGTCCTTCCGGGGCGTCCACGCGCCCCCCATGCCAATGCGCGCATCAGGATCCCGCGCAACTGCGCGACCGTGCGGCGCGCAAGCGCGGGTGCCTTCTGCGCGGTCGCCAACAGATCATCGAGCGAGGTAAACACGTCCTCAATGTCATGCGTCACACCGGCGATTCGGTGAAGTTCGGAAGCGGTCAAACCGGAGTCTAGAGCCATCAATGCACCATCCCTGCACACATGCGCGGCCAGCGTCGGGAGGCCGCGATTCCTTGTTAGTTCACCCTGAAAGACGACGCCCGGTCCGTCCAGTAGGCCACGATCACAATGTCGTGGACCTGTCGCCGAGTCTCCGACAGTTCCTGGCGTTTCCGATCCAGCCAGGCGTGACACTCGTCGTCCGTCGCGCCTAGGTCGCGGATAAAGTCCTCGGCCTCACACAGAATGCGGTCGGCGAGGCCGTCCATGTCCCGATCCACTTTCGCGAGGGCTTGGTCGAGATCCATCATGCGGCACCCCGCTCGAGCTGGTGATTCGCTTTCCGGGTCGCTTCCTCGAAAGTCATCATCGTTTCTGCTCTTTCAGCACGAGTCGCCAGTCCCGTGAGGTTCCCGGCTCGGCCGTAGTCGGGGTGGCACAGAACCAGTACCCGCGGTGCGTCACCATCGCGCCTTTGGGATAGCCCGCACCCGCGCGATACACCCCCGCATCGTGGATCTCGGGCCGCGCCTCGAGTGCCGCTTCGAGTGCCGCTTCGAGTGCCGCTACGCGCGTCTCGAGTGCGCGCCTTGCGTCGACGTGTCTTTTGAACGCGTTTGTAAATCCGTCGAGAACCATGTCTAACGCCTTGAACGAAACCGGCTTACTACCGTGCGTCGACAGAAACGCCTTCAGTTCCCAGCCAGGATCCGATACATCTCGCGCCGTCTGCGGCGTCTCGAGTGTCGCTGGTGCAGGCGTGGGTGTCGCGCACTTGACCGCCCAGGCGGCGAGACGCTCTCCACGCTTCTGCGCGGCGGCGTACGCACCGTCCTTGTCGTAGAGCACCAGGTGCCCAAGTTCGGCGTCCGTCAACGCCTCCGGTGTCGTGCGGGCCTTTTGTTCCGCGCGGTGCAACACACTCAGCTGAAAGTCCGCATCCGAGACCGGGACGATGGTGGCGAGCGGCATCACTTGCCCCCCAGGGCGTTGAGTTGTGACAGCCACGCCGTAAACCACGCCTCGGGCAGAGGAATGGGCAACACGCCCGGATTAGTCGTGCAGCGCTGCAGGAGGATGGTCAATTGGGAGTTGAGTGCCGCAACCTCTTGGACGAGTGGGTGCATCGTGCGATACGTCTGCACGGCCGCCGCGACGACCTTCGCGTCGATGTCACGCTGCACGGACTCCCGCACGCCGGCGGCGATGGCTTCGAGGATATGAATCGCGTCCTGAGCGGCGCTCACGGTGTCGACGGCGACGGCAATGTCCTCATCGATATGTGCGAGTCGATCGGCCGTCGTCGCGGCGTCTCCAGGACGACCGTCGCCGAGCAGTTCGGACACCTCGCCCTGCCGATGCTGACGACGGAGCGAGTCGCGCTCAGTCAACAGGCTCGCATGGCGCCCCCGCGCTGCCGTCAACTTCTCCTGCAACGCGGCCAGCTGCCGGTTGTGGCGTTGCACCGGTGGATATTGGTCCACTGATGCCGGCATCGCGATCTCTTCTTGCACTATGCTCATGTCCGAATCTCCTTCGTGTTGTTGAATCAATCCCGACCTCCTGCCACAAACATCTGATACGCCGGCTCCGCGGCCGGCGCCTCGCGTTGCAACATCGAGAGCCCCATCAGGAGCGCCACGACGCCATCAATGCGTTTCCGATGTTGGCCCACCACCCGCGGCTTCACGGGCCGAAGGCGTCCGGCTTCGTCGCGCTTGACCGCCACATTCGAGACGTTCCAGCGGAGGATCGGGTGGCCGGCGTGGGCGACACGCGTGGCCTTCAGCAGCCCCTCGAGCAGATAGCACGGCGCCGTCATGAAGTTGAAGTTCTGCGGACATTCGCGCACATCGAACTGCACACTGAGACGCTGGGCGACGTCGGGTGCGAAGGCGGGATCGAATCCGATCGTCCGCAGTCGCGGGAACATCGGCGCAATCCTGGTGACGATGTCCCGGAACACCTGATCGGCTGAGATCGTGGCCCCAGGGCACGTGAACAGCTGGCCCCGCTGCTGGTAGAGCGACAACGGCAACGCGTCTTCGCGTTCGCGCTCGTGCAGCCGCTCCTCAGGGAGCCAATAGAACGGGAAGACGGCAATCGAGTAATCGAGCGGACGCTGTGACGTCTCGCCAGCCTCGTCAACCACTTCGGCGAGCGGCGCGGCCTGGTCGTCCGGCAGCGGCACACGGACATTCACCACAAACGCCGCGAAGTCCGTCGTCTGCGCCATGTCGAGACCCGCGGCGCACTCATGCTGCGCGAACGAGGCAGGACTCAACGTCGGCACCTCGCACCGGGTGAACCACTCGATCGGCAGCCATGCCGTCGCTTGGTTCGTCCAGCGGTTCAAGTGGAAGCGCAGAAAGTCATTCAATTTTCGTGGCTCGTTGCGGGCTTCGAGCGCTTCCATGGCGATGCCATCGGGCTGCACGGTGACGCCATAGCCAGGATTGACGCGGCGCCACGTCGTGTCGATCTGCCAGTCCTCACCCTCATGGGCTTCGAAGATCACCGGCAGCAACGTGTCATCCGTGAGGGTGCCAGCGAGCACACCTTTCGCGTAGCTGTGTTCCTCATAGGCGATGCTCTCTTCGTCCGTGCCGGCGTGCGCCATCATGATGAGCACCGGCTGCCGCCGCTTCGCCATCGACTTCTTGGCGACCTCGAGCTGATCGCGATTGGGCTGCTGTTGCAGTTCGTCGATGATCACGCCGTGCGGACGCCAGCCGTGGTGCCCCCCGGCGTCCGCGGCGAGGACTTTGAACGCGCTGCGCGTGGACGGGACATAGATCGAATCCCGAAGGACCTCGCACAACGCCGCGAGCTCGGGCGCGTGCTCGATCATGATCTGCGCATCGCGGTGCACCGTGCGCGCCTGATTCTTGTCGGAGGCCAACGCGTAGACCTCCGCGGCCGGCTCGTTATCGAAGAACGTCAGGTAGAGAGCAGTGCCGGAGCCCCACGGACTCTTGCCCGAGCCCTTCGGGGCGAACAACAGCACCTTGCGGAAGCGGCGGAGATGGTCGGCGGCCCGCTTCCAGCCAAAGAGCGGACGCGTCAGGCACTTCGCCTGGTACGGCAGCAGCTCGAACGGCTGGCCGGCGAAGGCGCCGATGTGATGCCGGAGAAACTCGGGAAAGAAATCGCAGGCTTTGTCCGCCGCGGCTCGGTCGAAGTAGTAGCGGCCATCCGGTGATTGCCACCGCCCCGCGGATGGAGACCACACCGCAGGGATCTCGAGCGTCACACCCGAGAACTCGATGTGCGGTGCCAGCCCGCCACCCCACCACGGAGCCGGGGCCTTACTTTTGCGTGAGGCCATCGAAATACCGTGCTTTCTTGGGGTCCATCGCCGCAGGCGCCGCGCCTGAACCTGACGCTTTCACACGATTGCGCGAGAGCGGTGTGCAGGCAAACTCCACCAGCAGGACGCGCAGCGCCAGCCGATAGGCTTTCAGTTGCGCGAAGATAGGGTGCATCTTCGGCTCGCGATGCTCCACGCCCGCCCCATCAACCGAGGTCTTTTCGAACCACGTCCGCGGCAGCGCCGCTGCATCCTCCTCAAGCCGCCGGCAATCAGCCCACAACTGGACGTAGTTCCACAGCAGCGCACCGTCCACCGTGGCCAGCGTCTTCGACGCCGTGAGCCGAGCCAGCATCCGACCCCATTCAGCGGCAGCCTCACCCGTGAGCGTCCCCGGCGCCTCTGGCGCCCCCGCAGGCGGCTCTGGGGCATCGACGGTATGTCGTGCCGGCCGGAAGGTGCCCTGAACCACGTGGAGCGCCCTGGACTTGCGATTGGTCCCCCCGCTGCGGCCTTTCACGCCCGACATGGCCCCTCCAAAGATCTCAACGCCATTTGCTGGCCTCGCACACGGCGAGACGGGGCGGTTCGCGGGGAGGACGGTGGCATGAACATTGTCTGGCCCCCCCGGAGTTGCGCCATCTCATTCGCCTCGCGCGGTTCGGCGTTGATGACAGCGGTGGCAGAGTGGGACGAGGTTGTTGGGGTCATAGAAGCGTTCTGGGGCGACGTCTCGATGCTGCCGGTGGTGGACTTCCTTGGCGAGCATCGTCCGGCAGTCGCGGCAGACCGGCTCAGCCGTAACGACTTGATGGCGCAGGCGTCTCCACTTGGCGTGGCGATAGAGGGCACTGGGGTCCGGGCCGAGATGCTGCTGACAGCGTCCGCGGCGAACAGCGGCACCAGGGCAGCCAGGCAGAGCACAGACACGTGAGGGCTTCGATGGCACAGCGGGTCCTGTTGTTGGCTTATCAATGAACGGTCTCCTCGTCCGCGTTCGTGATCGAGGTTGCTTGCGCGGAGGCCATCTCCATCAGCACGGCCCGCTCGTCTACCCGTCTCGCCTCATCCAGGGCGGCGAGGGTTGGCAGCGCCGGGAGGTTGGCGGCGATCGAGTCCAGGGAATCAGCCTGTAAACGATGATCGGTGGCATTGCGGCGGATCCGAGACACGACGTCGGAAGCGGCGAGACAGGTTCGGCAGACCACAGCGAAGGTGTCGCGGCCTTGCTGTAAAACGACGGCGTTGACGCCCCTGTCGGATTCCTCATCGCAGAACAGACAGGTGCGCCGACTTCCGGTGACTTCCAGGCTGATCGTGAATGTCATCTCGTCCTCCTTACCGGCCTTCCCGCGGCATCGCCGCCAGGCGACCGGTTGTATGGTTCCGGGTATGGTTCCCCCCTAAGGGGGGAGAACCGATACCGGTTCCGGTTCTCAACCGGTTCCAGAACCATGAACCGGTCATGCCCCGCCCTCGGCTGCGAGCATCGACAGAGATGCGCCTGGCCGCCCCGAAGGCAGGCCGCCGCGTAGAGGGGTGTCCGCTGTCCCGCACGCGGTGGTAGCTCGGTGCTGAGGTCCATCGGGAACAGCCCAGGCAACCGCGGTTCCCGGCAGAGATGGCGGGCGTGACAACTCGGCCGGCAATACTGCCGAGACGGGGGAACCGGCGTGAACCTCTTCGAACAGCCGGGACAGACGACAGTCATCACAGGGTCCTCCCATCGAACAGGCACCGGACACCGGACACCGGACACCCCCTTACAGGGGGGTTGTCCGTCCGGTCGTTCGCCCGGACATGTCCGGACAATAAGCGGACAACTTGTCCGGTCATGCCGACGCCCCATGCACGAGTGCGATTTTGCTGATGCCATCGACGCCTGGCACGCGGGTAAAGGTCTTGTTGTAGCGGCGGACTGTCCGGTCGAGCGTGTCCGTCTTCGCCCCAAGTTCATCCGCGAGCGCGTGCAGCGTCTGCGGATGGTGTGTCACGGCCTGCTTCATGCGCTGCCACAACGGAAGGCCGGCGGCGAGATCGTCCACGGTCCCGAGGTCTACGCGGGTGATCTGCGTCCGTTCAGGGCTGAAGGCGATGCGAAACCCGACCGCCGGCAGGAGCGGCCCAAGGTTCGCCTTCCGGTTGTAGGCGCCCACCGCAATCTCGCCCGGGCGCGTGTCGCTCGATATTTTGAGGTTC
>DATLXE010000103.1:0-7443 GCA_035575795.1 Gemmatimonadaceae bacterium
GGTCGCCGCGGTGACCCGGTCCGACTCGATCAGCCAGTCGCGACGCAGGCGGTCCACCGCCGAACGGTACTCGCCGGAGGTCGAGAAGCCCTGAAGCAGCGGCCCGAGCTCCTCGAGGGCGGCGCGCGCGTCAGCCACGACGCCGATCGCCCCCTGCTTGTGCGCATCCATCTCCACGACATTGATGCTGACGAACCGGACGTCCGGATGTTGAAAGGCGGTCTTGGACGCGGTCGTAAAATCCGCCAGGCGGGAGCCGATCGACACGACCACATCGGCGTCCCGGCAGATCTCGATCGCGGCGGCTGTTCCCGTCACGCCTGCCGCACCGAGCGCCATCGCGCCATCCCAGCGCATCGAACCCTTGCCCGCCTGGGTTTCGACGACCGGAATGCCGCACGCACCCGCGAACTGCCGCAGCGCCTCCGAGGCATCGCTATACAGGACGCCCCCCCCCGCGATGATCACCGGCCGGCGGCTGTCGCGGATCGCCTCAGCGGCGCGCCGCATGGCGGCGGCGTCCCCCCGGGCGCGCGGCACCGTCCAGACGCGCGGCTCGAAGAAGGCGTCGGGAAACTCCCAGGCCTGGGCCTGCACGTCCTGCGGAAGCGCCAGCGTGATGGCGCCCGTTTCGGCGGGTGACGTGAGGACGCGCATCGCCTCGGGGAGCGCCGACAGCAGTTGCTCTGGTCGGTAGATCCGGTCCCAGTACGTCGCGACCGGCTTGAAGCAGTCGTTGACCGAGACGTCCTGTGAATGCTGGGACTCGAGCTGCTGGAGGACCGGGGCCGGCACACGGCTCGCGAAAATATCACCGGGCAGGAGCAGGACGGGCAACCGGTTGATCGTCGCGCCGGCTGCGCCCGTCAGCATGTTGGTCGCGCCCGGGCCAATCGAACTCGTGCAGGCCAGCGTTCGCAGCCGGTTGTGCATTTTCGCGTAGGCGGCCGCCGTATGCACCATCGCCTGTTCGTTGCGGCACTGATAGTACGGCATCGCCTCGGGCATCTGGTCGAGCGCCTGCGCCACGCCGGCGATGTTGCCATGTCCGAAAATGCCGAACATCCCGCCAAAGAACGGACGACGCTCGCCATCTCGTTCGCTGTGCTGGACCGACAGGAACTTCACCAGCGCCTGTGCCATCGTGAACCGTGTCGTTGCTGCCAAGCATCACCCCGGAAACAGGAACATTTTACGAAAACGTTGCGTCGCATTGTACCGCCCGACACGGGGAGCAGACACGCTTGACTTCACCGCAATTCGATTTATGCTGACGGCTCACCCGCGGGCTGACAGCCTCGGCGGGCTCACTCAAATCAAGTTATTTCAACGGGAGAATGTGATGACCACACGTGCGTGGATTATTGGCGTACTTGCCTCGGCGTGCATCGCCTCGAGTACTCCGGTGTTCGCACAAGTCGATCGCGCCAGCCTGACCGGCACGGTCCGGGACGCGTCGCAGGGGGTGATGCCCGGTGTCACGGTGACGCTGAAGCATGTCGCCACCAATGGCGTGACGATGCTGGTCACCGATGGCGAGGGGGCCTACCTCGCGCAGAGCCTGCTGCCCGGAGACTACGAAGTGCGCGCGGAGCTCTCCGGCTTCCAGCCTCGCACGCAGACGCTTCCCCTGCAGGTTGGCCAGCGCGCCCGCGTCGACTTCACGCTTTCACCCGGCGCCGTCACGCAGGAAGTCACCGTCGCGGCGACCTCCCCGCTGATCAACACGGAGTCGCCGATTGTCGGCAAGGTCATCAACCAGACGGAAGTGTCCAAGCTGCCGCTCGCCATCCGCAACTGGGACGACCTGCTCGCGCTTGTCCCCGGCGTCCAGGGAGATCGCTATACCGAGGAATCCGGCAGCACGTCATCCGGCCGGACGGGGGGCGTCAGCGTCCACGGCAACCGTTCCCTCCAGAACAACTTCATGCTTGACGGCGTCGACAACAACTCGATTTCGACCAACGTCCAGGAACTGAGCACGCAGGTGTCGCGCCCCTCGGTCGACGCCATCAACGAGTTCCGTGTCGTCACGAGCGCCTTTGCCGCCGAGTACGGGCGCGCGCCGGGCGCCGCCATCAGCGTCACGACAAAATCCGGCACGAACCGCTTCCGCGGCACCGCGTACGACTATTACCGGAACGACAAATTTGATGGATATTCGTTCTTCATCGACCGCGCACGGAAGGCGAACCCGACGGTCACGAAGCCCAAAAACGACCAGAACCAGTACGGCGGCAACGTCGGCGGACCGATCGTCAAGGACCGCGCCTTCTTCTTCGGCGATTACGAAGGCACACGCATCGAGCGCGGCGTCACGCGGCTCACCCGCGTGCCGACGCTGGCCGAACGCGCGGGCGTGTTCGCCGGAGCGGTGAAGGATCCCCTCACCGGCCTCCCCTTCGCGGACAACGCCATCCCCGTCAACCGCATCGACCCGGTCGCCGCGGCGATCATCAATCTCATCCCCACGCCCAACACGACGGGGACGAACAACTTCCTCCGCACGCCTGCCGTGCAGGATGACGGCGACCGCTATCTGGGCCGGGTGGACGTGCGCCTGGGCGGGGCGGACAACGTGTTCGGCCGCTACATCTACAGCGACCGGTTCCGTTTCGTGCCGGGAAACTTCGGCGGCGTGCTCGACGGGACGAGCACGTCAGCCTGGGGACGCAACTATCTCAAGTCGCACGCGTTTGTCGGCGGCCTGACGAAAGTCTTCGGCTCGGCGATCTTCAACGAGACCCGCGTGTCGTGGGCGCGCGGACGCTCGGACGGCACGCAGGACCCCTTCGGCCAGTCCGGCATGGCGCAGATCGGCTTCAAGGGCGTGCCTGACGATCCCGTGACGGCCGGAGGCATTGTCGGCATCGACATCGGGGGCGGCTACAGCCGCCTCGGATCGCCGAACTTCATGCCGAAGTATCAGCACACCGACCAGCTGCAGATCACGAACACCTTGTCGTGGCTGCGAGGCAAGCACCAGTGGAAGTTCGGCGCCGACCTGATGCCGATCATGAACAACGAATATGTGGACATCCCGTCGACGCGCGGCAACCTGCAGTTCTCCGGCTCGTTTACCGGGAATCCGCTGGCGGACTTCATGCTCGGCTACGTGTTCAATGCCGAGCTGTCGAACGTCCACATCGTGGACCAGCGGCGCTGGACCACGGCCTTCTACGTCCAGGACGACTGGAAACCAGCCGACGCGCTGACCCTGAGCCTCGGCCTGCGCTACGACTTCATGACGCCGTCGCTCGAGGCCAACAACAAACAGGCCAACTTCGATCCGGCGAGCGGCACGCTCGTCTTCGCGAAAGCCGGATCCCTCGAAGATCGCGCGCTCGTGAAGCCCGACACGAACAACTTCGCCCCGCGTCTCGGCCTCGTCTATCGCCTCAACGAGAAGACGGTGCTGCGCTCGGGCTACGGGATCTTCTACAACCTGATGGATCGCATTGGCTCGGAAGACCAGCTGGCCCTCAACCCCCCCGGGCTCCGGAATATCAGCATCCGCGCCGGCGCGGCCCCGGTCTTCCTGTTGCGGGACGGGTTCCCGAGCAACTATCTCGACCCGGCCAACATCGTGCTCGGACGGCTCACGCTGCGCACGGCGGAGCGCGACGCGCCGTCGGCGCTCTTCCACCACTACAGCGCCGGGATGGAGCGCCAGCTGGGCGCGTCGTACGTCGCCTCGATCGACGTCGTGGGCACGCGCGGGAGCAACCTGGCGATCCTGCGAAACCTGAACCAGCCACTGCCCGGCACGCGCGACGCCAACGGTCCGCTGCCCTACCCCACGTTGGGCCATATCCAGTACCGCGAGACAAGCGGCGAGTCCGAGTACGTCGGCGCGGATTTCAGCTTCGAGCGCCGGTTCGCCCGCGGTTACGGGTTCCGCACGTCCTACACGCTTGGCGAGTCACGCGACCAGGCGCCCGAACATCTTGCCGCCTCGTCGGGTCGTCCGCAGAACGGACGGGACCTGTCCTCCTGGGAAGGGCCGAGTGACTTCGACGTCCGCCACCGCTTCGTCGCGAGCCTCGTCGCGGAGCTGCCATTCGGCAACGGGAAGCCGTTCCTCTCGTCGGGGCCTGGCGGGGCGCTGCTCGGCGGGTGGACCGTGAGCGGGATCTTCACCGCACGCTCAGGCCTGCCCTTCACCGTGACCCAGGGCACCAACAACGTGGGCGCCGGGGCGACGGGGCTACCCAATGTCGTGGGGAATCCGGTAGGCAACCGCGAAGTGGACAGCTGGTTCAACGTCGCGGCGTTCGAGCTCGTCCCGTCCGGCACGTTCGGCAACGCGGGGCGCAACACCCTGCGCGGCCCGCGCTACGCCGGGTTCGACACCAGCCTCCAGCGCCGCTTCTCTCTCATGGGGAACGCGGCCGCGGTACTGCGGTGGGACGTGTTCAACGTCTTCAACCGCGCGAACTTCGGTCTGCCGAACCGCTCGCTCCCGGGAACCACGGCGGGCACGATCACGTCGCTCGCCGGCGACTCACGGATCATGCAGTTCGCCGTCAGAGTCGAATTCTAGACTTCGGGCCTTCGGGTTGCGGGTTGCGGGAAGCTGGAAGCTGGAAGCTGAAAAGGGCCCCTCCAGAAATGGAGCGGCCCTTTTTTATTTCGCTTGAGCCGCGACGCGCCATCCACTCTGGGCTTCAGCCTTATCGGAGCGGGGAGCCGGAAGCTTGAAGCTGGTGACTGGCACCTGTTCTGAACGTCGGGCTGGGCGCACGGTGACGCGCCCGATCGATCAGGAAGCCGACCAGGCCGCCGGCCGCCGCCCCGATGCCGATCCACATCGCGCGTCCCGACTGTGAGAAATCCTCTTCCCGAGAAACCGCCACGGCCATCACGGCGGCGCCCGCGGCTGCCGTGCTGAGCGGCAACCAGCTGGTAGCGGCGCGAGCCCGCGCGTCCGGCCGTCGCCGGGGAAGGGGCCTGCGTGAGCCGCCTGGCGCCTTCGGCAATGGTCTCAGCCGAAAGAGCGGCGGAGCCAGTAATGTGGGGGCCGACAGCTTGCGGAGAAGTCGGCACTCGTGAACCCGCGTCACCGGCGTCGGCGTGAGTCGTCCTGAGCCAGGATCCCTGAGACTCGGCAGACGCGGGTACGCCAGAGAAGATGATCGAGATACATAACGAGCAGCATGTCGTCTGAAACATGGCGTTTCTGTCCCTTCGCCTCGAGGTTAGGCAGATCGCCACACGTCGACGGCCACCTTAGAATCCGTCGTTCGGTGCCGCCGTCGGCTACAGGCTGATGTTCGGCAGACGTCGCTCAGAGAGAGGTTCATGCAGCCAGGACTGGGGCGAGATCAGCCTCGGTGGCTGGTGCCTGCCCAAGTTCTTGCAGAACCGCATTCAGCCCCGCAAGAGAAACCTTGGTCGGCGCCGTGATTTCAATCCCGATGGCTTGGCCGTCCGCCGCGAAGTCGATCACCAAACCTGGTTCGACCCTGCGGGTGCGTGCGCTCTTCTGATCCGTTGCCCGCGGCAGGTAGTAGTACGCCGCGATCGGGCGACCATGTCGAAACGTGACTTCGAGATAGGGCTCTCTCATGATGTTGCCTGATCTAGAGGATACGCCGTGATGACCACCAGGAGCTGACGCATTTCGTCCGGTTCCACAATTACTTCCCAAGACCTTCCGGCGTGCCGAGTGTCGATGACAAACCGCCCTTCCAGAACATCCGCTCGGTGCCCGGCCGCGAGTTCAAGCATGCGACGCAAGTTAACTTCGTTGAACGCACGGTCTTCCATGCGCTTCAGAAGATGGGCGCTCAACTCGAGCTCCCAAATCCACCACAATGGCCACGGGCGTGCTGTCAGAAGTCCCTCAGTTGTCGCTCCGGATCGTCTTCAGTTCTGCCGAACACCGAGATAAGCTGCGAGGGCTGCTCCGTCCGTAAACAATGCAGACCTCGTCAGCTTCATCTCGTTGTTGGGCAGCCCTACTTGAGGCGTCGCCACCTTTTGAAGGCCGCAACGTCTGCCGACTCAAGCTCAAACCACTCGCTGTTGATTCGCTTGGCCGCGAAGCGCTGATGCCAGTAGGCTTCAACGCCGGCGGGGTCATCTGTTTCGATGACGTGGACCTTGCGCGTTTCGAAAGGCAACTGAAGGGCCAGTTCCCTTCGCCTACGCCCGAAGGCATTGGTGCGGCCGATCTTGTACCGGGTGCCCGGGCCCTGAGCATGTAGACCGACCCAAACGCTACCGCTGGAACCCTGGGAGACGCCCCCTCCACTGACGGCTGCGCGGCACACAGTGCGAGCACGTCTTCGTGCCCAGGCTTCGCCTCCGCATACTGGACCAGCCGAGAGATCAAGCGCGTCTTCGGACCCAGTCGCGCCCATACGCTTTCGCTCGGGAAAGTAGGGTCTTGGTTATGCTTCACGACGCGCTCGCGAGAGGTTGGCACGGCTCCCAGTTCGCGCGCAAGAGTCACGAGTCGGGCCAGAGCGTTCTCCTCGGGACGCGCCTCGTTCGCCTTGTTCGGCATCACGCCAGCTTCACGCTGCGCCGCCGAAAGGCGTGGCCAATGCCTGCCCCACACGGCCGGTGGAATGCCAATGTCCGCGAGGCGATCGTGGCCGAGCGCGACGCCACCGTTTGCTAGCGCCGTGCGGCGAATTACGTCGAGGATCTCTTGTCGGTCCATCGCCACCTAATCACGTTCAGAGGTCTGCCCAACTGCTATCAGAGTAGACAGCGGGCCAATCCGCCTTGGCCCTTAGCAGCATAACGCCAACTCGGCTCGCCGACGCAGCGCGCAACCCTCTGTATGCCATCGATTCCACCAGGGCCGCAACAGCCCCCGCGTCGATGACGTGCAGGTCAACCGGATACGCGGCAGGATAACATCGCTAACGATCAGGACTCGTCACCCACGGTCAGCCGCGTGCGTGTAGGTCTTGGTCATCCGGGGCGGGCTTTCAGGGCTGGAAGCTGGAAGCTGGAAGCTGTATTACTTCACCAACGCCCCCGACTCCCGGTCGAAGAACAGGCACGCCTCGCGCGGCGCGGAAAAATAGATCGTCGAATCCACGTCGGCTGCCAGCGTCCCGCTGCCGCGTGCGACGAGGCGGCCCTGCGGCAACTCCAGCGTCACCAGCGTCTCGTTCCCAAGCGCCTCGACGACCCCCACGCGGGCGGGCGTCCACCCGGCGCGGGGCTCTGCGGAGAGCTCGATGGCTTCGGGGCGGACGCCCATCGTCAAGGCGCGCGACGAGGCGTTCGAGGGGAGCTCAGCGTCCCACGCGACGCCGGCCGCGTGGACCGATGAGGATTCGGCGACGGCATCCATCAGGTTCATGGGCGGGCTGCCGAGAAAGCCCGCGACGAACGTGCTCGCCGGGCGGCGGTAGAGGTCCATGGGGGTGCCGAGCTGGTGGACCCGACCGTCCTTCATCAGCGCCACGCGCCTGCCAAGGG
>DATLXE010000104.1:0-3396 GCA_035575795.1 Gemmatimonadaceae bacterium
TTCCGTGAAGTAGAGCTCGGCGTACGCGCACTCCCAGAGGAGAAAATCGCTGAGGCGCTGCTCGCCTCCAGTGCGAATGAGGAGATCAACGTCCCGCGCCTCGCCATACCAGTGGTTCACGCGTCCCATCGCCCCCGCCAGCTCCTCGCGCGAGATGGTCTCCTTCTCGCGCAGGCTCTCCGCCGCCCGTACCAGCGTGTCGCGGGCGGAGTAGTCCACCGCGATCCGCAGGTCGAGCCGGCGCCCGTGCCGCGTCGCCTCTTCGGCGGACACAATCGCGCGCAGCAGCTCGGCGGGAATTCTGTCTCGGCGGCCGATGATGCGCATGCGCACGTCGTTGGTGACACAGCGATCCACTTCCGACACCAGGTAGCGGCGGAACAGCTTCATCAGCAGCGCGACCTCACGCGAGGGTCGCGCCCAGTTATCGGCCGAGAACGCGTAGAGCGTGAGCATGCCGATGCCGAAGTCGGGAGCGGCCTCGACGATCTTCTTCACGACGCGCGCGCCGGCGATGTGCCCAGCCGTCCGCGGGCGTCCGCGCGACGTGGCCCAGCGCCCATTGCCGTCCATGATGATCGCGACGTGGATGCCGCTCTCGGCTGCGGACTGCTGTGGAGGCCGCAGGTGCTGCGGCTTTGCCGGATGGTGTGACTGTGGCACGATCAGCGCTCCCGCGTGGCGCGGATAAGCGCCTCCATGTGGTCCAGATAGCGCTCGAGCGCGCGGCGGCCGGACGAAGTCAGCTTATACTCGGTGCGCGGCATCCGTCCCTCGAACGACTTCGTGCATGCAATGTAGTCAGCCTCCTCCAGCTTCCGCGCGTGGACGCTCAGGTTTCCGTCCGTCGTCTTCATCAGCTTCTTGAGATCGCTGAAGCTGAGCGTGTCGTTCACCGCCAGCGCGCTGACGATGCCAAGGCGGAGGCGCTCGTGTATCAGGCGGTCGAGGGCATCCGCCCGTCCGCTCGCCTGCTTGCTCTCACCCTTCGAGCGGAGGCTGCGCAAATCTCCCCCCGACGGCCGGCTGTCGTCTCGCGCTGGCTTAGCCACCGTGCCTCCGCGCGATCAGGGTGCCGAAGCCAACGTGGAGGCCGCCGAAAGCAGCCGCCATCAGCCAATTGTGCCACGATACCGGGGCAAACACAGCGATTGCGCCAGCGAGCATGAAGCAGAATCCCATCACCGGCACCGCCTTCACCGAGAACGCACCGCCAGCAACGACAGCGGTTCCGTAGAGCAGCATCCACACGCCCGGAATCGCCTGCGCCAGTCCGGCGCGGTAAAGAACGATTGTAAGGAGCGCGCCAACAACCATCGGTGGCGAGAAGCTGAGGACAAACTTTCGCGCCGGCCCGGAGAGCAGCGGCATGCGCGCGTTACGTGCCTTGCGCACGATCGCCCATAGCGACACCACGGGCGCGAGTATCGCCGCGCCTACCCACACATACAGCGAATGCGAAAATGTCTGCTGCGCGGCGGCCAAAGGCGCGGCGAGCGCTGCGATGATCCCGACCGCCACCATGCCCCATCCCGAGACCGCGGTGAACGATCCCGCCGCCTCCATGGTGTCACGAATGAAGGCGAGGTTGTCCATCGCCCGCACGTGCAGCGCCGGAGGCTCGGCCGCACGCGGCGGGGGTCGATGAAGTGGTGTTACTGAGGCCATGGCCGGAAATTAGGCAGCAGGCACATAACTGTCAAGTACTTTGCAACGTAAAGTTTGGTTCTGCTCAAAGCTCAGCCGCCGATCGAGATCGGGCCGGGCAGCGGATCGCTCGCTGGGAAACTCTGCTCAACCATTTTGTCGAGCCGCCGTTCCTCCATTGCCGTTCCGAGCAGCCCAACGAGCTGCGCGCAGAAAGCGGGCAGGTCATCCGGCTTTCGGCTGGTAAGAAGCTTCTGGTCCAGCTGCACCTGCTTGTCTACCCACGACCCGCCGGCGTCCCTTATCTCGCCCTCGAGTGATGGCCATGATGTAAGCGTTCTGCCCTTTACGGCGTCCGCCTCGACGAGCAGCAGCGGGCCGTGACAGATGGCGGCGACCGGCTTGTCTGCCTCCATGAACCCGCGTACGAACGCCACCGCGTCGGAATTACGGCGCAGCTTTTCGGGATTGGTCTTCCCGCCCGGAAGCACCAGCGCGTCGAAATCGCGCGGAGAAGCCTGACTGACCTCGGCGTCGATCGTGAAAGCACGCCCCTTCGCGCCCTTGTTGACCCCCTCGATCTGGCCCGATTTGTCGGAGATCAGGGTCAGCTCCGCGCCCGCCTGCTCGAGCGCGTTCCACGGCGCCGTCAGCTCCACTTCCTCCACTCCATCCGTCGCCAGGAAGGCCACTTTTCGTCCATTCAGTTGTCCCGCCATCGATTCTCCTCGTGCGTGCGTACAGCGCCCTGAAAGTCAGAAATCGTGCCGCTGGCCCGAGAACCAGTGAGGCCTCGCCAGCCCTGACAGGACATATTTCGAACGTGGCGATTGTCGACCTTTACGGACACGGTGCGGTGCGGGACCGGCTTGCGGAGAGCATCGCTACCGGCGCGCTTCCCGCCAGCCTGCTGCTCCACGGCGCCCAAGGGACGGGAAAGCAGCGGCTCGCCCTCTGGCTCGCGCAGCGGCTGCTCTGTACCGGACCCAATCCGGCTTGTGAAGCCTGCACCCCCTGCCGGTACGTTCGCGCTCTGGTTCACCCTGACCTGCACTGGGTTTTTCCCCGCCCGCGCCTCAAGGATTCCTCGCCCGCTCCGGAAGAGGTGAAGCAGGACTACGCCGAGGCAATCGCGGAGCGCGCCGCGGCTCGGGGGCTGTATGCGGCGCCGTCCGGCAGCGAGGGCATCTTTGTGTCGACTGTCCGCTCGCTCGTCCAGCGCGCGTCGATGTCGCCGGCAATGGGAAGCCGGAAAATCTTCATCGTCGGCGATGCGGACCGGATGGTGGCGCAGGAGGGAGCGGACCAGGCGGCGAATGCGTTCCTGAAGCTGCTGGAGGAGCCGCCCGCGGATACCACGATCATCCTCACCTCGAGCGAGCCCGGCGCGCTTCTGCCGACGATCCGCTCGCGCGTCGTCGCCGTGCTCGTTCCCCTCGTCGCCGACGCCGATGTTCGCGCCTTCCTCGGCGATCCGGTGGTGGCGGCCGCGCTGGACAGGGTTTCGAAGGCCGGTGCGGCGGAGAGAGTCCGCGCCTCCGCCGGCGCGCCTGGCCGCCTCCTTTGCGGCGACGATGCCGCCAAGTCGACGATCAGTGCGCGGAAAATCATCGATGCGGCGCTTTCACCGCGCCGTTCCAACCGCTACCTCGCCGCAATGGGACAAGGCGCCGCCAATGCGCGCGGGACTTTCTCTGACACGCTCGATGCGCTCGTCACGCTGCTGGCCGAGCGCGCGCGCGATGCGAT
>DATLXE010000105.1:0-5537 GCA_035575795.1 Gemmatimonadaceae bacterium
TTCGCGACGCAGCATGATCCAGATGCGCACGTAGCCGAACCGAGGCCGCGCCTGCGCGATCTCACGAATCCGCATGCGGAGGGCCGAGGTATCGCGGGCCTGCGAGCGGTAGTACCAGGTGTTGGGGCAGATGTCCCCGAGGGCACACGCGCGCCGGCAACTCACCTGATAGCGGTCTTGGATCCACTGCGCCAGCTTCCGTCGGCGAGCTGGCTTCAAGCTTTTTTTCGGATCACCTCCTGGAGAATCTGCTTGTCCAGCGTCAGGTCGGCCACCAGGCGTTTCAGTCGCGTGTTTTCCTCGCGCATCTGCCGCAGTTCCCGCACCTCGGATACGCCGAGGCTGCCGTACTTTTTCTTCCAGAGGTAAAAGGTCGCTTCGGCAATGCCGATCTGACGGCAGACGTCGGCGACCGGCGTGCCGGACTCTCCCAAGCGGAGCGCGTACGCCACTTGCTCTTCGGTGTAACGGGACTTCTTCATCGCTTCTCCTGCCCCCGCAGGGGCCGACCGAAGCGACCGTACTCTACTTTTCACCCGTCTAGAAAATCTGGGACAACGTCAGCGAAAGGGTCGGACGATGAAGAAGCGATTCAGCGAAGCACAGATTGTGGGGTTCCTCCGGGAGGCCGATGCGGGCATCCCCGTCAAGGATCTCTATCGCAAGCACGGGTTCTCCGAAGCGAGCTACTACCTGTGGCGCAGCAAGTTCGGGGGCATGAGTGTGTCCGACGCCAAGCGGCTGAAGGAGCTCGAGATCGAAAACACACGGTTGAAGAAGTTGCTCGCAGAATCGCACCTGGAAATCGAGGTGACCCGTGAGGTGCTGCGAAAAAAGTGGTGACCGCACCGGCTCGACGCGAGGTGGTGCGGGAGATGGTCACGCGGGGGCTGAGCGAGCGTCGGGCACTGACCGTGGTGCACATCAGTGCCGCCTCGCTGCGGTATGTGCCGCGGCCGGATCCCGATCCGGCTTGCGCGATCGCATCGTGGCGTTGGCGCACCGCCACCGCCGGTACGGCGCCGGCATGATCTATCTCAAGCTCCGGCAGGAAGGGCGCATCGTCAATCACAAGCGGGTCGATCGGCTCTACGCGGAGGCGCGGCTGCAGGTGCGACGGCGGCGGCGCAAGAAGGTGCCGTTAGCCGATCGTCAGCCGCTCGTCCGACCGCACGCACCGAACGAGGTGTGGTCGGCGGATTTCGTGTTCGATCGCACGGCTGAAGGCCGCGTGTTGAAGTGTTTGACGATCGTCGACGATGCGACGACCGAAGCGGTGGCGGTCGTGCCGGCGCGGGCACTTGGTGGCGTGCCGGTCACGCGCATTCTCGACGCACTCGCGATCACGCGCGGCCTCCCGCAGGTGCTGCGGACGGATACGGCACCGAGTTCGTCAGTGCGGCGATGGATCTCTGGGCCTACAGCAACGGCGTGATCCTTGACTTCTCCAGACGCGGCAAGCCGACTGACAATGCCGCAATCGAATCGTTTAACGGGCGATTTCGGGAGGAATGTTCGCTCGCGCTGATGGTCTTGAAGACACTGAGCGCAATGGGCCCTCAGCATGGCTACGGCATCGCGCGACGCATCGAGCAGACCAGTGACGATCTGCTGTCGATCAACGAGGGGACTCTGTATCCCGTGCTCCTCAGACTCGAACAGGACGGCGCAATCGGATCGCAGTGGGGCGTATCGGAGAACAACCGCCGCGCGAAGTTCTACAAGATCACGCGAATCGGCCAGAAACAGCTCGAGGCGGAAGTCAGCCAGTGGACCCAGGCCAATGACATCGTCGGCCGCTTCATTGCCCTTAAAGGCACGAAGGCGTGATGCGGCGTGGATGGCAGCGGCTGCTTGGCGCACTGTCATTGCTGCGCCGGGATGCGGATCTCGCCGATGAGCTCGAGTTGCACGTGCAGATGCTCACCGACGAGAACATTCGCCGCGGCATGACGCCGGAAGAAGCACGCCGCCAGGCGCGGATCAGGTTCGGCAACGTCGAACACATGAAAGAGCGCTATCAGGATCAGCGCAGGAAAATCATCGCCCGCCCGTCCGCAATGAAGTGGCGCGATTATGCAAGACCGGTCACTTTATTCGCCGAACGTTCGCCAGCGAATTTCTCGGGGTGGGTAATTGCGAAAATCTTTAGGAAATGGCGCGCCCGGCTGGTTTCGAACCAGCGACCCTCGGCTTAGAAGTCACGCGCTCACTGCGCGTTGATCATCGGCGTAACTGACCGTGGCATCATGCAAATCTGTACAAACACCGGAGAGGCGGCCGCGGGTCCGTCCCTACACCGGGGACCACGCCGACGGTCGCCCGTCACCGTCCCGCTCGCGTCCGCTTCGTCGCCTAGGCGTGCGGACTAGTGTGCGCAGAGGGTTGACACCTAGTCGATCCGGCGGTAACCTTCCTCTCGCCACACGAGAGGAACGCATTGCCGAAGACCGACTACTTGCAGGGAGCTCTCGACCTGCTGATTCTGCGGACCCTCGCATTCGGTCCCAACCACGGATGGGGTATCCAGCAGCGGATTCGTCAGGTCACCGGCGAAACTCTCACCGTGAGCCAGGGGTCTTTATATCCCGGGCTGCATCGGCTAGAAGCGTCCGGACTGTTGAGTTCAGAAATGGTCGCGTCAGAGAACAACCGACGTGCGCGTCTCTATCGGCTGACGCCGCTCGGCCACAAGCAACTGGAAGTCGAGACCGAGGACTGGCGTCAGTTCTCGCTCGCCGTCCGTCGGCTGCTGCAACGCGGCTGATCGTTGGAGGCGCTTGATGCTGATTAGGCTTCTGACATTTATTCGCCGTTCGTTGCAGCGAGTCCGCGTCAGTCGTGAGCTCGACGAAGAACTCCAGCACCACGTCGCGATGGAAGAGCAGCAGCACGCTGCACGCGGGGTTCCACCGGTAGAGGCGCGACGTCGTGCCCTCCGCGATCTTGGCGGAATCGAGCAGACGAAAGAAGCTGTCCGCGATGTGCGCGCCAGCTGGGTTGATAGCCTTTGGCAAGACCTCCGCTACGCGTCTCGAACGGTGTGGCGCCACCCTGGCGAGACCGCAACAATAGTCGCCATGCTCGCGCTCGGTATTGGACTCACCACGGCGATGTTTACCGTCGTTGACGTCCTGATTCTGCGGCCGGTTCCGTTTCAACAGGCGGATCAACTCGCGATGCTGTGGATGCGCGGCCCGACCGGTGGCCGGACGACGGTGAGGCCCTCAGTGCTCCACGCGTGGCGCGAGAGTGGGGTCCTTACGGCTGCCGAGGCAGCGAATCCCGATACTGCGTTGATTGAAGTGGGCAGCATGTTTGCGACACGGGGCATGGCGCGGGTAACTCCCGGTATCTTCGCGATGCTTGGCGGTGTTCAGCCCGATCGGGGTCGACTGTTCGACTCTACCGACGGGGGGGCCGGTGCCGATGATCGCGTGCTGTTGTCGGCCGATGTCTGGCGAACGCTCTACCGATCGGACCCCTTAATCGTGGGCCAACGGATTACCGTCAACAGTGAATCGCTGCTGGTCGTCGGTGTGCTGCCGGCCGGGTTCCGATTTCCCGCGTGGGACACCCAGTTGTGGCGAGCCGACGCATTCTCTGGCAATGGAGGCTCACCGGAAATCCTTCCACGCGTGTACGTACGGTTCGCGCCTGGTATCACGCGAGATGACGCGCTTCGTGTCGCGCTGGCGGCGGCGCACGCAGCCGATTCAAATACCGCGAAACAGTGGCCGCAAGCCGAACCGTTAGTGCGGTCAGATGACTACTACACACGCGCCGTGCCGGTGTTTGCCGCTAGCGTGCTGTTCGTGCTCGCAATCCTGTGCGCCAACGCCAGCGGTCTGATGCTGGGGAGACTAAGCAGCCGGCAGCGCGAGTTCGCGATGCAAACGGCGCTCGGCGCCGCCCGCTATCGGCTCATTCGCCAGACGCTATTGGAAAGTTGCTTAATCGGAGCGATTGCAACGGGAGTGGGCGCGTTCCTGGCGTGGGCACTGGTGGGGTTGTCACATGGGTTCCTGCCTGAGGCAACTCTCGTTCGCACGCTCAGTCCGTTAAGCATCAACGTTCGCACACTTGTGGCAACTTCGGTCATAGGAGTCGCGGCGGCACTGCTGACGGGAATGCTCCCCGCGTGGCTCGGAACCAGGGTCCAAGCCAACGCGTCTATGCGAGTCAGCGAGCGCAGCAGCACCGAAACGCGCGAAGCGAAATGGTTGACGCGAACTCTGTTGATTGGTGAAGTCGCTCTGGCATGCACACTGCTGGCGGGCGCAACGGTGCTGGTCCGCTCCTTCATGAACCTGACCAGAGTGAATCGAGGTCTCGACGCGTCCGGAATCACGGTGGCGGACTTGTCGCTGCCAACCGCCGTCGTGACAGAACCGACTGCCCGCATGGTGATTTCTCAGGACGTTGAACGCCGTGTGCGCGCCTTGCCAGGGGTCCAACACGTCGCGTGGTCGCGAGGTACACCGCCGGTCGGTGGCAGCTTCAGCGTAGGCGATTGGATCGCCGAGGGCGGTCAGACGGTGAGTCTGGAGGTGCGGCATTACGCGGTCGGACCCGACTTCTTGAAACAGTTCGGCATCCCTCTCCTTGCGGGCCGTAACTTCATTTCCAATGACGGCGTCGACATAGTGATTGTCGGCGAGCGCTTCGGTCAACTGTTGTGGCCCAAGCTTGATCCCGTTGGTCGCACTTTTCGTTTTGCCAAGCGTCAATACCAGGTTGTCGGTGTGGCCCGAGAGGTGCAACTTCCGACCTTGGATGCTCGGCTCGATGCGCCGGAGTTCTACTATCCGTTCGTTGATGCCGGCGGTTTCTCCAGTTTGAGTATCACGTGCGCTGAACCTTGCGCCAATGAGGCACAGATTCGTCATACGCTCGCCAGCACCCACCCTGCAATTCGCGTCTCCGGTGTTCGGACGCTCGAGGCGCAGTTTCGTGAACAGCTCGCGAGACCGCGCGCGGCCGCTGCACTGGCATCAGTATTCGGGGTGATTGCCGTTCTTGCGGCAGCGGGCGGCCTCTTCAGCGTCCTAACGAACGCAGTTAGCCGACGCCGCAAGGAGTTTGGTGTGCGCACCGCGCTCGGCGCGTCGCCGGCGAACATTCGCGGTCTTGTGCTGCGCGATGGTCTGACGGTGAGTGGCGTCGGCATTGTGATCGGGGCGATCGCTGCGGCCGCACTGGCGTATCCGTTGGCGTCCCTTCAATATGGCGTCGTAATCACCGACCCGGTCAACGGATTGCTCGTCTTCAGTGTGATGGCGTTTACCGGGATTCTGGCTTGCTGGCGCCCGGCCGCGCAGGCGGTACGCGCAGATCCTTCAAGGCTGCTGCGGGAGGATTGAACGAGGTCACGATGTGGATCCGCATCGTGCATCCGAGCAAGGCCAATAGGAAATGGCGCGCCCGGCTGGTTTCGAACCAGCGACCCTCGGCTTAGAAGTCACGCGCTCACCACGCGTCGATCATCGGACTCTTCGGGCGCTCCGGAGGCCATGTTGGTACCGAACGGCTAGACA
>DATLXE010000106.1:0-7099 GCA_035575795.1 Gemmatimonadaceae bacterium
TCCGCCGAATCCCGTCCGTTCACCGCGACGAGCTGGTAGCGGGGAGATGTTGCAGGCGGCAGCGGAAGAAATCCCATGAACGAGCCGTTCGGCCACACTGGCACCAAAGTGCCGTTGATGCGAAGCCCCACGTCGCCGCTACCCACCGACCCGAAAACAAAGTTTGAGTCGCGGGCCTCGATCAGGTGATCCGGCTTCGGATAGACGACGTTGATTTTCACCGGGCCTCTCACATCCGGAACGGCGGGCAGCTTCGGGTTGGCGGGCGGGAGCGCGGCTCGCTCGACGGATGGATCCATCGGCGCGGGCGCGGACGGGCCGCGCCCGGGAATGCACGCTGCGCCGGACGCTGCCAGCGCGAGAGTAAGGATTCTGAGCTGGGGAAATGTCATTGTTTGAAGTTAGTCGCGGTGCGTGAGGGCGTCGGCGGTTTCATACGCATAGGCAGTGCCTTACCACCTCGTAGCGGGATATCTTTCAGTCTTCCAATTTTTCATCTGAAACGTATGCTCTGCGGAGCCTGTACTTGCTAGCTGAGATATTCGGGAGCTCCAACGTCGGCCTGATCAGGCAGGACAACCAGGACTCCTTTCTGATTGCCAACCTCGAGACGGGCGACATCGCTACCATCGCCGCACCGTCGATGGTGTCTGCACACACCGCCCCGTTCATTCTCGTCGTCGCCGATGGCGTCGGCGGCGCGGCGTCGGGAGCCCTTGCAAGCTCGATCGCCACGGAAACCCTGCTCGCCGAGCTGCATCGCTGGTGGCACAAGGTGCCGAAGCGCGATCCCGAATCGATTGCCGCCTGTCTCCGTAAGGCGATCGACATCGCCAACAAGGCGATCTATCAGAAGGCGCACGGCGCGCCGGAGCACCACGGCATGGGCACCACCACCACACTCGCGCTCGTCATCGATTCCAGTGTGCATGTCGCGCAGGTTGGTGACAGCCGGGCTTACCTCATCCGTGGCGGGTCTGCGCGGCAGGTGACCAAGGATCAGTCGTTCGTGCAGCGCCTGATCGATGCGGGCCGCATGACCGCGCGGGAGGCGGAGCAGAGCGAGCACCGCAACATCATCCTTCAGGCACTCGGACCCGAGGAAAAAGTCACCTGCGATCTATATACCGAGAAACTGGAGAGTGCCGATTTCCTCGTGCTGTGCAGCGACGGCCTCTCCAACCAGATGTCGGCCGCGGACATCGCGAGCATTACCCGCGGTGCGGCCCGGCCGGAAGAGATTTGTGCGGCGCTCATCGAAGAAGCGATGTACACCGGCGCACCCGATAACGTCACAGTGGTCGCCGCGCGCATCCGCTCCCCCGAAGCCGACTACCTCGAAGTCCTGAACCACTAGCCGGGTCAGGCTGCCGCGGGCACGGTCTCACCGTCGTGCGGCGCCGCGGCGGTGGGCCTCTCGCCACCCCATGGCGCGACGAACGGCAGCATCACCATCGCCGGCAGTATCGCCGCCACTGTCACCAGAAAGAAGGTCGGCCACCCAAGCGACTGCGCGAGGCCTCCCCCCGGCGCGACAAGAATGTCGCGACTGGCCGCGGCGAGGCTCGACAGCAGCGCGAACTGCGTCGCCGAAAAACGCTTGTTGGTGACGCTCATCATGAAGGCGAGCGTGACTGCGGTGACGAGGCCGACGCAGAAATTTTCGATCAGGATCGTGACGATCATCGCGCCGCGGTCCTTCCCGATCAGCGACAGTGCATAGTAGGCAAGATTGCTGACCCCCTGCAGGATCGCGAAGATCCAGAGCGACTTGTTGATCCCGAGCTTGGCGATCACTCCTCCCGCCGCAACGACGCCAACGATTGTCGCGATGATTCCCGCTCCGCCCAGCACCACGCCGATTTCCGTCTGCGTAAAACCGGTCTTCAGCAGAAACGGCGTCGTCATGTTGCCGGCGAGGCTGTCGGAAAATTTGTAGAGCACGACGAACAGCAGCACGACGAAGCCCTGAAGCACTCCCGAGCGCTGAAAAAACTCCTTGAACGGAAGTCCGACAGCCTGGGCCAGCGTTTGCGGCGGCGCGTCGCGCAGCACCGGCTCCGGTGCGATGAACGCTGTCACCATGCCGATCAGCATCAGCGCCGAGAGCAGGAGGTACACCATCGGCCATGAAAGGCGGTCTGCAAGAACGAGTGCCAGCGAGCCCGTCACGATCAGGGCGATGCGGTAACCCATCACGAAAGTCGCGGCCCCGGCTCCCATCTCGCGCTCCTGCAGCACGTCGGCGCGATACGCGTCGACGGCGATGTCCTGCGACGCGCTGAAGAAGGCGAGCAGCAACGCGTTCAGGGCCAGCGCCTGCAGTCCGAGCCGCGGGTCGTGCACTGACATCGCGGCAATGGTGAGCATGAGCAGGACCTGCGTGATCAGCAGCCACCCTCGCCTGCGCCCGAGAAAGGGCGGCACGTAGCGGTCGAGCAGCGGAGCCCAGATGAACTTGAGCGAATAGGGAAGCCCGACCAGACTGAAGAGGCCGATCGTCTTGAGATCCACGTCGGCCGTTGTCATCCACGCCTGCAGCGTGCGGCTGGTGAGAAAGAGCGGCAATCCCGACGAGAATCCGAGTACCAGCAGCGCTGCCATCTTCGGCTGGCCGAAGGTGCGAAGTGGCGATGTGCCCGGTGCGTCCTGCATGCCCGCTTTCTCCTTGATGTTGTGCGCCGTTGCTGTTGTTCCCGGTCAGGCCGGCGTGAGCTTCCCCAGTACACGCGCGCCTCGCGCCCCCGTGGCGGCGGGCACATTGCCGCTTCGTCCGGCGACGTGCAGGTATCCAAGCAATGCGAAGGCCACGGCCTCCTTTGCTTCACCGTCGAAGAACACCTGGTCGAAGTGCCGGAGCGGAAGCGGGTGAATGGCCGCCGCGATCGCCGCGAAGAGCGCGGGATTTTTTGCCCCGCCTCCCGACGCGAGGACCTCCGTGAGGGGCTCGGGGACAAAACGCCGGTACGCATCGGCGATGCTCTGCGCGGTCAGCTGCACGGCGGTCGCGATGATGTCCTCATCGCTCGCTCCGCGGTCGCGGCAGCGCTTCACGAGCGCTTCCACATAAGCGGTGTTGAACAGCTCGCGTCCCGTTGACTTTGGCGGCGGCGCGGCAAAATACGGCGCGCGCAAAAGGTCGGCGACGATCTCCATGTCAGCCTTGCCCGCTGCCGCCAGCTTCCCATCGATGTCGAATGGAAGGTCGGGTCGGAGCGACCTCGTCACGCCATCGATCACCGCCACGCTCGGCCCTGTGTCGAACGCCCTCACTCCCTCGAGACGTCCGCCCGGAGGTACGACGGTGATGTTGCCGATTCCACCAAGATTCTGGAGCCCGCGCCACTCGCCCGGAGATGAGAACAGCAGCGCGTCTGCGATCGGCACGAGCGGTGCCCCATGGCCACCCGCTGCGACGTCGCGCACGCGGAAGTCGCTGACGACATCGATACCCGTCCGTTCGGCGATCACCGAGGACTCGCCCCACTGCCACGTCGAGTGCGCCGGCTCGTGCCAGATCGTCTGTCCGTGCGACGCGATCGCGGCGATGTCAGCGCGCGCTACTCCTGCCTCCGCCATCGCCTGGATCGCCGCATCGGCAAGCCATTCGCCAAGGTCGAAGTTGAGACGACAGTACTCGGACGCGCTCGTTCCGGCGAGCGCGGCGCCAAGCCTCGCGCGCTCGGCGGCCGTGTACGCCCGCGAGGTGTAGGCGAGGAGCTCGACTTCGAGCCGGTCACCGTCCGCTTCCCGAAAGCGTGCGACAGCGGCGCTGATTCCGTCGAGCGAAGTGCCTGACATCAGGCCGACCACCACGCGCGCAGTCAGGACGCCTCCGGAATTGCCGGAACCGGCGGCGGCTCGTCGCCGGTCACGCGCCGCACGACGCCGCCATTCTCCGCCAGCAGCTTCTCGGCAGCTTCGCGCGTCACGCCACGTTTGTGCATCACGATTGCGAGCTTCACGCTCTTGCCGGCGCGCTCGAGAAGCGTCGTCGCCTGCTCCCTGCTCACCCCGCACACTTCAGCGACAATGCGCTGACTACGGTCGACAAGCTTGTTGTTCGTTGCGCGGAGGTCGACCATCAGGTTCCCGTACGTCTTGCCCAGCCGGATCATCGCGCCGGTGGTGATGGCGTTGAGCACCAGCTTCGTCGCCGTTCCGGCTTTCATTCTCGTCGAGCCCGTGACAACCTCGGGCCCGACGATCGGCAGGATCGCGACATCGACAAGCGACACCAGATCGGGAGGAGGAGGAGAGCAGGCAACGATCCCGGTGCGCGCGCCGAGCTTGCGAGCGCGCACGAGCGCGGCACCAACATATGGCGTGGTTCCCGAAGCGGCGATGCCGATGACGAAATCCTTTTTTCCGATGCCGTGCTCATCCATCACCCGCGCTCCATTCTCGACGACGTCTTCGGCGCCTTCCTGCGCGCGCGTGAGCGCGGGCAATCCGCCGGCGATAATTCCCTGGACCATCTCCGGGTCGGTGCCGAAAGTCGGCGGACACTCGCTCGCATCGAGCACGCCGAGCCGGCCTGACGTTCCCGCGCCGACGTAGAACAGCCTCCCTCCGCCGCGGAAGGTTTGCTCCGCCAGCTCCACCGCGCGGGCGATTGCTTCACGCTGCGATGCGACCGCAACGGGAACTCGTGTGTCTTCCGCGTTTATCAGGTCTACGATCTCGAGCGGTGATGCGAGGTCGATCGAGGCGCTGCGCGGGTTGCGGCGCTCCGTTTCGCGAGGGTCCAGCATCAATGCGTTGCTGAGCGGTCTGCCACGGGCGTAACTTACCCGTCGCCGCGCGAGACCCGCAAGACAACTTCGGAGTGGATTGATGAGACGTTTCCTATTTGTGTTCGCGTTCGCCGCCATATCCGCCACCGACGCCGACGCGCAGCGGCGCGGCACCTATACCTCGGCCGAATCGGCAATCTGGGTTGGCGGCGGCATCGCCGGATTCACGGGCCAGGGTGTGAATGATGGAAAGTCCGGCAGCACGTGGGATTTTGGCAACTCGACCAGCTGGCAGTACCGCGCCTCCCTCGAGAAAACCATTCAAAACCAGTCGTCCTTCGGCGTCGTCGGCACCTATGTCCGCGTGCCCTTCATCTACCGCTCTTCGACGTCAACGATTCCCGGTGCGTCGGGCGGAGCGCGCTGCACGCGTTGCGACGCAAACCTCAACATGATGACGCTCGCGGGCACTTTCCACATTGGCGGGGGCACGGGCTTCCACCAGGTAATCGACCTTTCCGCGGGCGTTGCCGCATATCGCGAACTCAAGCGCGATGATGACGGGTCGGCGCTCGCACCAAGCAGCGGCAACATCGATCCCATTTTCTCGGCGGGCTACGGTTTCGGCTACGGCCTCAGTCAGACAACGCAGATCAATCTGGTGCAGGACTACAGCATCGCTCTTCACGAGAAGACGGGGCTGGCGAACGGAGTGAGCAATACGAATACGGTGCGCGCTCTGCGCGTTTCCGTCCGCTACGGTTTCGGCCGGCACAGCCCACGGCGCCGGTAGGATGAGCGCCGGCAGCCTTTCCCTACGCCTAGGGCTGCCTCGCGCAGCGGCGCGCACGTATCCTGTTTTGGTCGCTCGCCTTGCACGCGGTGTGGCGGCGGGCGTGCTGTTTTCTTCGGCCGCGTGCCGGCCTGTCGATACGCGCCCGCCGCTCGACCCGTCCCGCATCGAGCCGGCTATTCCCGCTCGCGTCGCGGCGCGCTTCCCCGACGGCTGGCGATTCTCGATGCGACGCGAGCCGGTGTTTGCTCCGCACGCGATGGTGGCGAGCAACAGCAAGCTTGCGAGCGACGCCGGCGTGGAGATTCTCCGGCAGGGCGGCAATGCGGTCGACGCCGCGGTTGCAGTCGGCTTCGCGCTGGCGGTGACGCTGCCCGAGGCGGGCAACCTGGGCGGCGGCGGTTACATGGTCATTCGCCTCGCTGACGGCCGAACGGCGGCGCTCGACTACCGCGAAAAGGCTCCGCGGGCGGCGACGCGGGACATGTACATCGGCCGCGACGGAACCGTTACGTCAGCGAGCCTCGTTGGACCGCTTGCATCGGGTGTGCCCGGCGCCGTCGCCGGCATGGCGGAAGCGCAGCACAAGTACGGCTCGCTACCGCTCGCGACCGTGATTGCCCCGGCGATCCGGCTGGCCGCTGACGGATTTGCCGTCGACTCCGCGCTAAATCGCTCACTGGCAGGCTCCGCAACTCTGCTTGGAAAGTTCGCCGGAGCCGCGCGGTTCCTCCCCGGCGGGGTTCCGCTCGCCGTCGGCGCGCGACTTGTCCAGCCCGAGCTGGCGGCAACGCTGCGGCTTATCGCAAAGGGTGGCGCAGACGCCTTTTACAAGGGCCGCATTGCCGACGACATCGTGGACGAGATGCGCCTGAGCGGCGGCGGCATCATCACGAAGCGCGACCTTGCCGACTACAGGGCTGCGTGGCGCGCGCCTCTTCGGGGCACCTACCGCGGGTACACGCTCCTGACCATGCCGCCGTCGTCGTCAGGCGGCGTTACGATCAGCGAGACGCTCAATATTCTCGAGGCGCACGGATCGAGTGCGCCGTTCGCTGTCGCGGACCAGGTGCACGTTCTCGCGTCGGCGTATCAGCGCGCCTTCCTCGATCGGAACTCGAAACTAGGCGATCCTGACTTCGTGAGCGTCCCGATTGCCCAGCTTACCAGCAAGGATTACGCGAAAGGATTGGCGCGCACCATCGGCACGGGTCGCTCCACACCGACGCTGTCGCTGGTGCCGGCAGCCGCCGAGGGCAGTCACACGACCCACTACTCCGTCGTGGACCAGTTCGGTAACGCGGTTGCGACCACTACCACCATCAACGACCTGTACGGATCTGGCGTCTACGTGCGCGGCGCGGGATTCTTCCTGAACGACGAGATGGACGACTTCGCCGCCAAGCCGGGAACGCCCAACCAGTTCGGTCTCGTTCAGGGCGAGCAGAACGCGATTGCGCCGGGCAAGCGGATGCTGAGCGCGATGGCGCCGACGATCGTCCTCGACCCGGCTGGCGAGCTGCTGCTTGTGACCGGCGCGCGCGGCGGCCCGCGCATCATAACGTCCACA
>DATLXE010000107.1:0-2045 GCA_035575795.1 Gemmatimonadaceae bacterium
GGCCAGAGGCGCTCTCTTCTCCAGCGCGTTCGCCCAGGCTCCGATCACGCTGCCCTCGCACGCCAGCCTCATGACCGGGCGTTACCCGGCCGGCCATGGCTCGCGTCACAACGGCATGCGCATCGACCTCGCATCCCCGACGCTTGCCGATACGCTCGCGCGCGCCGGGTTCACAACCGGCGCGTTCGTCGCGGCCTTTCCGCTCGACCGGCGTTTCGGACTCATCAAGGGATTTCAGACGTACGGCGATCGCATGCCGAGAGGCCCCGACGGCCGCCCCGCCAACGAGCGGCCGGGGAGCGCCGTGGTCGATGACGCGCTCGAGTGGCTGCAGCGCCAGGTCGGCGGACGGTTCTTTCTGTGGGTCCACCTCTTCGAGCCGCACGCGCCGTATGGCGACGCCCGGAGCGGAGGCTCCGCCGAGTCCCGGTATGCCGGTGACGTGGCGGAAGCGGACCGCCAGGTGGGGCGCCTCATCGCCGGGCTCGGCGGAGCCGCCGGTTCCACGCTCGTGGCCGTGACGTCGGACCACGGCGAAGCCTTTGGCGAGCATGGCGAGGTGTCGCACAGCCTGTTCGTGTACGACACGACCCTGCGCGTTCCGCTCGTCGTCTCCGGACCTGGTGTGCGTGCAGCGAGCCGCGTGGAGAAACCGGTCGGGTTGATCGATGTCGCGCCGACCGTGATGAGGCTGCTCGGCGTCACGGGGTTCGACACCGACGGCGTCGACCTGTCAGCCGCACTCGGCGGCGCCGCGGCGCTGGACCGTGTGCTGTATGCCGAGTCGTTCGCCCCGCTCCTGGACTTCGGCTGGAGTCCGCTGCGGTCGATCCGCGAAGCGGGGTGGAAGCTCATCGATGCGCCACGGCCCGAACTGTTCAACGTCGCGCGGGATGCGGCAGAGACGACGGATCGGGCGGGCAGCGAAGCGGTGCGCATCGCCGCCTTGACGGCGCAGGTCGCGCGCTACTCGGGCGCCGACGTCACGCCCCCCGCGAAGAAAGACTCCGAAGCCGCCGCCCGGCTCCAGGCCCTCGGCTACGTGGGTGGTACGTCGACGAGCGCTTCCGGCTCGCGTCCGGATCCGAAAGACCGGCGCGCGCTTGCGGCGCGGATCGCGCGGGTCGCGTCGGGCGAGCTGCACGGGCAGGAGCTGGAGCGCGCCCTGCGTGGCGTGCTCGCCGAGGACCCCCGCAACCCCCAGATAAACCTTCGGTTGGGCTATGTGCTGCTGGAGTCGAATCGCTGTGCGGAGGCGGTCCCGAAGTTTCAGGCGTCCATTGCGGCCCGCCTGCCCTCGGCCGACGCCCATCTCGGCCTCGCCGCCTGCCGGGTGTCGCAGCGTGACCTCGCCGGCGCGGCGCGGACGCTGCGTGACGCCGAGCGCGTGGAGCCGGCAAGTCCGGTGGTCCTGGCCAACCTGGGGCTGGTCCTGTCCGACGGTGGCAACCCGGGAGCGGCCATCGACCCGCTCCAGCGCGCGCTGACGATTGATCCCGATCTTCATCAGGGGCGCTTCGCGCTCGCCATCGCCTTCGCGAGGGCCGGACGGCGGGTTGAGGCCAAGGCGACGGGAGAAGAATTGCTCAGGAGAATGGCGCCGAACGCGCCGGAGCGGGCCGAAGTTCAGCGCCTGATTTCGTCCCTCAATTAGTCCCCGATACCGTTAAGCCGGATTTCTCCGGGCCGGTAATCCATCGAATTGGATAACGGAGCGTCTTCCGATTGTGATTTTTAGTCGTAAGATGTTCTACAAAAGGCACTTAGCTGAATCGCAATCCCCTCGTTACTCCGGCGTCTAACTTGCGTTACTATCCACCGTTGTATCTCTAACAGTTCATTCACGGAGGCAAGACAGTATGAAGAGGACGATCCTCGCTGCCTTGGTCCTGTTGTGTGCATTTGGCGTGTCGACCGCCACTGCACAGCAGACCACGGGCAACATCACGGGGCGCATCATCGACGCGCAGGGCGCTTCGGTGCCAGGCGTCACGGTGACGGCCAAGAATAATCAGACCGGCTTTGTCCGTTCGGAGCCATCCGAT
>DATLXE010000108.1:0-2191 GCA_035575795.1 Gemmatimonadaceae bacterium
CTGGCTCGGCCTCGCAGGCGGATCCATTGTCGGAGCGGGCGTTGCGTTGACGTTTCTGCCGCGGGCGGTCACCGAAGTCCCCGCTGTTCGATACCTCACATATTCCGGTCACGACTCTTCTCCCGCCGTGTCTGCCGACGGCCGGCTCATCGCCTTCAGCTCCGACCGGGACGGCCGGAGCAGAATCTGGCTCAAACAGGTCACCGGCGGAGCTGAGGCTGCCCTCACCAGCGGAGAGGATGATTACCCGCGTTTCTCTCCGGATGGATCGCAGCTGCTTTTCGTGCGCACCAGCGGAAACACCAAGGCGCTCTACCGCGTCGCGACGCTCGGCGGTGAGCCACGCAAGCTGCTCGATGATGCCGTGGATGCCGACTGGTCCCCCGACGGACGGCAACTCGCCTTTGTCCGCTGGCACGTGTCGAAGGATGTCGCGCGTTCGACCGTCTGGGTCATTCAGGCGGATGGAGGAGTGGCACGACAGATTGCAGAGGTCGATCAGTCGCAGCTCGTGCATCCGCGATGGTCTCCAGACGGACGAACGATCGCGGCTGTCACTCGGGTTCAGCAGGCGGGGCTGCCCCACCGCATTCTCCTCATCGATGCCGACGGCAGGAGCAGCCGGGTCCTCTCTCCCGTCTCCGGGATCGGTGGACCTTCGGCCATTGCGTGGTCTGGCGATGGGCGTGAAATCGTATATCTGCAGGCCGCATCGGTGGGCGGCCACGCCACCGGCAGTGCGGCTCGCCTGATTCGTCAGAACGTCGAGACCAGCCGCGCGACGACGATGATGTGGAGCCCGAACAGCGGTCTGGTGTTCGACATCCTCGCACCTGGCCGCGCCGTTTTCGACGGGCGCTCTCCGCGAGAGAACCTGCAGGAGATCACGACCGGCAAGGGGATCGGGGAACCGGCCGCCCGCTGGCTGACGCGCGGCAACAGCAGCGATCGTCAGCCCATCTATTCTCCTGACGGCGAGTGGGTCGTCTTCACCTCGAATCGCAGTGGCAACCTCGATTTGTGGTCGATCTCGACCAGGACAGGCACCGTGCGACCCGTGACCGATGACGCTGCCGAGGATTGGGACCCCAGTTTTGCGATGGGCGGAAAAAAACTGTTGTGGAGCTCCAACCGGGGCGGGAACTTCGAGGTGTGGATGGCTGAACCGGACGGTAGGGGGGCGCGGCAGGTGAGTCACGACGGCATCGATGCGGAAAACCCCACCGCGACCCCCGACGGCAGCTGGATTCTGTACAACTCGGGCAATCCGGCTCACCCGGGGATCTGGAAAATGCGCGCTGATGGTTCGGCAGCGACCCGGCTGGTGGCCGGCTCCACTCTCGTACCCGAGGTGTCACCAGACGGCACGTACGTGCTCTATCTCACCGCGTGGCGCACGCAGCGCCCGACGATCAGGGTGGCTGAGGTCTCCAGTGGCAAGCCGGTTGAATTCACGATCGAGGTTGACACGACCAAGACCTTTCTCGATGTGGGTCGCGCTCGATGGATGCCCGACGGGCGTTCGATCGCGTTTCTCGGGGAAGACGCGCGTGGGCTCCTCGGCATCTTCGCTCAGGACTTCAGGCCCGGAGAGAATACAGCGCGTTCACGCCGGCCTGTCGGCGGGTTCAGTGCGGACGCCGTGGCTGAATCCTTTGGCGTCGCGGGTGACGGCCGTCGCCTGACGATCGCCAGTTGGGAGCAGCTGTCGAGCATCATGTCGGCCGAAGGTCTGCCTGGGATTACCCCTCCGCGACGCGGGCCGCAGTAGTACGCGGACGATCGCGCACGAACCGCGTGCACGTTTCGCATTACCGCATCCCGGCACGGAAGTCGACCGATCTGCTGCGAACGTCAGGGCGCCTGCCAGGTACCCATTTGCAAACGGAAAGTGGGGGTCCACCGCGCGCACCGGTCGCCGGGCATATACAGTTACCTGGCGCACCAGGCGGAACGTCTTCGGGGAGTCTATCCCAGGTGACTTTGTCCGGATCGTCGCGCCCCGTCGTTTTGCCTGTAGGGGGAAATGCCATGACAAACCGATATCATCACTTCGCCGCTGCAGTCCTGGGACTCGGACTCGTGTTCGCGTCCTGCAACAAGGGTCCCATCAGTCCTCCCCCCCCGCAGCCTGGCCCCCCGCAGCCCGTGCCGCTCACCACAGTTCGACTCGAGCTCGTCGCGCCGGCGG
>DATLXE010000109.1:0-2401 GCA_035575795.1 Gemmatimonadaceae bacterium
AATCGCCTGAAGCGCGCTGGACAGCATGAAGCGCACCTCGGTCTGCTGGTGCGGCGGGTAGAACGACAGGATGCGGTTGATTGTCTGCGTCGCGTCCGTCGTGTGCAGCGTCGAGAACACGAGGTGACCGGTGTCGGCCGCCTTGAGCGCGACGTCGAGCGTTTCTACGTCGCGGATCTCACCGACGAGAATGATGTCAGGATCCTGCCGCAGCACGCGCCTGAGGGCCTGCGCGAAGCTGCCCGTGTCGGTTCCGACCTCGCGCTGATTGATGCTGCTCTTCATGTCGCGGTGCAGAAACTCGATCGGGTCTTCGATGGTGATGATGTTCGCCTGGCGATTCTGGTTGACGTAGTGAAGCATCGACGCCAGCGCGGTCGATTTCCCCGAGCCGGTGATCCCCGTCACGAGCACGAGCCCGCGCGGACTGAGCGCGATCCGCTCGCAGACCGTGGGCAGGTTCAGCTCGGCGATCGTCTTCGCCTGGAACGGCACGGTGCGGAACGCGTACGCGATCGTGCCGCGCTGCTGGTACGCATTGACGCGGAAGCGGCCGACGCCGGGAACGGCGAGTGCGAAATCCGATTCCTTGTGCTCCGAGAACTCCTTGATGTTCTTGGGCGACATGATCTGTTCGGCGAGCTTGCGCAGGTCTTCCTGGCGCAGTGCCGGCATGTCGAGCCCCATCATGTGTCCGTCGATGCGGAGCGTCGGCGGGCGTCCGACCTTGAGGTGAAGATCGGAGGCGTTGCGCTGTACCATCTGCGCGAGCACGGGTTTGTGATCGAATCCCTTGCCGTGCGGCGAGGACTGCTCGACTTCGGGTTCTATTGCGTCAGCCATTTGGGTCAATCCGGAAAAGGACCTGCCCGTATTCGACGGGATGGCCGTTCGGGGCGAGGATTTCTTTCACAACTCCGTCAAACTCGGACTCTATCTCGTTCATGATCTTCATCGCCTCGATGATGCAGAGGATCTGTCCCTTGCTGATCCTCTCCCCAACGGTCAGGTAAGGCTTGGCGCTTGGCTCCGGCGCGCCATAATACGTGCCGACCATCGGCGACTTCACTTCCAGAAGCTTCGACTTCGCTTCCGCGACCTTGGCGGCGTCCCCAGCCGCGGCAGCAGCGGCCGCCGCCCCCGGTGCAGAGGGCGCCGCGGCCGGCGCGGCAATCATTTGCTGCATCGGGACCTGCGGCGCCATCTGGATGGCGCCGCGCTGCTGCGGCGTCTTCGAGATACGGATCTTCACGCCCTTGTCGGAAGAAATCTCGATCGAGTCCACGCTGGACTCGTCCAGCATCTCGACGAGTTTCTTGACGTACCGAAGGTCGAACATTGTCATTTCGCGCCTTGTGATTTCGAAGGAAGAGCTTCGCTCATGCAACCTCGAGTAGATCGCGCGTGAAGTCGGTAAGTATCTCCGGCCCGTCCGGGGAGAGGAATACATCGTCCTCGATCCGAACGCCCCCCCAGCCTGGGCGGTAAATGCCCGGCTCGATCGTCACCACCGCGCCTTCGCCGAGCGCGGTCTCGACGGTTTTCGCAAGGCGTGGAGCCTCGTGCACTTCCAGCCCGAGGCCATGGCCGAGGCTGTGCCCGAAGGCATCCCCATATCCGCGCTCCTCAATGTAGCGCCGGGCAAGACCGTCGGCATCCTGGCCCTTCATGCCGGCGCGGACGGAGCCTGCCGCGAGGGCGTTGGCGGCGCGCACGATCTCGTAAATACCGCGCTGCTCCGCCGTTGCCGAGCCAACCACGACGGTGCGCGTAATGTCCGAGCAGTAGCCGCCATACTGCGCGCCGAAATCCAGCAGCAGCAAATCTCCCTTCTCGATCAGGCGCGACGATGGTCGCGCGTGCGGGAGCGCCGCGCGGGGGCCCGATGCAACGATCGGGGAAAAGGGGAAATCCTCGCTCCCCTCGTCACGAAGCGCTTTCTCGAGAATTCCCGCAACGTTCAGCTCGGTGAGGCCGGCGTGAATTTCGGGGAGAGTCCGCTTCAGCGCGCCAATGGCGATCTCGCCCGCGCGTCGTATGAGCGCGACCTCGCCCGCGTCCTTCGCCTCCCTGAGCGCCTCGACGAGATTAAGCTGGGGACGCCATTGCCAGCGTGTGCCCTCGCTCAGCAGGCGCTGGAAATCGCGGTGGAGAAGATGCGCTGACTCGAAGCCGGCAACCTCGATTCCACCGACAGCCGGCAGCAGCGACCACAGGCCGGACCAGAGGGATGCGCTCTCGATGCGAACCGTCGCGAGCACTCCAACTTCTTCGCGCACCTGGGTGTCGTAACGGAAGTCGGTGATCAGATGAAATTCGTGCTGGGTGACCACCACGAGCGCGCTGGAGCCCGAGAAGCCGGTGAGATAACGGATGTTCGGGATGCTCGTGATGACGAGCG
>DATLXE010000110.1:0-3954 GCA_035575795.1 Gemmatimonadaceae bacterium
CTGATCGGCGGCGCGTGCCTGCTCGCGGGAGCGTTCGCCTACAGGCCGCCGGTCGAAGCCTCCAGTCACCGCGATTCTCCGTTCATCTCCGAGGATCCAGCCGCTGATAATACAGACGTCTATGCGTTCGTGAGCTACGAGACAGGACGCCAGGATTACGTCACGCTCATCTCCAACTTCGTCCCCTTGCAGGAGCCGGCCAATGGACCGAACTTCTACAAGCTGTCTGATTTCGTGAATTACGAGATCCACGTCGACGTCGACGGCGACGCCAAGTCAGATCTGACCTACCAGTTTAAGTTCACCACAAGGATCGTCGATCCAGGCACTTACCTGTACGCCACGAGCACGATCCTGCCTCCCCCGAATCCTGCCGACCCGACGTCGCAGTACGTCAATCTGAATCAGCCGCTGAGCTACACGTTGATCGAGCGTGGCCGGGGCACATCGGCGGGCGGCCGAGTACTGCTCGAGAACGTCCGCGCCGCGCCGTATCGCCCTGGCCCGAAGACGATCAACCCCAGCTCGGAGCCGACGGCAAGGGACGGATCGGCCGCTCGCGGGGACACGAGCGTCGCCTACCAAGACCTGGCGCAGATGGCGGTGCACACGGTGCCTGACTCCGGCGGCGCGCGCGCATTTGTCGGCCCGCGCGATGAGGGGTTCTTCGTCGGTCTTGGCACCGCATTCGATCTGATCAATCCCGCGCTCCCCGGTGCCGACGGCACCAGTGGCTTCAATATCTCCACCCTCGCCATCGAAATCCCCAAGGCGCGTTTGATGGCGGCGGGTGACACCGACGGCATTATCGGCGTCTGGTCTACGGCGAGCCGCACCAGGCACCCGGTCTGCAACACCCAGTCTGGTCCGGTAGGCCCAGGCGCGAATCAGGCGTGTAATGAATCGGCCGGGAAAAACAATGGCACCGGTACGCAGGTATCGCGGCTCTCGAACCCGCTCTTCAATGAGTTCCTGAATCCGATCAAAGCAAAGGATTTCTACAACGCCACGGAGCCGCTCCGTGACGAGGGATCCATCGCCCCGTACATTCTGAATCCAGGGTTCGAGCAGGGCCCGAACACGCTCACTCAGCAGTTACGGGAATTCACCAGGTGCACCGACACCACGAACCGGAACGATCAAATTGCCTCCTGGATGCTCGGCTATCCTGCGGGTCTCGTACGAGGGTTCCCCGGGAACCGTGAAACCCAATCTCGCAACCCAGCAATCTCTGACCAGATGCGCCTCAACTACAACATTCCGCCGAGGCCCTTCGGTGCGCAGGATCCGATGGGCGTCCTGAATGGTGACTACGCCGGAATGCCGAATGGCCGCCGCGTCGGCGATGATTCAGTCGATATTCTTCTGCGCCTCTGGGGCGGGGAGCTGCAGACCACGTTCGGGTCCTCGGTCGACTGCACGTTGGTCGCCTCGAGACTGACCGACAATGTTACGGCGAACGACGTGCCCTATCTCCCGTTCTTCCCGTACCTGGGGCTTCCGCACGAGGGCTTTAACCACACGCATGCTCACGAACAGAAGTAGATCTGCCAGAACGCTGCTCGCCGCGGGCGGCGTTCTCTTCGCCACATCCCAGCTGCTTGCGCACGACTTCTGGCTCGAGCCTTCGTCGTTCAGGCTCGAGCCAGGAGCGTCAGTCGAGCTGCGCTTGCGGGTTGGCGAGCACTTCGTTGGAGATGCGCTGCCTCGTCACCCGGCGATGCTGGCGCAGTTCATTGCCGCGGGGCCGGACGGCATGCGACCAGTGCCGGGGCAGGACGGCAAGGACCCCGCCGGCGTGCTCAGGATCGAGCAACCGGGCCTGGTCGTGGTCGGGTACCGCAGCCGACAGTCTTTCGTGGAGCAGAAACCGGGAGCGTTCGACGCCTATCTCGCCGAAGAGGGACTCGAACGCATTGCTGCGGTTCGAGCCACGCAGAAGCAGCCTCCCGGCTTGGTCCGCGAACTGTTCTCGCGTTGCGCGAAAGCGCTGCTGGTCGCTGGTCCCGGCCCCGGTTCGGGGCACAACCGTATTCTCGGTTTCACCTTGGAGCTGGTTCCGGAGACGAACCCGTACACCATGCGGGTTGGTGCTGCGCTGCCGGTGCGCTTGCTGTATAACGGCCAACCGCGCGCCGGAGCACTGGTCGTGGCGATAAACCGCGGGGACCCGGCGACCAAGGTGCGAGCGCGCTCGGGCGCGGACGGTCGCGTCTCGCTACGCCTGTCGCGCGAAGGCGCGTGGCTGATCAAAGCGGTACAAATGAGTCCCGCGGCGGCCGGCAGCGGCGCCCACTGGGAAAGTTGGTGGGCATCACTAACCTTCGAGCTCGCCCCACCGCTCGCTGGGCGGCCTGTCAAGAAACGAGCGCAGTGACCCGGGGGCGTGTGCTGCTGCCGGTGTTGGCGCTGCTGACGCTCGCCCAGGCCATTTGCATCGCCCACGAAATGGGTTCGACGCGTGTCGCGATCTGGATCTCCGACGATCGCTACCGCGTCGAGATTGTTACCGATGCGCAGGCGCTCGCCGACAAGCTCGCCGCGGCCTCGAGGGAGGCGCCAGGGGCGGCGCTTGGCGCCCCGGAGGAACGCCGTTTCGGCGAACGGCTACATGGCCGTATGACGCTCTCGTTCGACGGCGTGCCGGTCCACCCCGCCGTGTCATACGCCGTCTCGCCGGCGACGCGTGACATGGCCTCTGTCGTCACGATCGAGCTCACGGGGCCACTGCCCGAAGGCGCCCAGACGCTTCAGTGGACCTACGGCTGGACCTACGCTTCCTATTCGTTGACGGTTCAACGCCCGAATCAAGTGCAGCCCAGCGTGACTTGGTTGAGCGGCGGCGAGTCGAGCGCACCCGTCGTTCTTGGCGGTCCGGCGCCGGTCGACTCGCGTTTCCAAGTGGCAACGCGTTATCTCCGGCTCGGGTTTACCCACATCGTTCCCTACGGATTCGATCACGTGCTGTTCGTCCTCGGGATCTTTCTTCTCACGCGACAGCTTCGGCCGCTTCTGGTGCAGGTGACAGCCTTCACCGTCGCGCATTCGCTCACACTCGCCTTGAGCATCTTCGGCGTCGTCGCGCTGGCGCCAGCCGTGGTCGAGCCGCTGATTGCGCTATCAATTGCCTATGTGGCAATCGAGAACCTCCTTGTCCGCACCGTGAAGCCGTGGCGGGTCGTCGTGGTCTTCGCCTTTGGCCTGCTCCACGGCCTGGGATTCGCCGGGGCGTTGCAAGAGCGGGGGCTACCGCGATCCGAATTCGTGACGGCGCTGGTGACGTTCAATCTCGGCGTCGAAGCCGGCCAGCTTGGCGTTATCGGGACGGCATTTCTGCTCGTTGGCTTGTGGTTCGGCAACCGTCCCTGGTATCGACGCCGGATTGTCATGCCCGCGTCGGCGCTCATCGCCTGCATCGGAGTGTTTTGGACGGTCGATCGTCTGGCGCGCTCTAGAGGTCCCTAGGTCCGGCGGACCCCCGGACTCCCGGCCCCCGGACCCACGGACCAACGGACCTACGGACCTACCGACCTAAGTCGTTTCATGGCCGCCGCTCCGAGCAGGGGGCCTGGTACCAGGATCACGAAGACCCACTGCCATCCGAAGGCCTCTGCGGCGAGTGGCACCAGCCGCAGGCTCACCATAGTGAGCAGAAAACCGGCGCAGGTCTGCACCGTCAGCGCCGTCCCGACGTGCGTGCGTGGGCTGTGCTCGGTCACGAGCGCGGAGAATTGCGCGGAGTCGGCGAGTATCGAAAATCCCCAGACCACGGCCAGGCCGAGCAGCGTCGCGAACGGGGCCCCGTAGGTCACACCTGCGAGCGCCGAGCACGAGGCACTCACGAGCAGGGCGAGCCTGGCGATACGCGCCTTTCCCCACCGGTCGGCCCAGAAGCCTGCAACGACGCAGCCGACCGCGCCGCTCGCGATCGCGACAAACGCGACCAGCGAGCCG
>DATLXE010000111.1:0-4224 GCA_035575795.1 Gemmatimonadaceae bacterium
AATTCGCGATTCGACCTCCTCCGAGATGTGATGCTCGAGCACATCGGCCTCCGTGTGGATCTCGTCCCACGACATGCCCAATGCGTCGACCAGAAACATCTCGATGAGCCGATGGTGACGCACGACCTCCAGAGCGATCACCCGCCCCTGACGGGTGAGCAGGGCGCCCCGGGCAGGCTCAGCTTCGACGAGCCCCAGGCCCCCGAGACGCTTCACCATGTTGCTCACGGATGGCTTCGACACCCCGAGCCGCCTGGCTAGCTCCTGGACGGTCGCATCTCGACCATCCTCCTCGGTCGCCTGGTAGATGGCTTTCAGGTAATCCTCGACCGCCTGGGACATTTTCGCCATGCGCGCCTCATCCTCAAGATGCGCCTCATGTTAACGGCGCCTACCTCAGCGTACAGCGGGTCGCAACGCTTCGCAACCCTGTACAAGGCTTGTTTCCGACATCGCAAAAAGACGCGTGTTGACAAAGCGCAATCCGTTCGTTAGTCTGGGCTAACGGTGTCCATCGCCGTGTGTAACGGAGTGAATCCATGGGTCGCGAACGAGGAGAGACATGAAACGGACACGAATCACTGCAGGGGCACTGGCGGCAGGTGCGGTGTGCGCCGCGGCGCTGTCGAGCATGACGGCGGCGCAGGCGCACGACGGAGATGGATCGGCCGTCCCAGCCATGGAGCTGAGGACCGTGCGCGTCCTCGATGCGCGGACCGTGGAGGCGACGTTCTCGAACCCCTTGGCGAGCTCGAATACCGACCTCTCGCTGCGTGTATTTCACGCGCCCCACTTCGACCACGACACCCCGCACTCCCACGAGGCGGCAGCCATCGCTCTGCTGAATGGAAATCGGACTGCCCGGGTGACGCTTGCCCGAGGCCTCCATCCAGAGGAGCCAGCGTGCGACATCGAAAGCGAACCACGTTGCTCTGACGATGAGCTTCCGTTCACCGTCAGGAGAGCAAAGGATGTCTACGGACAGTCCGTCTCCGACGACGACTGGGACGTCTGGGCCGTGGGGTCCAAGAACTGATGAGACGGCAGTCGCCTCCCATCACTGGCACGAGTTCCGGCATGGTCGGCATCACGCTTGCCGCGACGCTCTTCATGCTTGTGGTGGGAGGCGCCCTGTTGCTGGCGCTGTGGTCTGCATAGGTGAGGAGGCCAGCAATCACGGGCCTCGCCCTCGGCGTGCGGTGGGCTGCGGCCTGGCCGGCGCTGTACGCGGCCGCGATCCTGTGGCCGATTGCCGCGATGATGCTCGGGGGGCCGGGCAACGGGACGAGTTTCATGACCTCCTTCGCGAATGCAGCCGGCTTCGTGGTGTTCACCGGCAGCGTCGCGCAGGTGCTGCTGGTCGCTCGACACCTTCCAACCCGTCGCACGTATGCACGGCTGCTGCGGGTCCACCGAACCGTTGGTTGGGTTCTGCTCCCGCTGGCGCTTGCCCACGTCATCATCCTGTTTCTGGATGACCCTGGTCGCCTCGCACTGCTCGACGTGCGCAGCGCGCCCCCACGGGCGCTCGCGGGGAGTGCGGCCCTTGTCGCCCTCGTGCTCATCCCGGCAACGACCATTTTTCGCCGGCGCTTGCGCCTCTCGTACGAGGTGTGGCGGGCACTTCATCTCATGCTGACGGCGCTGCTCATCGCAGGGGCTTACGTCCACATACTGCTCGTGTCGAATTACACGGCCAGCCAATCACTGCGGTTGGGGTTGGCGCTGTTCGTCAGCGCAGCTGCCCTGAGCATATTTCTGCTTCGTGCGCTGCGACCGTTCCGGGCACTGCGAAGGCGGCGATTTCGGGTGTCGCAGGTGAGGGAGGAGGGTGCTCGCTGCTCGACCCTGGTGCTCGAACCTGAGCAAGGCGAGGGGCCCGCCTTCGAACCTGGACAGTTCGTATGGATCAAGGATGCGGTCCGCCCGCTCGGTCTCCGCGAGCACCCATTCTCCGTCGCGTCCAGTGGCCGCCGGCCCGACAGGATCGAACTCACGGTCCGAGCACTGGGCGACTTCACGACCAGCGTCTCGTGCATCAGCGTCGGATCGACGCTCCTGGTCGACGGCCCCTACGGTGGGTGGCGGCTGCCGGCCACGAGGCAGGCGTGCTGCCTTGTTGCAGGCGGAGTTGGCATCACTCCTGCAATGAGCCTGCTTCGGACGCTCGCTGATGACGGCGATGCGCGCCCGCTCCTTCTTCTCGTCGCCAGCCGCACGTGGGAGGATGTCCTGTTCCACCGGGACCTCGAGGCGCTCTGCGGCCGGCTCAATCTGCGAGTCGTATATGTGCTCGCGGATGGCTCGCGACCTACACCGCCCACAGCGGCGGCATGCCAGGCGGACATCCGGTCCGGAATGATCGACGGCGAGCTGCTGGCCGAGGTCGCACCCTGCGTCGCGGCCGAGGCAGCCTGGTTCGTGTGCGGGCCGCCGCCGATGATGCGCAAACTGGACGGCGACCTTCGTGCCCTCGGCGTGAATCGACGAGCGATCCACCTCGAGGACTACCGAATGGCATGAAGTACCGAGCACGGTCCGTCAACGGGGGCGTGCGACTGACCGAGGCGGGAGAGCGTCGTGCGCTCATCGTCCTGCGCCGGCATCGGTCACGCCATCTCAGGTTGCGCCCGACCGATCGTTTCGTCGATGAGTTCCTGAGATCCTGCTTGCGGCACGCGGATGAGCAGGCCACCGTAGTGTGCTCGGTACCAACCGACGGCAACGAGTAGGGGTGAATGAGCACGAATCGTGACCGCTGGTGAACCGAGGAAGGGCGCAGCGCCACGACGGCCGTTGTCGCCGAACGCCTTGAGATCTCAGCCGCCTCGGTCACCAATATGCTCAAGCGCCTGGACGACCTGGGGCTTGTGCAGCACGAGCTGTACCGCGGCGCCAAGCTCACCGATCGAGGCCGCGTGATTGCGCTTGAGGTCGTACGCCACCACCGGCTTGTCGAGATGTTCCTGGTCGACGCGCTCGGCATGGGATGGGACGAGATCCACGCCGAGGCCGAAGTGCTCGAACACCACATCTCTCCTCGGCTCGAGGCGCTCATCGACGCGCACCTTGGACATCCTCGGTTCGATCCGCATGGAGCGCCGATTCCTCGCATCGGCGGCGAGATGCCTGAAACTCGCTCGCGCCCCCTCGCCGAACTTGTCAGACGAGAATCCCGAGGTGCTCCGCTACCTGGCGAAGATCGGAATGACGCTCGGCAGCCGCGTGCGGGTCGTACTGCGGGGACCGTTCGCCGGGCCGCTTTCGACCATCACCCCCGACGGACTCCAGCAACCGCTCGACATCGAACTGGCTCGCCAGATTGAAGTCGCAGCCTGACCTGCGTTGGCGTGGGGCCTTGGTCGGGTGGTGGCGAGGTCAGGCAGGTACGATGAGGCCGGTGCCGAACAACACGAGTGCACCAAGGGCCATCGCGGTGGCGGTTCGTCCGGTGAACATCTGTCCGCTTGCATCGCGCATCAATGGAGCTATCTGGCCGACCACCTGAATGATGGCGCCGACGCCGACGCCGATCAGGAACGTGCTGAGGGCGGGGTTGTTGATTGCACTGCCGATCAGCGCGCCGAGGATGGCAGGCGCTCCGGCGATGAGGCCGAGCAGCAGGAGCCGAGGGATCTTGGTACGGCCCTTGGTTCGGCTGAGTGGCGCGACGATCGCGATACCTTCAGTCGTGTTGTGGATGGCAAAGCCCAGCACGAGGAAGGTTCCGAGGGCAAGCTCACCCACCGCGAAGGCAGCGCCGATGGCAAGTCCCTCACCGAGGTTGTGCAGGCCGATGCCGACCGCGATGAGCAACGCGAGGCGATTCGCTTGATGTGTTGTCTCGCCGTTGGTGCTTCGCACCTTGGCGCGCTTGCCGCCGATCCATGCCTCGACGCCCATGAGGGCGAGCCAGGCGAGGAGTGCGCCGAGCACGAGCAGCGCGGTTCCTCCGAAGGCCCCGCCGGTCGCTTCGGCTAGCTCGATACCTTCGAGCGTTCCGTCGGCTGCGAGAAATACCAGCAGGCCGACCGTGAAGGCCAGTAGTGCATGCATCCATGTGCGACCCGTGCGTCGCAGGATCGGCAAGAACAGCATCCCGAGGATCACTGGAATCACGCCGACGTAGATACCGAGCAGCGCCATCAGCTTAAACGTCGATCCATCGGCGTCGGGGGTTTCCACGGCGGCTGGAATCTCGTGCTCGATGACCGCGCCGCTGGA
>DATLXE010000112.1:0-17947 GCA_035575795.1 Gemmatimonadaceae bacterium
CTGCCACCTATTTCCACAACGAGCCATGCCGCCATTTCGCACCCGCCTTTCGCTCGCCGCAGTCGCGCTCTTCGCCCTCGCGTACCATGCCGGCGCCCAGACTCCGGGCGGCCGGGCGCTGGACGCAACGATGGGCATGACCCGCGATCCCCGCATCGCCGCGCTGCTTCGCGATGTTTCGCCCGCGCGCATTCGCGCCACCGATTCCGTTCTCGTCTCGTTCGGGACGCGACACACCATGAGCGATACTGCGAGCGGCTTGCGCGGAATCGGGGCGGCGCGGCGCTTCATCCATGCGCGGCTCGGTGAGTACAGCCGCGAGTGCGGCGGATGTCTTCGCATCGAATACGATCCGACGATGACCGAGATCCGCGGGCATCCCGACCGCCCGACCGTGAACATCGTCAACGTACTTGCCTGGCTGCCGGGACGTGACCCGAAGCGTGTCGTGGTGATGGGCGCTCACTACGACACCTGCGTCTGCAACCGGCGCGACCTTGGCACGATGGCTCGCTTCGAATCGGTGTCCGATGCGCCCGGTGCCGACGACGATGGCTCGGGGACGGCGGCGGTGATGGAGCTCGCCCGCGTTTTCGCGAAGCACTTCCCGAAAGGGCTGGAGGCAACGGTCGTCTTCGCGCTTTACTCCGGCGAAGAGCTCGGCCTGCTCGGCTCACAGAACTTCGCGCGCCGCCTTCATGCCGAGGGATTCGCGGTCGCATCCGCGTTTACCGACGACATGGTGGGCAATGTCTCAGCGGAAGACGGGCGCGTGGATTCGACGACCGTGCGCATCTTCGGCGCTGAGCCGGACAACGGATCGAGTCGCGAGCTCGCGCGTTACACGTGGGCCATCGGAACGCTCTACACACCGCGACTTCGCATTCTGCCCGTCTTTCGCCTCGACCGCATCTCACGTGGTGGTGATCACAGCCCGTTCGTCGCGCTTGGTGATCCCGGCCTCCGGTTCAGCGAGCGGCTGGAGAACTACAAGCGGCAGCACCTCGCCGCGGATGTCATGGCCCACGTCAACTTCGGGTACGTCGCGAACATTGCCCGACTTAACGCCGCAACCGTTGCCTCCGTGGCTCTCGCTCCGCGCATGCCGTACCCGGTGCTGGCGCGCCGCGACCAGGAATCGGGCGGTGTGAAGTGGATGGTGAGCTGGCCCGCCGTGACCGGGGCGGAAGGTTATGAGGTGCTCTTCCGTCACACCACCTCTGTCAGGTACGAAAAGCTCTATCGGATCGCTGGTGCGAATTCGTTCCTGCTTCCGGAACAGCTGGATGACGGGTGGGTGGCGGTGAGGGCAGTCGGCGCTGGCGGGCACCGGTCGCTCGCGAGCAGCGCCCCGCCGCCCTGCCCCATCCTCACGACGCGGGCCGACACAGTCGCCGCCGGCGACGTGATTCGCAACTGCATTCGTCCACCCGCGCGCTGACGGCTGCGCGCGCACGATCAATCGCGACCGCCTCCCATATGATGAGAAAGACCGCCAGATTTTTTTTCGCTGCTCTTCCGCTTGCCCTCGCGTGCGCACCATTGCCCGCGCCCACGACCGCAACGGCGAGAGAATTCGGACTGCTCGGCGCCGCGACCGCCGGTGCGGGGGTCCGGCTCACTTCCGCCGATGAGCGGTGGGTCGAGTCCACCCTCGCTGCCCTCACACTGCGGGAAAAGGTCGGCCAGCTCATCATGCCGTGGGTCGGCGGAGATTACGCGGCCGTCGGTTCGCCCGAATTCGAGCAGGTGCGCGAGTGGGTGGAGAATGACCGCGTCGGCGGACTGGTGATGTCCATCGGCTTGCCGCTCAGCTATGCGGCCAAGCTGAATGAATTCCAGAAACGCGCCAGAGTCCCGCTCCTCATCGCGTCCGACATGGAAAACGGGCCGGGAATGCGAATGGGGAATATCTACGCGCTTCCCTCGATGCTGCCCCAAGGCGGCGGCACGACGTTCCCTCCGGTGATGGCGCTCGGCGCGACCGGATCGGACGAACTGGCGTTCAATCTCGGACAGGTCCTGGGCAGGGAGGCGCGTGCCGTCGGAGTGCACATGGCATTCGGTCCCGTGCTCGATGTCAACTCGAACCCACTCAACCCAATCATCAATACACGGTCGTTCGGTGAAGATCCCGCGCTCGTGAGCAGACTCGGCCGCGCATACATCCGGGGCGCGCGATCGGTGGGCCTGCTCACCACCGCCAAGCATTTCCCGGGACATGGCGATACGGATGTCGATTCGCACGTCGACCTGCCGACGATACGGGCAGATCGCGCTCATCTCGATGCCGTCGATCTCCCCCCGTTTCGCGCCGCCGTCGCCGAGGGAATTGATGCGATCATGACAGCGCACATCGCCGTCGTCGGGGTGGAGGGAGACACCGCCGGGCCCGCGACATTGTCGCCAAGGTTCATGACGGGACTGCTGCGCGACGAGATGAAGTTCACCGGCCTGCTCTTCACCGATGCAATGACGATGGGCGGCGTCGCGCGGCGATACGGCGCGACGGAACCACTGATCCGGGCAGTAGAGGCCGGCGCCGACGTCCTGCTCATGCCGCGCAACGTGACGACGGCCATCGAGACCGTCGTTGGTGCGGTGGCGAGCGGACGCATCAAAGAGTCGCGCATAAATGAATCCGTGCGCCGCATTCTCTCCTCCAAGGCACAGGCGGGCCTTACTCGCGGGCGGCTCGTCGACCTGAACGCGGTCGGCACGATCGTCAGCATCCCCGCCCACACGCGCGTCGCGCAGGATGTCGCCGAGAGGTCGATCACGCTCGCACTGGACGGGCTCTCTCTGGTGCCGCTGACTGGCGACACTGCGCGCCGCATTCTGGCACTGACCTACGCGGAAGACTCCGACCTGATCGCGGGTCGCGCCTTCGATCCGATCATCGAGGCGCGTTTCCCTCGCACGCAGTTGGTGCGCGCGGACGGACGCACGACCGCGAGCGAGTATGCGGCGCTCGCATCGCGCGCGGATTCGGCGGACATCATCGTAGTCTCGGCGTACGTATCGCCGAAAGAGTATAAGGGAAGTATTGGCGCCGAGCAGGGATTCTCGCGCTTCATCGAGCAGCTCGCCGCGCGCAGGAAGCCGATTGTTGTCATCTCCTTCGGCAGTCCGTATCTGCTCGGCGCTTTTCCGTCGGTCTCGTCGTACATGATCGCATGGGGCGGGAGCCCGGTGAGTCAGAGAGCGGCGGCGATGGCACTCCTCGGGCAGCGGCCCATTACCGGCCGGTTGCCGATATCGATTCCTCCTGCTCTCGCCATCGGCGCGGGCATCACGCGTCCTGCATCAGGAAGTCCCGCACGATGATCCCGAAATATCCGGCACTGATGCTTGTTTTACTGGGGATGGCGTGCATGCCGCCGGCGGTCGTCACCACAACTCCTGGGGCTGGCCCCGTGATCACCTACAGCGCGGGACTGAATGGCGCCGCCATCGATCCGGCCCTTCCCAGCCGCCTCGACTCCATAATTACAGCTGCTATCGCCGGTGGAGTCGCGCCGGGCGCGGCCGTTGCCGTTGGGCGCAACGGACGCATCGCTTACATGCGCGGCTATGGCCGCCTCGATTGGGGCGAGAGTACTTCCCCGCCGGTCGATTCCTCCACTCTCTACGACATGGCGTCGCTGACCAAGGTGATCGCGACGACGACCGCCGCGATGGCGATGGAGGAGGCGAATCTGCTCGACATCGAGCTCCCGGTAAGCTCGTACCTGCCAGAGCTGAACGCGCCCGACAAGGCGGGCATCACCGTCCGCCACCTTCTGATCCATCGTGGCGGGCTCGAGGCATTTGCCGCGCTGTACAAGACATTCCGCGGCAGGGAGCAGTACCTCCAGCAGATCAACGAGCGTCCGAGCAAATACGCGCCAGGTGCGCAAATGATTTACAGCGACTGGGATCTGATCCTGCTGCAGCTCATACTGGAACGTTTGAGCGGCCGGACCCTCGACACACTCGTCAACGAGCGGGTTTTCCAGCCGCTCGGGATGGTCGACACCAGATACCAGCCGCCCGCGGAGTGGAAGAATCGCGTCGCACCGACGGAGATGGATTCGACGAGGGGCGGCCTCGTGTGGGGCACCGTTCACGACGAGAATGCGTGGGCGATCGGCGGAGTCGCGGGTCATGCCGGCCTTTTCTCGACGGCGCGCGATCTGTCGGTGTTCGCGCAGATGATGCTGAACGGCGGGGAGTACAACGGCGCGCGCATCCTGCGTCCGGCCACGATCGCGCGCTGGACATCGCGTCAGGGAAAGGAAACGAGCAGGGCGCTCGGCTGGGACACTCCGTCAAAGAACTCGAGCGCGGGCCGCTACTTTTCGCCGCGCAGCTTCGGTCACACCGGCTTCACCGGCACCTCGATCTGGATCGACCCGGAAAAGAATCTGTTCGTAATCCTGCTTACCAACCGCGTAAACCCGACACGCGAGAACGCCAGGCATGTTCCCCTGAGACGCGCCGTGGCGGACGCGGTGCAGGAAGCCGCGCTGGGTGCGCCGCTCATCGACTGGGAGGCCCGGCAGTAGTTATCGCGAGGCGGCCACCTACTCCGGGCGGCGAAGTGTTGGAGAGTAGAACGTATTGACGCCCTTGCCACACGGTTTTGCGACCGGCGCCGGCCCTGGCGCAGCTACATCCCCGCTTTCACGTCGCAACTCGAGCAGCCGCCGGCGCAACTCCCTGACGACGCCCGCGTGCCTTCGGTCGTAAGCGAGGTTGTTCGTCTCATCGGGATCGCGCTGCAAGTCGTACAGCTCCCACTCCTCCGGCTGCTCCCAGAAATGAATGAGCTTCCACCTTTTCGTGCGCACCCCTCGATTCTTTCCGGCGCAGTGCTCGGCGGGGTACTCGAAGTATTCGTATAGGAAAGCATCCCGCCATGCAGGACTCTCGCCGCGCAGAATCGGCGCGAAGCTTCTGCCCTGCATCCATGCCGGTGCGGCAACACCGGCAAGGTCGAGCAGCGTTGGCGCGACATCGATGTTGAGAGTTAGATGCGTCGAGTTCACCTGGCGCGCGGGTATCCCTGCCGGATAACGCACCAGCATTGGAACCCGGATCGAGGGCTCGTACATGAGCCGCTTGTCGAACAGGCCGTGCTCGCCAAGGAAGAAGCCGTTGTCAGACGTATACATGACGATGGTGTTGGCCTCGAGACCGTTTGCTTTCAGGTAAGTGAGGACGCGACCCACGTTCTCGTCCACGCTCAGGAGCACGCGGTAATAGTTCTTGACCAGGTGCTCCAGGTTGAGCCGCTTTCTCTCCGCTACTGGGAGCGAGGGAGAAACGCCACGGCTCGCGAAGTCCGGCATGTCGGCGATTGCCATCTCCGCCTTCCTGAGCGCTTCCGGACGGCCCGCAAGGCGGTCCTCGAACGTTCGCGGCACGGGGATCGTCACGTCGTCGAACATCTGCGCATATCGCGCCGCCGGCATCCACGCCCGGTGCGGCGACTTGAACTGGTAGAGCAGGCAGAACGGCTTGTCGCGCGGACGCGACTGCAGAAACGCCAGCGCCTGGTCGCCCGTAACATCGTCGGCATGGCCACGCATCTGCAGGCGCGCGCCGTTGGCGATCATCTCGGGATCGTGGTAACGCCCCTGACCCGGAAACACGACCCACTGGTCGAAACCGCTGGGCTCGGACTGAAGGTGCCACTTTCCGACAACCGCGGTGTGGTAACCCGACGCGCGCAGCAGGTGCACGAACGTCTGCTGATCCGCGCGCAGTCCGGGGTGGTCGGAAAAGTCGGGACCTCCGCCATTGGTCAGGACGCCGTGCGTGTGCGAGTAGAGACCGGTGAGGAACGACGCACGGCTCGGCTCGCACAACGAGTTGGTGACGAAAAATTCGGTCATGCGCATTCCGCCGGCGCCGATTGCGTCCATGTTCGGCGTCTTCAGGATCGGATTGCCGTACGCGCCAACTGCATCCTGCCGTTGGTCGTCGGTCATGATGAAGATGATGTTCGGCCGACCGGCAGGCTCGCCGGCGTGCGCAAGCAGGCTACGGGCGGCGGGAAGACCCGCCAGCGCGCCGCCGATCAGCTTCACCGCGCTCCTCCGATTCACTATGCCTCCGCGGGCAGAACTGTCAGTTAAAAGCAGCCGTGCGCTGAAAAGCTTAGCCTCACCGACGGCTCCCTGCTTCGGCTTTGTGAATGCCGTCCACGCGTCGGGTACTGCACTCCGGGACGATTACAACTATTTTATCAGCGGCTTCCCTTCCCCCCGAAATGGCATCGAGCAAGGAACGCGTCCCGATCGTCATCGTCGAATACGACGATATTTCGAAAACGATCGCGCGACGAATCGCTGAGATAATCCAGGAACGCCGCGCCGCGGGCGGTCACGCCGTGCTCGGCCTCGCCACCGGCAGCACGCCAATCGGCATCTATCGCGAGCTGATCCGCATGCACCGCGACGAGGGTCTCGACTTTTCCGACGTCGTGACGTTCAACCTCGACGAGTACTACCCGATGACCCCCGATAGCATCCACAGCTATCACCGGTACATGCGGGAGAATCTGTTCAGCCACATCAACGTGAAGCCGGAGAACGTACACGTCCCGCGCGGCGATGTCCCGCGCGCCGATGTTGACGATTACACCGAAGAGTATGAGGCCGCCATCCGCGAGGCAGGCGGGATCGATCTCCAGATCCTCGGCATCGGCAAGACCGGCCATATCGGGTTCAACGAGCCCGGCTCCGGCGTCGAATCACGCACGCGCCGCATAGCGCTCGACACCATCACGCGACGCGACGCGGCAGCGGACTTCTTCGGGGAGGACAACGTTCCCACCGAGGCGATCACAATGGGCGTCGCGACGATCATGGAAGCGCGCGAGGTAGCGCTGGTGGCGACGGGCGAGCACAAGGCGGCGATCGTCTGCCGCGCCGTCGAGGGCGAGCCGGACCCCGACATCGCCGCGACCTACCTGCAGCAGCACGAGAATGCCGTCTTCTACCTCGACTTCGCCGCCGCCGCCGACCTGACGCGACTGCGCACTCCGTGGGTGATCGGCGAAGTCAAATGGACGCGAGAGAAGGAGACCGAAGCGGTGATCTGGCTGAGCGAGATCACCGGCAAGTCGGTGCTCAAGCTCGACGCGCATGACTACCGCGAGCACCACCTGAGCTCGCTGCTCGCGCGCTACGGCAGCGCCGGACCGCTCAACGGCGCGGTCTTCAACGCGCTCATCTCGAAGATTCGCGGGCGCAGCAAGCTGCCGGCCGGTAAGCGGGTGGTCGTTTTCTCTCCGCACCCCGACGACGATGTGATCTCGATGGGCGGCATGCTCAACAAGCTGCACCAGAACAAGAACGACATCATCGTCGCGTATCAGACTTCAGGCAACATCGCGGTCTTCGATCACGAGGTGCGACGCTACGCCGACTTCCTGCGCCGCTACGGTTCCGATTTCGACATCACCGATTCATCCTACGTCTCGCTCATCGACGAAGTAGAGAGCTTCCTCCGCAAGAAGAAGACGGGCGAGATTGACGCGTTCCCCGTCCAGGTAATGAAGCGCGCCATCCGCGAGGCGGAAGCCGTGTCAGGCATCGAGACGTTCGGCATGTCGAAGTCGCAGGCGCGCTTTCTCAACCTCCCGTTCTACCAGACGGGCAAGGTGCGAAAAGATCCGATCGGGCCGGAGGACGTGCGCATCGTCCACGATCTCCTCGAGGAGCACAAGCCCGAGCTCGTCTTCGTCGCCGGGGACTTGTCCGACCCGCACGGCACGCACCGCATGTGTCTTGAAGCCGTTGTGGCTGCGCTCGCCGATTATTCGGGACCCGCGCCGGAAATGTGGTACTACCGCGGCGCGTGGCAGGAGTGGACGATCGCCGAAGCCGACGTGCTGGTGCCGCTCTCGGAGGACGAGCTGAGAGCGAAAATTCAGGCAATCTTCAAGCACCAGAGCCAGAAGGATCGCGCGCCCTTTCCCGGTCAGGACGACCGTGAATTCTGGCAGCGCGTTGAGGCGCGGAACCGCAGCACGGCGAATCGCGTCGACAAACTCGGGCTGCCCGAGTATTTCGCGATGGAGGCCTACGTCGTTCGCCGCGAAGGCGAGCCCGTCGATCGCGAGACAGTCCCGACGAGCACGCTGCGTGTCACGGTCGACGCGCCCGACGAAGTGTTGCACGCGCGCGCCCGGCGTCCGGTCCGCGCGAAGCCGGTCTAGCCGTTAGACCTTGAGCACGATGTTCTTCCGGTAGAGAATCGTCAGGATTCCCAGCCAGAACAGAACGAACGTCAGCGCGAAGGCAAGCGAAGCAACCCTTGGCGGCAACCACGGCAGAAACGCCGTCTTGTAGATCACCGCCTGGATCGACTGCTGCTTCCCTTCGTAAGGCACCTTCCAGAGCGTGTAGATGATGCGCGCCAACACGCCCGACCCGACGAATGCCACGATCGGGTTCACGCCAAAGATCACGAATGGCTTAATCCAGCCGCGGATGTTGTAGTGCTCGATAATCCACATGCACGTTGCAAGAGCGACGCACGCCATGCCCGCCGTGAACAGGACGTAGGAGCTCGTCCACAGATTCTTGTTGATCGGGAAGGCCCAGTTCCACATCTGGCCCACCACCATCGCGAGCGAACCGGCCGCGAACAACCCCGCCATCCGCTCGACCAGCGGCCGGTCGCGCTGCGCGATCCACCGTCCGGCGAGAATGCCTAGCATTGCGGTTCCGATCGCAGGTATCGTTGAGAGCAGACCTTCGGGGTCATAGGTTACGCTGCCACCCCAGATGTGGTTCATGCCGAGAATTTTTCGGTCGAGCCAGGCGGCAAGGTTGCGGCTCTTGTCGTCGAGCAGCAGTCCCCCAATCGAGTTCTCCCCCGGCACGGGCAGCAGCGTCATCGCGAACCAGTAGCCGAAGAGAAGCGCCGCAATGATGATCACCTGCTGCTTGAGCGTCGTGCGCAGCGAGAGCAGCGCGGCGAACACGTATGCGAACGCGATCCTTGGCAACACGCCGAGCAGCCTGACGTGCTGAAGCCGGTAGATGATGCGATCGAGCAGGTTCGCATCCGGCATCGTCTTGATGTCGCCCCACTGGTAGAACGGAAAGAGCGCCATCAGAAATCCGAACAGGTAAATCAGCGCACCGCGTTTCAGGATCTGGCGGACAACGGCGCGGTCATCATCGCCCCGCGCACGCCTTCCCGAGAGCGAGAGGTACGTCGTGATGCCGACGATGAAGAGAAAGAACGGAAAGATGAGATCCGTCGGCGTCCAGCCGTGCCACTTTGCATGCTCGAGCGGGGGAAATATCGAGCTCCAGCTGCCGGGATCGTTGACGAGCAGCATTCCGGCGATAGTCAGACCCCGAAAAACATCGAGCGAGATGAGCCTCTCGCGCAACGGCGCGAGCGGAGCAACGGTCGACGTTGTGCCTTCGTAAGGTGCGGACGCGGTACCCATCAGGCCTCGTGGTGTCGGGCGTTAGCGCTACTATATATAATGACTCCTGACTCTCCACTTAGCGACGCGCGCATCGTCGACTCATGGCACCGGAACGCATCGCCGTGGACATCAGCGGTGCGGGAGAAACAGATCCAGAGTCGCGCACTTGTGACCAACGCCGCAATTCTCGACGCCGTGCTCAGCCGAAATCCGCGGACTGTGCTCGACATCGGCTGCGGGGAGGGCTGGCTCGTGCGCGACCTGTCCGAGAGAGGCGTGCGCGGAACGGGCGTTGACGTGGTGCCCTCCCTCATCGAACAGGCTCGTGCGGCAGGCGGCGGTGATTTTCGAGTCGCTTCCTACGAGGCGATTGCGCGCGGTGAGCTCGACATCACCGCCGATGTCGCCGTCGCGAACTTCTCGCTGATCGGCAAGGAATCGGTCGAGGGCGTTTTCGGACGGGCCTCGATGCTCCTCGACGACGGAGGTGCCTTCATCGTGCAGACGCTGCATCCCGTCATCGCGACCGGGGATCTCCCCTATGAAGACGGATGGCGGGAGGGATCGTGGACCGGCTTCAGTACGGAATTCACCGATCCCGCCCCGTGGTATTTCCGGACACTGGAGAGCTGGATCAGGCTTTTTGCGGAGGGGGGACTGCGTGTCGTGGAGCTGCGCGAGCCGGTGCACCCGACAACGCGCAAGCCTGCCTCGGTGATCTTCATCGCCGAGCGAACCCAGGGCTAGCAACCCGCGCGGGTACTCGGTAAACCGAGAACGTTGTCGTGACATCAGTCTTGCTACGCGCTGTGCCCGCCTGTATCGTAGGGCACTTGTTCAAGCTTATCCGGCCAGATACTGCGCCGGAGGAAACACGTACCCCCGGAGATCGTCGGATGATGCACACCTTCCTTCGACGCGTTGCGCTCGTTCTCGCGCTCGCGCTCGCAATATCCCCAGCCCTCGTCGCCCAGACACAAACCAGTTCGATCCGCGGGCGCGTAACCGACGCCGCTTCCGGCCAGGGATTGCCGGGCGTTCAGGTGATCGTCACTGGAACTCGCATCGGCGCCGTGAGCGGCACGGATGGCCAGTTCACACTGACCGGAGTACCGGTCGGCGCCCGCAGCATCACGGTGCGCCGCATCGGTTACCAGCCGACCACCCAGCCGGTAACGGTGGCGGCGGGCGAATCGGCCTCGGTCAATTTCGCGCTCAACGTCAGCGCGGTGAACCTGAGCGAGGTCGTCGTAACGGGTACCGGAACGGCGACCGAGAAGCGCAAGGTCGGAACGAGCATCGCCACCGTCGATTCCAGTGTTATCTCGAGCGCACGCGCGAACACCGTTGATCAGGCGCTGCAAGGCAAGATCCCCGGCGCCCAGATCAGCCAGAACTCGGGCGGTCCCGGGGGCGGAGGCATCTCCGTCAGGTTGCGCGGCGTCAACTCCTTCATCGCCGGTTCCGATCCGCTCTACATCGTCGACGGCGTCATCATCGACAACGGTTCGGCCCAGCTTGCCGATCTTGGCGGCAGGTCAAATCCGCAGAACCGCCTCGCGGACCTCAATCCCAACGACATCGATCGCATCGAGATCATTCGCGGCGCCGCCGCCGGCGCACTTTATGGCTCGCGCGCGAACAACGGCGTCGTCCAGATCTTCACCAAGCGTGGCAGCATCGGCCGACCGCGGGTGACGCTGTCGTCCCGCTTCGGCACGAGCGAGCTTCGCGAACAGCAGCCGTTCAACTTCTATCCCTATACCGTCAACGGTCTACCCACCGAGCGGTTCAATTATCAGAACGACATCTTCCGCAAGGCGCCGTCCACCGAGCAGAACCTCACCGTCGAGGGCGGCACCGAGGCAACGCGTTACTTCATCAGCGGCAACTTCGCCAACGAGCAGGGGATCCTCCGCTCCACTTCATCGCGCCGCGCCGGTGTACGCGTAAACGTCCAGCAGCAGATCGCATCGAAGCTCGTCGCCAACGTCACATCGAACTACATCACCACCAGTAACGCGCTGCAGGCGTTTGGCGAGCAGAACGATTACGGCATCCTGGGCTCGCTTTTCTTCGCGCCGACGAACATCAATTTCAGTCCCGTCAACGGCATTTATCCGCTGCCGCCAACGCTCGGCACGAACCCGCTGCTCGCCATCGACCGTATCCGCAATCCGCAGACGATCGACCGCTTCATCGGCTCGGGCAAGCTCACGTTTACGCCGTGGGCCAACGTTCTTCTCGACTACACCGTCGGTCTCGACAACACCGGCTTCGAGCAGCGCCAGTTCGTGCCGCGGAACGCCGTGCTTGGAACTACGCCCCTCGCCACCGGACGCGCGATCTCGGTGTTCCAGGGCACGCGCGTCATCAACCAGGATGGTGTGGGAAGCTACACGTGGGGGCCCATTGGCTCGCTCGACCTCCGCACCACCGGCGGATTCAACCACACCGCCCAGCGCGTCCGCACCACGACCGCGAGCGCCAACGGCCTCGCTCCAGTGGGCGACCTCGTTAGCGCCGGCTCGATTTTCTCCGCCGGCCAGACCGAGGTCGAGCTTCGCACGCTCGGCTTTTTCGGCCAGCAGGAAGTTGGGATCGCCGACCGTCTCTTCCTTACCGGCGCCGTCCGGTACGATGCGTCGTCGACCTTTGCGCCTGAGGAGCGGTGGCAGGTCTTCCCGAAGTTTTCCGCTTCATACGTCGCAATCGCGGGCCGAGCCGGCAACCTGAACAGCCTCCGCCTGCGTACCGCGCTCGGCTGGGCGGGAAGCCAGCCGGGACTGAGCAATGCGTACTCGCAGTTCATCAGCTACACCCAGCTGCCATTCGGCGGACGTCCCGGGTTCGTCAACGATCTCAACTTCGGAACGCCCGGACTCAAGAACGAGCGCGCGCGCGAGTGGGAGCTGGGCGGCGAAGTCGGGCTGCTCAACGGCCGTGTCAGTGCCGACGTCACCTACTACAACCGCCTCGTCTCTGATCTGCTCTTCTTCCGCCCGCTGCCAACCAGCACCGGCTTCTCGCGCCAGTTCTTCCCGATCGGGACGATGTCGAACAAGGGCATCGAGTTGCTGCTCCGCACTACGAACGTCGACGCACAGCGGTTCAAGTGGGGCTCGACCTTCACGTACGCGCACAACAAGAATCTCGTCGAGAGCCTCACCATCCAGGACTTTCAGTCCGCCGGCGGATATCCGAACCGCATCCGCGCCGGTGAGCCCGCTGGCGTGTTCTACGGATCGTACGCGGCGCGCGACTGCGTCAGCGGCGCGCTGCTGTTCGATTCGCTCGGCAGATACCGCCGCACGGCGGACATGACCAACGCGGTACAGCGCCGCGCAACCAGCAACGGCACCTGCAACGACTCGCTGAGCAGGGTGATCGGCGACCCGAACCCCAACTGGACGGGCGCGCTGCTCAACGAATTCACGCTTGGAAAAAAGCTGCACCTCCGCGCACTGCTCGATGGCGTGTTCGGCAACGACGTCATGAATCTCTCGACGCGCGCCCAGAACGCCGGTATCGCCAGCAACTCCAAGACGTATGAGCAGGAACTTCTTCCATACGGCGACCCTCGTAAGCTTCCGCCCGCATTCAACGCGCGCACGCAGGGAATCTTCCAGTACTGGGTCGAGGACGGAACGTTCGTGAAGCTGCGCGAGGTCTCGGCGAGCTACCTGTTGGACGCCGCACCGGTTCGCCGCCTGTTTCGCGAAGGAGTGGACCTCACTCTCTCCGGCCGCAACCTCGCGGTCTGGACCAAATACAGCGGCTACGATCCGGAGATCAACCTGTTCGGCACCAACGCCGGCGGTCGCGAATCCGTCCAGACAACGGCCGCCGACCGCGGCTTTGATTTCGGCGGTTATCCAATCCCACGCGTGTGGTCGCTGACCGCCCGCTTCAGCTTCTAACCGAAAAGACCGACACATGCACATCATCAGCAGGTGCGCGCTGGCCTTCGCGGCAGTTTTACTGGGCGCGTGCAATCTCGACCTGAAAAATCCGAACTCGCCTACTGAGGGCGAAGTGACTGGGAGCGCCGACGCGACGATCGGCCTTGCAACAGGTCTGCAGGGTCGCTTCGCGCAATCCTACGGCAACTTTGCCTACATGGCGGGACTCGTTACAGACGAGTTCGCGTCCGCCAGCGCGGCGCTCATCTCGATCAGCGACGCTGAGCAGGGCATCGTCTCGCCCGGCGCTGGTATCGCCGACAACGTCTTCAACTCCATCTACAGAACTGTTCGCACGGCCGACGAGCTGATCGCCGGTTCCGACGCGCTTGCTGATGCGCTTGGGGTTGGCACCCGAAGCGGACTACGCGCCCTTGCCTTCACGCTCAAGGCTGAATCCCTCGGACAGGCACTGCAGTCCTATCAGCGGATTCCGATCAGGACCTTCGGCGTTGCTACGCCGTCGTATGTACCCCGCTCCGAGTCGCTGCCGTATGTGCGAGCGCTACTCGATTCGGCGGCAACCGAGATCGCCGCCAACGCCCCGAGCCCGCTTTTCAATAGCACGATCCTCACGCCGGGTGTGAACCTCACGAATACGATCAACCTCTTCCGCGCTCGCTATGCGCGAATGGCGAACGATTACCCGAGTGCGCTTGCATTCTCGAATCTCGTGGCGCGGAGCGGACCGACGGCGTTCTCGGCGCTGACCTTTCCCGCTCCCGGCGTGAACTTCTTCAACAACGTCACCGGCGGCACCCAGGGAATTGCGCCGCGGCGCCAATACCGCACGGCGATGGAGGCGGGGGACAGGCGCTTCATCTATTTCGTGGACACCACCCTGACGCCGACCGGACGCGTCCAGGCGTTGCTCTTTCCATTCAGTCGCTACGCGAGCCCGCAGGCGGTACTCCCGGTCTATTTTCCCGACGAGGCTCTTCTCATCAAGGCTGAAGCACTCGCCAACACCGGCCAGCTCGCGCAAGCCCAGGCGGTGGTCGATTCGGTGAGAACAGACTGCACCGGCAACCGCGGAATCGACGACCCGAAGGCATGCCTGTCCGCGCTCAGCGGAACGCTGTCGCAGGCGCAGCTCATTACGGAGATATACAATCAGCGCCGCTTCGAGCTGTTCGCGACCGGACTTCGCTGGGAAGACGCACGCCGCCGCAACCTCGTGCGTGGGCCGGTCGCCGCGCCAGGCGTACCCCTCGATGCGCAACGCTGCTGGCTCCCCTACGCGATCGGCGACCGGAACGCAAACCCGGAAGTTCCGGCTGACCCACCTGAACCGACGGGATTCCCCGCCGGCTGCACTTACTGACGAGACCGCCACCATGACACTCAAATCGATTTCGATGAGCGGCCTCTCACCGCGGACGACCCGGCGCGCCGCAGTTGCACTACTGACGCTGCTTTCCTCCGCGGCGTGCGGCACGGAGGAGGCGCCGGACGCCCTCGCTCCCACCGGCGCTCTCGGTCGGGTGCGATTCGTAAACCTGATCACGGACCCGGCGCGGAATCCGGTCAACGCTCTGCTCGAAAGCCTGCCGTTCGGAGTGAATCTCGCGTATGGCGGTACAACGCCTTCGTCGCTTCCGGCACCTGCCACGGCGACGTATTCATCGATCCTGGCGGGACCGCGCACGCTGGTGTTGAAGCGGACCGCCGATACGAGCGTGACCGTTGCAACGATCAACTTCACGGTCGTTGAAGGGCAGGACCGCACTGTGTACGCGACGGGCGGGACAGGAGGCGCGGCCGTGACATCCCTCATCACGCTCGACGCAAATCCGGTCCCGGCCACGGGGCAGTCGACGCTCCGCATCGTCAACATGACAACGGGACCGGTGGACGTTTTCGTGACTGCCTCCGGCGCTGATCTGGCAACGGCTACGCCAGCGGTGACCAACCTTGCTCCCCAATCCGGATCCGCGCCAATAACATTGGCGGCGGGCACGTATCAGATCCGCTTTGTTCCTGCTGGCACGGCGCCCGCGAGCCGCGCAGGCGCGGTGTCACTCACAGTCACCAGCGGGGCTGCCAACTCTCCAACTCTGGCCCTCGCCGCAGGTGCCGCGCGCACTGTCGTCGCGGCTCCGAGCACCAGCGGCGGGGCTCCCTTGAGAGCGTTCGTGCTCACCGACAGGTAACGCGCGCGCGTGATCAACGGCTGACAATCTTTCTGACGTATCGGCGCCCACCATCCGGTGGGCGCCGTCTTTTTCCGGGAACCTGACGTGAACGATCTCCGCCGACTTCTTAGTCTCCCTATCGCGCTCGTGTGCATCGCCGCGTCGTGCGCACGTCTCCCCGCACCGGATGGATCAGGCGCGGCAGCATTCGATGTCGTGATTCGTCGAGGAAGCGTGTACGACGGAAGCGGCACTGCGCCCCGCATTGCCGATGTCGGAATCCTTGGTGATTCCGTCGCATTCATCGGTGACCTTGGTGCCGCACGCGGGAAGTCGGAGATCGACGCGCGCGGACTCGCAGTCGCCCCTGGATTCATCAACATGCTGAGCTGGGCCAACGAATCCCTCCTTCACGACGGCCGCAGCCAGGGTGACATCCGGCAGGGCGTGACGCTCGAGGTGATGGGAGAGGGCTGGTCGATGGGGCCGATCAACAGCCTCATGCGAAAGCAGATGATCGACGACCAGAGCGACATCAAGTACGATGTCCCGTGGACGACGCTCGGGCAGTACCTCGAGCACCTTGTGAGCCGCGGCGTCTCGACCAACGTCGCCTCGTTCGTCGGCGCGACCACGCTGCGTGTGCACGAGATCGGTTACGCCGACCGGCCACCGACTGCCGAGGAGCTTTCGCGCATGCAGGCACTCGTGCGCGCGGCGATGGAGCAGGGCGCGCTCGGCATCGGCTCGTCTCTCATCTACGCGCCGGCGTTCTATGCGAAGACCGACGAATTGATCGCGTTGAACCGCGCTGCCGCGCCCTACGGCGGGATGTACATCTCTCACATGCGAAGCGAGGGCGCGCGCCTGCTGGAGGCGATCGACGAACTGGTCACGATCGCGCGCGAGGCGAGCGTACCAGCCGAAATCTACCATCTGAAAGCGGCGGGTCAGTCGAATTGGAGCAAGCTGGAGCCGGCAATCGCGAAGATCGAGACTGCTCGCGCCAGCGGCGTGCGCATCAGCGCCGACATGTATACCTACGTCGCCGGCGCGACCGGGCTCGATGCCTCGATGCCTCCCTGGGTGCAGGAGGGCGGACACAAGGAGTGGGCGAAGCGGCTTGCCGATCCTGCGATTCGCGAGCGTGTCGCGCGCGAAATGCGCACGCCAACCGACACGTGGGAGAACTTTTTCGTTGGAGCGGGTTCGCCAGACAAGATCATTCTGATCTCGTTCAAGAACGATTCCCTGAAGCCGCTCACCGGTAAGACCCTGGCCGAGGTCGCTCGCATGCGCGGAAAGTCGGCGGAAGAGACGGCGATGGACCTCGTCATCGAGGATGGCAGCCGGGTCGGCGCCGTCTACTTCCTCATGTCCGAAGACAACGTGCGGCGACAGGTGCGGCTTCCGTGGGTGAGCTTCGGGTCGGACGAGGGTTCTTACGCGCCGGAGGGAGATTTCCTCAAGAGTAGCGCGCATCCGCGCGCGTACGGAAATTTCGCCCGCCTACTGGGCCGCTACGTGCGCGACGAGAAGCTGATCCCGCTGCAGGAAGCGATCAGGCGCATGACGACGCTCCCTGCTGAAAACCTGAAACTGAGAAAGCGCGGTAAACTGGCCGCCGGTTACTTCGCTGACGTAGTGATCTTCGATCCAAAGACAATCACCGATCACGCGACCTTTGCCGCCCCGCACGCCTACGCGACCGGCGTCAAGCACGTCTTCGTCAACGGCACGCAAGTCCTCCGCAACGGCGAGCACACCGGCGCGAAGCCGGGCCGAGTAGTGCGCGGTCCAGGCTGGACCGGTTGGCGATCGGTGCCCTGACGCTTTTCTCGCGCGCCTGGCTCGTTAATTCTGGATCTTTGCGCGGGCGTCGGGCTGGACTCCTGACTCCGGCGGCTACGCTCACTCGGGCGGAGCCCAAAGCGCGGGTGCCCGCTCCGCGGGCAGCCGCTGGTCTCCTTGGTCGTTCGCTTTGGAAAGCCGCCTTCGCAGGAGTCCAGCCCTCCTTCCCAGCAGGGATTCCCGTTGGTAAAGGCTGCGCGCGAACAAGTTGCTTAGCGCGCGCACGCCTCGGCCTCGCCTGACACGCGTCATTTAAACCGGCGGCTCGCGCCGCCTTTCCCCGCAGAGGGATCGCGCGCCGCCTGAGGTGCGCGTAACTGAACCTCACGTGAAGTAAAGTTGACGGGAGGCGGACGTCGCGCGACAATCTCACCCAAAAGTTACGCGCACTGGCGCAGCGTGCACACTGCGCGCGGAAAGCTAGAAGAGCGGCCGGGTGATTGGGGACCAATCTGACAGGCGGCCATCTGGCGTTGTCGTGAGCTGACGAAATCTTGCCGTGCGCGAATCCAGGACCCAGATCTGGCGCGGACCACCACGCGTCGAAGTGATGGACATGT
>DATLXE010000113.1:0-3435 GCA_035575795.1 Gemmatimonadaceae bacterium
ACGCTGCCGAGGGTTTCCTTTTCCTGCTGCCACTGCGCCTTCATGCCGGACGACGTCTCGCGCAGCTCGGCAAGCTCTCGCTCCAGCCCCTTCAGGCGATCTCGCGACGCGCGATCCTTTTCCTTTTGCAGCGCCTGGCGTTCGATCTCCAGCTGCACGATGCGGCGCTCCACTTCGTCGATCTCCTGCGGCATCGAATCGATCTCGATGCGAAGGCGCGAAGACGCCTCGTCGATGAGATCGATCGCCTTGTCGGGAAGAAAGCGGTCGCCGATGTAGCGGTTGGAAAGGGTCGCGGCGGCGACGATGGCGCCGTCGGTGATGCGCACACCGTGATGCGACTCGTAGCGCTCCTTGAGACCGCGAAGAATTGCGATCGTGTTTTCCACGCTCGGCTCACCGACATACACCGGCTGAAAGCGCCGCTCCAGAGCGGCGTCTTTCTCGATATGCTTCCGGTACTCGTCGAGCGTGGTCGCGCCGACGACGCGCAGCTCGCCGCGCGCGAGCATCGGCTTGAGCATGTTGCCCGCGTCCATCGCGCCCTCGGCCTTCCCCGCCCCGACGAGCATGTGCATCTCGTCGATGAACATCACGAACTTTCCCTCGCCCTCAGTGATCTCCTTGAGCACCGCCTTGAGGCGCTCCTCGAATTCACCACGGTACTTCGCGCCTGCGATGAGGGCGCCCAGGTCGAGCCCGACGAGGCGCTTGTTCTTCAGTCCCTCGGGCACGTCCCCGTTCATGATGCGCTGCGCGAGCCCTTCGGCGATGGCTGTCTTGCCGACACCGGGTTCGCCGATCAGCACGGGGTTGTTCTTCGTGCGCCGCGACAGGACCTGTATGACGCGGCGGATCTCCTCGTCGCGGCCGATGACTGGATCGAGCTTGCCCTTCCGCGCCGCTTCGGTGAGGTCGCGCGTGTAGCGCTGGAGCGCCTGGTACTGATTTTCGGGTGTCTGGTCAGTGACCCTGTGGGTGCCGCGTACCGATTTGAGCGCTTCGAGCAGGGTCGCCCGCGTCGCGCCCACGCCGTTGAGCAGGGTCTTCGATTCCGCTCCCTTTACGTCGGCGAGGGCGATCAGAAAATGCTCGGTCGAGATAAAATCATCGCCCAGGTCGCGGGCATCGGCCTCGGCGCGGTCGAAGACGAGGTTCAGCTCACGCGACAGGTTTGGCTGGGCGTTTGACTGCTTCGGATAGCGGGCAGCTTCCCTCTCCGCCGTCTCGCGCAACGGGGTCACCCCGACGCCCAGCTTCTGGAGGATCGGGACGACGATACCTTCGTCCTGGCCCAGCAGCGCGAGCAGAAGATGAAGGTCGTAGACGACCGGATTGCCGGCGCGGCGGGCGAGGTCGATCGCCGCGTTCAGCGATTCACTGGCTTTGACGGTCAGCTTATCCGGGTTAATCATAGTCTCGTGCTAAGTGTTTGACACAATGACACTTATAAGGCGCAACGAAAGTGCCACTTGATATGCGCCAAGGTGGCAGAAGATTGTCGTCCGGCAAGAAAAAAGCGCGTCCCGGCTCTGCCAGGACGCGCTCTCTCATGTCAGAATCGCCTACTTCCTGACGATCATCTTTTTGACCAGAACCTTGCCGTCGACATCCAGTCTGTAAAGGTAAATCCCGGACGCCACGTTCTCGCCGGTCTGGGAATACTTTCCGTCCCAGAACGCAAGGTACTGGCTGCACGTCAACAACAGATTTTCCACGGGCTCGCCTCCAGCCACGTTTCCGGCACCGCCCTGCAGCAGCGGCACAGCGATGAGCTGTGCCAAAAGATTGTAAATGCGCAGGCTTGCGCGGCGCAATCGACCCGGTTCCGTACATCCCTGCGGTTCGCCGATGACGAACGGAATTCGTGTCTCCTGACTGACTGGGTTTGGATAGTTCTGCCCCAGCTCCAATCCGGCGCCCTGTCCCCGGCCGGTTTGGGTTGAAATTCCCTGGGCGGCCGAACGACCTGGCATGAACGCGCTGAAAACGAGCGCAAGGACCAGCGCTCGCCACAGGTGCTTCATGTGTTCTCCAAATCCTAACGAAAGAGGGACCTTAGCCGCTTACTCCTGACAAGAATGAAAAAAAAGGTGTTCTACCCGGTCGAAGTTAGGATTGGCTCTGGGGAGTGTCAAGAACACTTGTCCCCCGACCCTTCAAAACCCTGCCTTCGCCGCGCCGCTCAGTAATTCCCGACCGGTCGCAGAACTCGAGAAATGGAATCAGGTACTTCCTCGAAACACCGAGCTTTACGCGAAGCTCTCCCGGAGCATACACCTGCCCCGGCAGCAGTTCCCGCTTGATCTGCTCGAGCAGCCCACTCAGGGCCTCCCGGTCATAGAAGCGGTCCGGCTCCACCTTCACGATCCTTCCCTGCTTTTCCAGCAGCCGCAGCAGTGCCGGAACCGTTGCGCCGTAACGCATTACGAGCTCCGTGATGCTTGGCGGCTCATTTCTCCCGAGGCAAATGTCGTGCGCGACCCGAAGACTTGTCTCGGCGTCGACGGCGCCGGGTTTCGGAACCCACCCTTTCCTACGTGCAATTCCACCCGCGGTTTCGATCTCGCCGCGCGCCGACAGCCTGCGCAGAGAAAGGTCGGCGACCTCGGGAGCGGCGCGAAGAGATCCGCGCAGGGTCTGCACCGGCATCCCGGCGCTCAAGGGAGAGCGGATCTCGTACTCCGCGATCAGAAGCCTGACGTGTGCCATCACATCTTCGACAACCGCATCCTCATAAAGGTTGGCTCCGGCACGCACGATCGCCGGCCCATCGGCAAGCGCATCGCGCTCGGCCGGGTTGCAGCCGACCCGCACTGGCAGGTCAGCGAAACTGAGGCCCTCGCTTCCGGCTCTTTGGAGCAACCGGGAGAACCGCGCCTGAATTGCCTCGTTGGGGACGTGGCGTGCGGCCCCTGCGGACCCAGGTAAGTACTCGAAACTCGTTCCTCGGCGCCCGGCGGCGTATGGGTCGGTGACAACTCCTCCGCCCACAGTCCCAACAGGCGCGGGGAGTCGCAGTACGAAGCGGTCGCCGCCCCGCGCGGTGATCGGGGCCCAGGTGCGAATCGTCGTCTCGAACGCAACGCCTGGGTCGATGGATTCGGGCAGTGCGACCAGCCGGGCCTCGACCTCCGCCGATCCGAGATGCAGGCTCACCCGGGTGCGCGGACCGATTTGAGGAAGAGTCTCCGCCGTAAGTGTAACGGTCGCCTCAAGACGCGACGTCGCCCGCCAGTGATCATCCGATACGAGTACGAAACCGCGCTCGACGTCGCGCGTGTCCACTCCCGAAAGCGCGATTGCCGCGCGGTCGCCGGCCTCGACTCGCTCCACGGCCGCGCCGTGTTGCTCGATCTTGCGAACTCTCGCCTGCTTTCCGGCCGGCATGACGCGCACAAGGGATTCTCGCTCGATGGCACCGGTCCAGACGGT
>DATLXE010000114.1:0-1884 GCA_035575795.1 Gemmatimonadaceae bacterium
GGCTACAAGCACTGCGGCTGCCGCGCCGACAGTCCGCGTGAGGAAGAGCTGTCACACCTCTCGTATGAATGGACGTGCGGCGAAGTCACCGATGCAACTCGCCGGTACCTCGCCGCACTTCCGTTCAGCCTTGACATTCGACCGCTCGGCGGACACACCGCGGGTCCGTCGCTGATCCTGCTGCATGGTAACCAGACGCTGAACACGGTTTACGTCACCGAAGACCGTGATGATTTGTTCCTCAAAAAGATGTCGGCCGCTGTTGGCGCGGCAGCCGGAGACACGGTGTGTTTCGGCCATACTCACAGGCCGTGGCACCGCGATGTCGACGGGATTCACTTCATCAATACGGGAAGCGTCGGACGGCCCAGGGATGGAGATCCGCGCGCCGGTTACGTACTGCTCGATTTCTCCAGCGGTGCGCCAGGGCCCGAGTTCATTCGCGTCGAATACGATATCGAAGAGAGCGCGCGCGGCATCGAGGCGGCGGGGCTGCCTATCGAATTCGCGGACTTCCTCCGCACCGGCGGACGAAGCCCCGTCAGCGCGTAATTATTGCCGTCGCTTGAGACGCGCCGAGACCGCTTCGGCGCGCGCAAACGCACGCAGCACATTTTCACCGGCGAGCTTGCGCAGATCTCCGTCCGACCAGCCCCGCCGCGCCAGCTCGGCAAAGAGCGCCGGATACGTGGTCACATCTTCGAGTCCGGTTATCACGTCAGAGATCCCGTCGAAGTCGCCACCGATTCCGACGTGGTCCGCTCCCGCGACGCGGCGGATGTATTCGATGTGATCGGCGACCTGGGACAGCGTCGAGGGCGGCGGCGGATTGGCTGCGCGCCAGTCGGCCATCGCCTTGCGCACCGCGGCAGTGTCGTTGCCGAACTGCTGGCGGAATCCGCGCGCCAACGCCTCGAACGACTGATTGTACTTCCAAACCTCCTGCGAGCTGAACGCCGTCACGAACGTCACCATCACGACTCCGCCGTTCGACTTGAGGCGCCGGAGAATCGAATCGGGGACGTTGCGGGGAACATCCACGAGCCCGTACGCGTTCGAGTGTGAGAAAATCACCGGTGCCTCGGTGACGTTGAGGGCGTCGCTCATCGTTGCCGGTGAAGTGTGGGAGAGGTCGACCAGCATCCCGAGCCGGTTCATCTCCCTTACCACCTGTTCGCCGAACGAAGTCAGCCCGTTGTGCCTGGTGGAATCGAACGCTGCATCCGCCCAGGACAGCGTGACGTTGTGCGTCAGCGTCATGTAGCGGACGCCAAGGTCGTAATACATGCGGAGTGCGCCGAGCGAGTTCTCGATGGCGTGGCCGCCCTCGAGTCCGAGCAGCGAGCCGATCTTCCTGCGCTTGAAAATGCGGGTGATGTCCTTCGAGGACAGCGCCAGCTCGAACGTCTCCGGATAGCGCGCGATGAGGCGCCGGGCGATGTCGATCTGCTCGAGCTGCACGCGCGCGTAGCCGGAATCGGCGTATTCACCCGGGATGTAAACCGACCAGAACTGCGCGCCCACCATGCCCTGCTTCAGTCGGGCCAGATCAGTGTGTCCGGGCGCGCGAACTCTGATGTCATAGCGGTCCACGTCCCCGCGGGCGATAGTGTCTTCGCGAATCCGCCATGGGAGGTCGTTATGCCCGTCGATGAGAGGAGTCTGGCGAAGGATTCTCTTTGCCCGCTTCAGGAACGGATCCTCCGTCTGCGCATACATTGGCGCGACGCAGACCAGATTGAGCGCTGCGAGCGCGCAGCAGAGCGTTTTTGGCGAGAGAGCCCAGCGAAGGAGTGGGGTCATGGCGGATAAGCTAATGCGCGCCTACTGCGCGGGAGGTGGCGGCGTGTCGAGGATCTCGACGGCGAGTGCTGAGTCTTCCTC
>DATLXE010000115.1:0-2331 GCA_035575795.1 Gemmatimonadaceae bacterium
AGCTTGACGACGGATAAAGAGAGATCGGCGAAGTGATCGGGATCGGCCTCCCTTCGCCGGGAGAGGAACCCGCTCAGTGCGACGCTGTCCGGCGTATCAGGGAGCGTCTCGTTGACTTCAGCGGCAAGCTCGACGATGCGATCCCACCGTTTTGGCTCGCGCACCACCCGCCGCAGGGAGGCTGAGCCATTCTCAATAAGAAAAATCGCGACCGAGCGATTTGCGGCGACCATGAAATCCTCGATCAGGTCCCGCGCGCGATTGCGCCGGGCGACGGCGAGATCGACAACTTTTCCCCGCACGACCACCGGCGTCGCTTCCACGCTCTCGAAGTTGAGGGCGCCGGCGAGTGTCCTTGCCTGTCGCAGACGCTGCGCCGCCTCGTCCTGGAGACGTACCTGGTCGCCGAGCTCCTTCCAGGCGGCGACGGCCCGCGGAGCCGGGCCCGTGCCCTCGAGCCACATGCCGACACCGTCGTAGGTGAGCTTGGCGCGGTTGTGAACCATCGCGCGGTAAACCGATGCACCAGACAGCGCGCCGTCGCGTGCAACGGTGAACTCGATGACGACAGCGAGACGGTCGGCGCCTTCGTTGAGCGAGGAGAGATCGGTGGAGAGCCGCTCGGGCAGCATTGGGAAAACGGCCACCCCCGTGTAGACCGAGGTTGTGTTGGCGGCGGCGTGATCGTCGGCCGCCGAGCCGAGCGGCACCAGCGATTCGACATCCGCGACACCAATGCGCACGACGATGGAACCGTCCGGCTGCCGCTCGGCTACCTCAATCTGGTCGAGATCCCGCGATTCGCGGTTGTCAATCGAAGACCAAGGCAGCGCGCGGAGGTCGAGAGTGCCGGGGGGGAGCGACTCCAAGGAGCGCTCATCGAGTGACCGCACCTCGCGCATTACGGCCGAGGAGAATTCGGGCTCGAACCCGTTCTGGCGCATTGCCGCAACGGCAACCGTGCGCAGGCTGGGGGCGGGGGCGGGGCTCGTCATCGGGGACGCTCAACGCAATTACTACTCCGCGCCCGCCGAGCACTGGGATCAGCCGAGCGGCTTCCGGAACTGGATGACACGGCCCACCTCGGAATAACCGCTCGCGACGTGCGCTTCGAAGCTGACGACGTTGTCGAGCAGCGCGTCGGATGCCATTTCCCTGTAGCCCCGCGAGCGTGCCCATTCTTCAGCGGCGGCGAGCAGCGCACGACCGTAGCCGGAAAGCCTGACATCGGGATCGACGTACCACGCCTCGATGTATCCAACAGGTGAGGAGTCGCACCCGTCGGCGTAGGGCCGGCTGCCGGCTTCGACGTAACCGCATATCGATCCGTCCGCGCGCTCGGCAAAGAAAACGGCGGCGTCGGAGCGAGCAAGGGTCGCCCGCATCTCGTCTTCGTGCTCGGCGCTCCCCGACGCCGGATCGAGCGCCTGACTCATCCGCCTCCATTCTGGCCAGTCATTGTCTTGAAAGATTCTTATTTTCATTGGTTCATAAGCGGCGGCCTGCGTGTGGCGATTCAGACCTTCGGAATTTAATTATCTTTGCTGAATGAGACTCTCCGCCAGATACGCAGTGCTCCTGCCAATCCTCGCGCTGGCAGGGGCCTGCGCAAAGCGTCCGCCGGATGTCGCCGGCGACGAGCCGCTGTCGGCCGGCGAGATGCGCATCCTCGAGCGGCTGGCCGGGCAGCAAATCGTCGTCTTCCCGGTGCAGTATCTGACTTTCACCGACAAGCTCGGGTGGCAGCAGTCGATTGCCAAGCGCGCGGATTATCTCGCCGCGCTCGACGACGAGATCGCTTTCGCGATGAGCGAGCGCGGACTCGGACGGGCCTGGGTATTCGGCAGCCAGCTCGAGCGCGCGTCGCGGATGAACTCGACCTTCGTCACCAGCGCGCGGGCACTGGCAGCCGAGTCGTTGCGCGGGCGGGTGTACGCTGAGCAGAGCGTGCGCGACCCGCTCGCTTCGCAGATTCGCGCTCTCGTCGGCCTCAAGGGCCAACGTTACGCGTTGCTCCCGGTCGAGCTCCGAATGGAGAGCACGAACGGCGTCGGTGTGGGCGTTCTGAAGGTTCTCCTGATCGATTCGCGGCTCGCCAAGATCCGTTGGGTTGGCGAGGTAAGAAGCGACCCGATGCGGGAGTTCTCGCCAGCGCTTGCGACCAGCCTCGCCAAACACTTCGCCGACCTGGTTGTCCCCCAATAACACGACGAAGAAGGGCGCGGACAACGTGACCACCATCTTTCACGTCTCGGACCTCCACTTCGGGTGGCCGGCCGTACCGGAGCAAATCGAGGCGATCGAGCAGCTGATCCAGGCCGAGAAATTCGA
>DATLXE010000116.1:0-1942 GCA_035575795.1 Gemmatimonadaceae bacterium
CGGCGAGTCCGCGTTCGAGCCGCTCCGTTAGGTTTGTCACAGACGCTTAATATGACTCATTTCTTCCGAGATAGCGGATAGGAAGCATTAGCGGTGTCAGGAGGCAACATAAGCTCCGTTCTCAGAGCCGCTCCTCACGTACTCCGATCAGACCCTGAACTGGGTCAGGTGGTGGTCCATGTGCCGATAGACCAGCACTCCCATCGTCCGAGGCGTGAGTGCGCCGAAGGCTGGATGCGGGACGAACGGGCCTGCCGCGCCGCGTGTGACCAGTGCGTCGAGTTCGGTGCGCAACATCGCGATCTCTCCCTGCCACTCCGTCGGCTGGCGCGCCCTGAGCTCGGGAGCGGTGGGCGCGCCTTTGGGGAACGGCATGCAGTAAATGATCAACTGCTTGAGCGGCGTGAACCGGATCGGGAGGTTCTTCGGCGCCACCCGCAGCTGGCCGCTCACCATCCTGAGGGCATCGGTGAGATGGCAGACCATCTGTGGCGCGTCCATCTTCCCCCACCGGGCCGGCGTCTCCGGCGTGAGACGCTCCAGCCGCCCACGCAGATTGCGGTAGTCGGTGTCGTTCCACACAGTTTTCATGCTGGGCTACTGTAGCGGTCTGCTAGGCTGGGCGCAACGCGATGGCGCCCCGAGACCTCCTCTTTCTCTTCTTCGTCTCACTCGCGCCTGCCGGGCCGGTTGACGTGCAGGACACGAGTGTTGTGCCGTTGGTCCAGCACCTGTTCGAGGCTGCCAGTTTCAACCGCGCCGGCGAGACCGCGCGCGCCGCCGCACGGCTCGAGGCCATGTCGCTCGGCGAACACCGAAAGGCGATCGACGCGATCCTCGCCCGGCGGAAGCGCCACGCGAACGGGCCACCTTCTCACCCGGACGATATCCGGTGGTCCCCCCCACTGGTCCGCGCGCTCGCCGCGTTGGAGATGGAGCTCGCGCTGGCCGCACGAACTTCTCAACGACGGGACGCGAACGCGGCCGCGGCACACACGTCTGCCGGCAGCGCGCTGTACCAATCGCTCGCCCGCTCAAGCGGGAAGCGTGAGACATCCGCCGCTCGTTGGTATCTGGCGATGGGCCTCGAGGAACTGGCGGACGGCCGATTCGAAGCGGCCGAGCGCCTCCTGCTCCCCGCCTGTCGCGACTTCGAGCCGTACGCGCCGCTGCTGCTGGCCTGCGGCACGGTGCATGAAACGTTCAGCGCGTTCCCCTACGATGCCGGCGGTACCGTTCGCCATTCGGGCGGCTGGTCGACCGACCGTTCCAGCAGGCCCCTCGAGGACATTCCCCGCGCGCGTACAGCGCGCGAGCGGGAACTGAAGGCCGCCCGAACCTTCTTCGAGCGCGCCAGCACCGCTGATCCCGCCGATACGCAGGCGCCACTCAGGCTGGCGAATGTGCGCATGCGACAGGGGTCAGGCACGGACGCCGCCGCTCTGCTCGTACGACTGCTCGCGCGAGCCGGCGTCCCGACACGCGACGTGTACCTGGCGCAGTTGTTCCTCGGTCGGGCGCACGAGCAGCACGGCCGCTTCGAAGACGCCGCGGCCGCATACGACGCCGCCATCGCCGTTATCCCGGCCCAGAGTGCCCTGCTCGCGCGCGCGCACAACGCGCAGCGGCGCGGCAACGCGAGCGAAGCCGCCACGTTCGTGGAACGCGCCACGGCGTCGGGCGGCACCGACGACCCGTGGTGGGCCTACCGGTTCGGGCAGTACTGGCTGACGCGAGACATCTACATCGCGTTGCGCGCGGAAGCACGGCAATGACGCGGCTCGGAGCCCTGATCGTGCTGGCCACCGCCACCTACCTGTCGGCGCCTCCGCAGACGCGGTTTCGGTCGGGAGCCGACGCCGTTCAAGTGGATGTCGAGGTCAGGCAAGGCGCCGTGCCGATCACGGGGCTGACGACAGAGGACTTCGAGCTGCGCGATTCG
>DATLXE010000117.1:0-8308 GCA_035575795.1 Gemmatimonadaceae bacterium
GCGGCAGCAAATACCGGCATCTGGCTCTGGCTCTCGCGGATCATCTCACGCACGCGATCCCATCCGCCGGGCAGGTTGATCGCCACGTTGGTGCCGCCGAGCATCGCCGATATCTGCTCATAGACAGCCTGTCCCTCGAACACCGCCTGCGCGGCGCCCTTGCGGTCGTTGTCCATCTCGCCCTTCTGCACTGAGTCGAGGCTGATGTACTGGTCCTGCAGCGAGTGCACGAGTTCATGGGTGACGATTATCCCGACCTGATCCTTTGCCGAGCCGTCGACGAGGTAGAGAACCTTTGTGGCGGGATCATAGAAGCCGACGATCTGCTCCTCGAGCAGGCCAATCAGGAACTGCTGCAGCTTGAGCGTGTCGGGGATCAGGCCCAGTCGCTTGTAGGCACGCTCCTGTCCAGCGAACTCGCGCATTGCCTTTTCGTCCTTGAACTGCCTCGTCACGAATTCGCGCACCTGCGCCTTCGAGCGCGTCTCGACCTTTGGCGGCGTCTTGAACTTCAGGCCAATCGCCTTCTCGATCATTGGCACCGCCTGCGCAACCTGCGTCGCGTACGGGCCTTCGTACTTCGGTTTCTTGCTGTTGCACGCGGGGAGAATCGCGACGAGCGCGAGCGCGGCGATGATCGCGGGATGTGAAACTTTGGAGCCAGGCACCGTGGTTCGATTCAGTTTCATCTGAGACCGGAGAAGCGGAGATACGATTCGATCATGCGATCGCCATACAGCAGGGTAACGAGTGCCGCGGGCGCAAGAAAGACGCCGAATGGGAGTTCGCGACGCTTCCAGCTCGCCGATGATTCGAGCGGCAATCCCAGCTGACCGGCTTCGTCGGTCGTGCCGCGCGAGGTGAGCGGGTAGACGATGCCGAGCAGCACGATCGGCGCGATGAGCGCGGCCACGAAAATCGTCAGCAGTGCCCGTTGAGGCCCGAGTGCGGCGCCGACCACCGCCATCAGTGTCACGTCGCCGAATCCCATCGCCGGCCGCTTGAGCGCAACCTCGCCGAGCCAGCCGGTAACCGAGATCGCGCCGGCTCCGACGAACATTCCGAGAATCGCGTCCCACGGGCGCGCAAACGGATAGTAGTCGCCGAGGTACACTCCGATGAAGACCGTGATCAATACCCAGATCACGCCGAAAACGGTGAACCCGTCAGGAATCAGGAAATGCTTCGCGTCGGTGAGCGCGATGCCGAGCAGGACCGTTCCGAACACGGCGACGCGCACGGCCATGAACGACATCCCGAACGACAGGTACGCAGCGAGCCAGCCGAGAGCGACGATGAGCTCGACGATCGGGTACTGCATGGAGATCCGCTCGCCGCACCCGCTGCAGCGCCCGCGCAGCAGGAACCAGCTGACGATGGGAATGTTCTCCTTCGCCGTGATCCGGTGGCCGCACTTCGGGCAGCGCGAGCGCGGCGCAACGACCGAAAGTCCGTCCGGCCATCTTCCAATACATACGTTCAGAAAAGAACCGATGCATGCACCGACTATAAAGGCGTATGACGCCTGAAGCGTCTCGATCATCAGCGAAGCTCGTAGAGAATGATGCCGGCGGCGACGGCCACGTTAAGGGATTCCACGCCGGCGGAAATCGGCAGCGCGACGAGCTTGGCCGCGGCACTCCGCACGGGGGCGGAAAGTCCGGCCCCTTCGTTCCCTACAACGACTGCGAGCTTCGGTGGAGCGTCACGGGATTTCAACGGCTCACCGCCTGCCTCCGCGCCCCACAGCTCGATCCCGGCATCGGCGAGGAACGATAGCGCCTCCTCAGTGGTAGCATGGAAGGAAGGGTGGCGGAACTGCGCGCCCATCGAGCTCCTTATCACCTTGGGATTCCAGAGATCGACCGTCCCGGGGAGTGCCACGGTTGCAGAGGCTCCGAGGGCAGCTGCGGTGCGCAATATCGTGCCGACGTTCCCGGGGTCCTGCACACCATCGAGCAGCAGCAGTCGCGTCGTCGCCAACGGGGCGAGCGACTGGAGCGAAAACGCGGGGATCTCGCCGACCGCGAGTACCCCCTGCGGAGATTCAGTTTCTGCGGCGCTGCGGAAGTCTTTCTCGGAAACCTCGAGGACCTCGACCGGGGTGGCCGCAATCGCCGACCGGAGCGCCGCACCGCGAGGGGCGTCGACAAGCTGCGGGGCGACGATAACGCCGCGCAGCGTGAGGCCGGCACGCAACAGCTCTTCGACGGCGCGGACGCCTTCAGCGACGAAGAGTGAGTGTTTTTCGCGCGCTTTCCGTCGTTTGAGGTCGCGCGCGAGTGTAAGAAGCTTCACCGCTATGCCGTCACGCTGTCGTTGGAATAGGATTTGCCTCGCTCTCAGCTCGCAATTTCACGTCGGAGTAAATAATGAAACGAATTGTCGGAATCGTCGCCCTGTCCGTATCGGTCGCTGCCTGCGGCATCTCGCGCCAGCAGGAAGTGCAGATGGGACAGGAATATGCGCAACAGATCAACGCTGAACTACCGATCGTCCAGGATCCCGAGCTCAATCGCTACATCAACGTCCTCGGCGACTCGATTGCGCGTCTCACCAGCCGCGCCGATCTGGACTGGCACTTCTTCATCGTTGACAGCAAGGAAGTGAACGCGTTCGCCGTTCCAGGTGGCTTCATCTACCTGAACCGCGGTCTCATCGAGCGTACCGGCACAATGGACGAAGTGGCTGGCGTGCTGGGCCATGAAATCGGGCATGTCGTGCGGCGCCACTCGGTCAAGCAGATGGAAAAAGCGCAAGGCGCAAACCTTGGCGTCACGCTCGCCTGCGTCCTGACCAGCGTCTGCAACAGCCAGGTCGCTGGCGCGGCGATCAACCTTGCGGGCGGAGCGGTTTTCGCGCGCTTCAGCCGCGGCGATGAGAACGAAGCCGATGTGGATGGAGTGAATAACGTGGTTCGCGCCCGCATCAACCCGACGGGCATGGTCACGATGTTCCAGAAGCTGCTCGAGGAGCGCAGAAGGCGCCCAGCTGGTGTCGCCGCCTGGTTCGCGACCCACCCTGGCGAGGAAGAGCGTATCGCCCACGTGCAGGGAATCATCAATCGGATCGATCCGGCTACGCTGCGCAGTCTTCCGCGCGACTCGCGCAACTTCCAGCAGTTCAAGGCAAGGCTGGCATCACTCCCGCCCTCGCCGCCGCCCCGCAGATCGCGGCAGTAAAGTTGTAGCAGCGCCCAAACGTCAACGTTAAGGATGCGCCGTGGTTAGCCACGGCGCATCTTTCGTTTAATGCACGTTGCACTCACGATTGCCGGGTCCGATTCCGGGGGCGGCGCGGGGATCCAGGCTGACCTGAAGACGTTTCAGCGATACGGCGTCTTCGGCACTTCCGCGATCACGGCGATCACCGCTCAGAACACGCTCGGCGTAGCGGCATGGGAGCCCGTGTCTATCGCGCTGGTACGGGCGCAGATAGACGCCGTGGCGATGGACCTCCGCCCGAGCGCGTTCAAGACTGGAATGCTCGGAAGCGCCGATATCGTTCGTACCGTCATCGCGGCAATCAGCGGGCATTCCCTCACCAACTTCGTTCTCGATCCGGTGATGGTCGCCAGCTCGGGCGACGTCCTCCTCGACAGCGATGCCGTCGCAGTAATACGTGACGAGTTGATCCCGCTCTGCGCAGTCGTTACGCCCAATCTCGACGAGGCAGCGCTTCTTCTCGGACAAAAGATCCTCGATGAGGAAGGGATGTCGCGCGCCGCCGAGAAGCTCGTTCACGAGCATGGCGCGCGGTCCGCACTGGTCAAGGGCGGCCATCTCGAATCGGGAGAGGCGATGGTGGATGTCCTCTACGACGGAACCCATCACGCCTTCCGCGCCGAACGCCTGTCGTCCCGCAACACGCACGGCACCGGATGCACGCTGTCGGCGTCAATCGCTGCTCAGCTCGCGGGCGGTACGCCGCTTCTGCAATCAGTCATCGGCGCAATTCAGTTCGTTCACAATGCGATTGCGGCAGCGCCATCGTTGGGCCAGGGGACTGGCCCGCTCAACCACCTTGTCCCCATTCGCGCCGCAAAAGCGGCTCACAGCTGATTCAGAACAGGTAGTCCTGAGTTTGGTTCGTTAGATAAAGAGTGGCCAGTCCACTAAGTCGTCGCTGATTCCGCCAGAAATTCGATCACCAGTCGCTGAAAGAGATCGCCGACACGCGCCGTCGTCGCGAGGACTTCCTCGTGATTCAGCGGCGGCGCGCCTTCGCTTGCCGCCGCGTTCGTGATGCAGCTGACACCGGCGACGCGCATTCCAAGCGCCCGCGCGACGATGACTTCCGGAACAGTGGACATTCCCACCGCGTCGGCGCCCAGCACGCGCAGCATCTTCACCTCGGCAGGCGTCTCATACGTGGGGCCGAGCAGCCCGGCATACACGCCCTCCTTGCTCTCGACGCCTGTTTTCTTTGCCGCAGCGTGAAGCGCCTTCCGCAGGCCGGTGTCATACGCTTCAGTCATGTCCGGGAAACGAATCTCATCCGGCGCAACCGGACCGATGAGCGGATTCTGGTACATCAGGTTCAGGTGATCACAGATCACCATCAGATCCCCCGCCTTGAGTTTCGCGGAAATCCCACCGGCGGCATTGGACACGAAAAGTTCGCGCGCGCCCAGCGAGCGGAATACACGCACAGGGAATCCGGCAAGCCTGGCCGGATGCCCCTCATACATGTGGAATCGCCCGCTCAGAGCGACGACGTGGCGCCCACCAAGCTTGCCGACGATGACCTGGCCTTCGTGTCCCGCAACCGTCGCCGCGGGAAAACCGGGAATCTCCGCGAACGGGATGCGAACCGCTTCGTCGATCTGGCGCGAGAGCCCGCCAAGCCCAGAGCCGAGGATGATGCCGATGGATGTCGCGTGCGAGCCGGTGCGGTCGCGAATCGCCCGCGCGGCGACTTCGGCTTCAGCCGCCGAGTACTCCGACATCAGCCGTCCTCGTCCATCAGGGTTTCGATCTCGTGCGTGACGTCTTCGAGCAGCTCCATACGCTCTTCCCACGGGAGAAAAGCACTTTCGAAGCTGTTGAGCGCCACGCTGCAGAGCTCCTCGATGGTGAAACCCAGGTCGCGGGCGGCATGGTGATACTCATCCGTCAAAGTCGTGCCGCTCATCAGGCGGTTGTCGGTGTTGAGCGAGACGTTCATCCCGCGGTCGAAATACTCACGCAGTGGATGATCCACGTACGAAGCGACGGCCCGCGTCTGGACGTTGCTGGTGAGACAGATCTCGAGCCCGATGCGCCGGTCGTTTACATATTGGGTGAGATCAGGATCTTCGATCAGGCGCGTCGCATGACCCAGCCGGTTGGCGCCACAGGCGTGCACGGCCTGGCGCACTGAATCCGCGCCATCACCTTCTCCCGCATGCACCGTGACGGCGAGGTTGTTGTTGCGGGCATGCGCGAACGCGGCCGCGTGAGCAGTGGCCGGGTTTCCCTTCTCTCCACCAGCGAGATCGAATGCGACGACGCCCCTGTCCTTGAACGCAACCGCGAGGCGCGCCATCTCGAGTGACTGCTCGGGCGGATTATTTCTCAGTCCGCAGACGATGAAGCGCCCCCTGATTCCGAAATCCGCTTCGGCGCGGCGCAGTCCGCGGAGAGGCGCTTCCAGCGTCTCATCGAGCGAGAGTCCGCCAGCCACGTTGAGGATCGGAGCGTTCCTGACTTCGATGTACCGGACACCGTCGTTGGCCGCATCCTCCGCCAGCTCATAGGCAATGCGCTCGAGCGCATCCGCCGTCTGCATCACTGAAATGGTCGTCGCGAAGCGGCTCAGGTAGTCCTCAAGGTTTCGCGCATCGCCAACGAGCATGTGTTGCGTGATTCCTGCCACCGAATCGTGGGGGAGCGCGACGTCATACTCGCGGCTCAGCTCCACCAGCGTCGCGGGTCGCAGCGATCCATCGAGGTGACAGTGAAGTTCCGCCTTCGGCAGGCGACGCAGCTGGTCCTTCGTTGGCATGCGCGACATTTACTCGAAGTGTGTGTCTGATCGCTCGTCGGCACCCGAACGTGCGCGGACGAGACGGAAGATGGCGCCGTTGTGAACCGGAGCTGTGAGCGCGGCGGCGAGCCCGCGGCTGTCGTTGATCTGTTTGTGTCCGCTGCGCACGAGCTCCCCTTCTTCGGGATTCCAGCGCGCAACCGCGTCAAGAACCGTGGAGGCGGCGGGCACGTCCACAGGCTGGGAGTTGACGTAAATGCGAACCGCGTCGCTCACCGTGCGACGGCGCTGATTCTGACTTCCGCGGGTGCCGTGATCGGCGCGGGCAAGGTGCCGAGGTAGTCGATGAACGCATCAAGGTCCTTGATCGCGAGCGTTTGCGAAGCACTCGCGCGGCCACCGGCGTTATAACCGCCGCCTCCGGTAGCAAGAAAATCGTTAACGATGACCTTGTAACTTCGTGATTCCGCCAGCGGCGACCCGTCGCTCATCGTCACCGAGACGAGACGCATTCCTTTCGCCTTCGTCGAGTCGTAAGTGATGCGCATTCCGCTCACATGATCGTCGGGGCGGCTCGCCACCATCAGCTCGATCAGGCCGCGCAGCTGTGCGCCCGTCATTGTCAGCGCCGTCAGCACATTGCTGAACGGCTGGACCTCGTAAAGTGATCCGTACGTGGCGACGCCCGCCCGCACGTCGGTCCTGATGCCGCCGTTGTTCATGATCGCAACATCGCCCCTTCCCGCCCAACGCTGCGCATCGGCGATCAGGTTTCCAAGCGGATACTGGTTACCCTGGCGCGTCAACGGTCCTGGAAACGTTGCGATGCGCCGGTTTACCTGGCCGGCAACTCGCGCCATTGCGCGGGCAACTATTGCCTGCACGGCAGCGTGCGGGGCGAGAGTGTCCGCAGAAAACTCCCGCACCTCGCTTCGTGTGCCGGCAGCTCCGGCGCGTCCGTCGAGCGGGATGTCGAGGATATCGATGGCGCGACCACTTGAGAATGCCTGAAGGATCGGAATCCCGTTCACGACCGTATTCACCAGCGAATGCGTGTGCCCGCTCACGATCGCATCTATTCTCGTCGTCACCTTGTTGGCCAGGTCGGCGATCTCCCCGGTGCACTGGGCTCTGTTATCGCGGCCGCAGAACGCACCGGCGTGGGCGACGACAACGACGTAGTTTGCCCCGCGTGCACGAAGGGCTTTCCCGATGCTGTCGACGATTGGCGCGGGGTCGTCGAAGCGAAGACCGACGACGTTCGACGAGCGCGTCTGAGTCGGGGTCGTGACTGTCGAGACGCCGATGATCCCGACCTTCACCGGGCCGCGCTGCACGATGGTGTCGTTTCGGATCCACTCGACATCGCGGCCATTGATGTAGCGCACGTTGGCCCCGAGTATCGCGTACCGTGCCTGCCTCATCCCCGCACGCAGCGTATCGACGCCCCAATCGAACTCGTGATTCCCCAGGGCGGCGGCCGCGTAACCGATCGCATCGTAGTACTCGACTACCGGTCGACCGAACGCGAGGTTCGATGCCAATGTCCCCTGGAACATATCTCCGCCATCGAGCAGAAGGGTGACGCAGCGATCGGCGCACTCGCGCCTCGCACCATCGATCGCCGCCGCCACATAGGCAGCTCCCCCTCGTTTCACCCCCGCCCTGTCCGGCCGGGGCTCGAGGGCCCCGTGAAAGTCGTTGGTGCCGATGATTCTGAGGAAGCGCATTCCGGTCGGGAATGCGGGGGACGCCAGGCGCAGGGGCGTGGCGAGCGGTTGAGCACTGATGAGCGGGATCGTCCCGGGGGCGGAGCCCGTGCCAGCGCCACGCACCAGCGACCAGTTGCGCTGAAAGAAATCCGACGAGCGGAGCGTACCGCGCCGCCTGACTTCGTCAATCAGGAGCTGCCTGATCTCCGTCTGCTTGTCGTAGACCAGGGGCGCATCACGCAGCATTGCGAATCCGCCGCCGCCCGTCTGCCGGTAGTTGTTGAGCGCCATTGTAAACGTATCCGCGTCGCGCACGGGCGCACCTTTGAACTCCAGCCTGGTGATGCGCGAGCCGATCGGACGGGAGACATCGATCACGTAGTCCACGCCGGAGACGATGTCGAAGTTGTAGCCGGGAATTTTCGGGTCGGCCTCGAGTGCGGCGCCGGGTGTCGAGACACTCCTATAGTAGCGGCTGCTGAACTCGAGATACTCGCGTAGCTGTTTTCCGGTGATGCGAACGGCGCGCAGCGTGTTGTCGTATGGGTAGAGCTGAGCAACCTGCGCGATCGTAATCGGTCCGGGTGGGATCGCTGCCTCGGTCGAAAAAGCGGCCGTCGATGCGAGGT
>DATLXE010000118.1:0-3896 GCA_035575795.1 Gemmatimonadaceae bacterium
CAGAAGGCGGCCGACGAGATCGCCAAGCTCGATCCCAAGCCGGGACTGCAGTACAGCACGCGTGACGAGAACTACATCATCCCCGACCTCATCGTGGACAAGATCGACGACCGGTATCACGTCTTTCTCAACGATGCGAACCTGCCCCGCCTCAAGCTGAGTCGCGCGTACCAGGAGATCGCCCGCGACAAGAAGAAGTTCGACGGCGAGAACAAGGAGTTCATCTCCAACAAGCTGAATTCGGCCAACTGGATGATCCAGGCGATCGAGCAGCGGCGGCAGACGATGCTCAAGGTGATGAACTACATCGTGGAGCGTCAGCGCGACTTCTTCGAGAAGGGAATTCAGCAGCTCAAGCCGCTCACCCTGCGCGAAGTTGCCGAGGTGATCAACATGCACGAGTCCACCGTCAGCCGCGTCACCAACGAAAAGTTCGTGCAGACGCCGCGCGGGGTGCTTCCGCTCAAATTCTTTTTCTCCTCCGGACTCGCGACCGCCGATGGAGAAGACGTCTCCGCGCGCGGCATCAAGGCGCAGCTTCAGAAGCTCGTGCAGGAGGAAGATCCCAAGCACCCGCTCACCGATCAGGCGATCGTCAACATCCTCCGCGAGAGCGGCGTCCAGATCGCGCGCCGCACGGTGGCGAAGTACCGCGACCAGCTTGGCATTCTCTCGGCCCGGATGCGCAAGCGGGTATGACCGCGCCCCGCCCGGAGGTCTCGCCGCGCATTGGTCCTCTCGGACTGAGTGGCACGAGCGGAAATCCGCAGGTGAGCGTGCTGGTTCCCGCCAAGGACGAAGCCGCGAACCTGCCGCTCTTCATGGAGCAGGCGAAGTCGGCATTTGCGCACGATCCGGCGAGATACGAAGTCGTCGTGGTGGATGACGGTTCGATTGATGGCAGCTGGGACGTTCTCACGGCTCTTGCCGCGAAGTTTCCGTTCCTGCATCCAGTGCGTCACCGCCTGTCACGCGGCATCGCGGATTCGCTGAGGACCGGTTATCTGCACGCGCGTGGTTCAGTGCTCGTTTTTTATCCCGCCGACCTGCAATACAAGCCGGAAGACATTCCGCGTCTCGTCGAGCCCGTTCTCAGTGGGGAATCGGACATCGTCACCGGATTCAAGCAGGGTAAGTACGAGAAGGCGTTCGTGTCCGGCATCTACAACCGCCTCAGCCGCTCGCTGTTCAAGGTCCCGGTGCGTGACCTGAATTCGGTGAAGGCGTACCGGCGCGAGGTGATGGATGCGATTCCGAATCGCCCCGACTGGCACCGATACATGGTTGTGATGGCAGTCGCCGAAGGGTTCACCGTCTCCGAGGTTCCGGTGCCGCTGTACCCTCGCCACGCCGGTACTTCCAAGTTCGGCATTGGACGCATCCCAGTCGGCGTGCTCGACATGCTGGCGGTGTGGTTCGAGCTACGCTTCGCACGCAAGCCGCTGCTCCTCTTCGGCATGCTCGGCGCCGCCCTTTTCGTGCTCGGCGTGCTGGTCGGTATTATCGCTGTACTCTGGCGCGTGATCGGCGGCGTCGGATTCCGGCCTCTGATAAATCTGGTCGAGGTGTGTCTCACGGTCGGGAGCGTTTTCTTCGCGACCGGTCTCATCGGCGAGCTGATCGCAGCTCAGCGCGCGGAAATGAGTCAGCTGAGAAGGCAGGTCGAGGATCTCACGCGCACTCGCGACGTGAACGAGACCCGCTGAGCCGATGAACGTACTTTTCCTGACGCACTCCTTTCCTCGGCGGGAGGGAGATGCCGCCGGCTCGTTCCTTCTCCGTCTTGCCGTTGCCCTGCGCGAGGAGGACGTGCGCGTCCAGGTCGTCGCGCCGGCTGCGGCCGGTTTACCCGCGACCGAAACGCTGGAGGGAATCCCGGTCGAGAGGTTCCGCTACGCGCCGCGCCGCTTCGAGAAGCTTGCGTATACCGGCAACATGGCGAAGGATGTTGCATCCTCCTGGAGCGCGCGGCTGGCGCTCGTTGGCTTCATGGGCTCCGATTTTGTTCACGCCGTCCGCGCGCGACGCGAGTTCGAGCCGGAGGTGATTCACGCGCACTGGTGGTTCCCCAATGGGCTCGTCGGGACATGGCTGCGCGGACTCTCGCAGGTGCCGATGGTGACGACGCTCCACGGGACCGATGTGCGACTCGCGAAGACAGTCGGAGTGGCGAGGCCGCTGTTCCGTCACGTCATGGGTCACTCGACGGCGGTTACCGCCGTTTCGCGCTGGCTGCGCGACGAAGCTGAAAATCTCGCGCCCGGCACGAACGCTACGGTTGCGCCGATGCCCGTCGCCACCAATCTCTTCAAGCCCGGAGCACCTAAGGGAAAGCGGCTGCTGTTCGTCGGTCGCTTCTCCGCGCAGAAGGGCCTCGAGCACCTTCTTCATGCGCTCGCCCTGATGAAAGAGCCAACGGAGCTGGACATCGTTGGAGAGGGAGCAGGGAAGGACGCGCTTCAGAAAGTTGCCGGCGAGCTTGGCCTCGGCGCGCGCGTCAGCTGGCTCGGTCAGGTTCCGCGCCGCGAGCTGCCGGCTTTGTATCAGCGGGCAGCGGCGCTCGTCGTCCCATCGATCGACGAAGGGCTCGGACTCGTGGCAGTCGAGGCTCTTCTCTCAGAAACTCCCGTCGTTGCGTTCGACTCGGGCGGGCTGCGCGATGTGATCCAGGATGGCAAGACGGGGATGCTGGTCCCTCCGGGCGATCGTCAGGCGCTGGCCAGGGCATTGGATGAGGTGATCGGGAACGGAGAAGCAGCGATGGATCTCGCGAAGGCCGGGCGGCTCTACGCGCTGTCGACCTTTGCGCCGGAATCAGTTGCCCGGCGGTACGCCGGCATTTACCGGCAGGTCCTTGGCGGTATCGCGTAAAACGCTTTTCCGCGGCGCGCAGTGGATATTCGCCGCCGCCGTAATCTTCTTCGCCACGCGTTCGCTGGCCGGCCAGTGGGGCCAGGTCGGGAGTCGGCTCACCCACATCCAGTTCGGCTGGAAGTGGATCGCGATTGCCACGCTCCTCGTAATCATCACCTACGCGCTTCTCATCGAGGGTTGGCGAAGAATTCTCTGGGCGTGGGCGGCGCCGCTGTCGTGGCCTGATGCGTCGCGGATCTGGTTTCTTTCCAATCTTGGCAAGTACGTGCCCGGTAACATCTGGTCCCTGACGGCGATGGGCGTGATGGCGCGGGGACGCGGAATCTCGGGATTGGCGGCCGCTGGATCATCGGTCGTGATGCAGATGGTGAGCCTTGCAACCGGAGCGGCAATCGTCGCGCTGACCGGTGCGAAGCTGCTCGGGCGGCCGTACCTCGCGACGGCAATACTCGCCGTCGTCGTCGCCGGTCTGCTGTCCGCTCCGAAGCTTTTGCCGCCACTCACGGGATGGCTCGGTAAACTGATGGGTAGGGAGCTGACGCCGCCGGCCATTCCGGCGGCCAGCATCTGGACCGCCACGCTGACGAACACGCTGTCGTGGATTTTTTACGGCCTCGCATTCCAGCTTTTCGTGCGCGGCCTGCTCGGCTCCGCGTCTGGCGAAATCGCTTCTTACATCGCAGTTTACACCGCCGCATACATACTTGGCTTCATCTCCCCGATTGCGCCTGCCGGCCTGGGCGTGAGGGAGATCGCCCTCGCGGCCGCGATGACGCAGCTCGGTCTGGCGAACGAGGCGGACGCGGCGCTCGTGGCCATCGCCGCCCGGTTGTGGCTGACGGTCATAGAGTTGGTGCCGAGCGGTATCTACATTGCTCTAGGGGCAACTCGCAGGTCTCTACCAGGCTGAACGCAATGGCAACATCCAGATCGCGCCCGCGCACGAGCGGGGAAACAATAACATCAGACGCGGCGCCCCCGGCGCCGCGCTTCGCATTTGGCTGGGCCTCGCTCGTCTACGC
>DATLXE010000119.1:0-3376 GCA_035575795.1 Gemmatimonadaceae bacterium
ATGAGAGACGCGCATGCTACGTAACGCGCTGCTTTACCTGTCGAACCAGCCGCAGGTATTCAGGTTCGTGCGCAACAACGGCCTTGCCAAGAGCTTCGCAAGCAGGTTCGTCGCCGGCGAGACACTCGAGACGGCGCTCGATGCTGTCGCCAGGCTGAACGCGCGCGGCATCAGCGCTTCGCTCGACCTGCTCGGCGAGAGCGTCCACAACGAAGAAGAGGCGCGGGCAGCCGGCAGGCAATACGTGGCGATGCTCGATCGCATTCACGAGCGGAAGCTCGACGCCAACGTCTCGGTGAAGCTTACGGCGATGGGCCTCGACATCTCCGAGGACCTTTGCGTCGAGGTCATGGACTCCATCCTCGCTCGCGCGGGGAAGTACAAGACGTTCGTCAGGCTGGACATGGAGGGCAGCGCATACACCCAGCGCACACTCGACCTGTTCGAGAAGCGCCTGTATCCCGCATTCCCTCAGAACGTCGGAATCGTTCTCCAGAGCTATCTGTACCGGACGTTTGCGGATGTCGAGCGCGCCAATGAGCTCAAGGCCCGCGTGAGAATCTGCAAGGGTGCGTACAAGGAGCCGGAGTCGGTCGCGTTCCCGGACAAGAAGGATGTCGACGCGACTTACGTTCGTTGCATGCATGCGCTCATGCAGCACGGCAACTATCCCGGCATTGCGACCCACGATGAAACGATCGTCACCGAAGCGAAGCGGTTTGCGAAGACGAACGACATACCAGTGTCGCGATACGAGTTCCAGATGCTCTATGGCGTGAGGCGCGATCTTCAGGATCAGCTCGTGCGCGAAGGCTACCGGATGCGCGTGTACGTGCCGTTCGGGACACAGTGGTATCCGTACCTGATGCGCCGTCTCGCCGAGCGGCCCGCCAACGTCGCTTTCATGACGGGGAGCATTCTGAAGGAGATGGTTGGCAGGCGCCGGGATTGATGGGACAGTTCCATCCTGCCGATCACACCAGGGGAGACGCCAACACGATCGGCGGTTACATGGCGGTGCACGCCCGCCCGGCGGCATTCGAGGGCAGCGATTCCGCATCGTACAGCGTCGAAATCGTAACCGATACGACCGGTGAGGCCGCGCGTCCCTTCGGTGCGTACCTGCTGTTCGTCCGCTGGCGCGCCGCGGATCCCGTCGCAACCGGCCATCTGGAAACCGATTTCCTCGAGTTCGCACAGACCGAGGAAGCTGCCCGGCACGCCGTTGGCGCTTTGTCGCTCAACGCGGTGAAGGCACTGCTCGACGGTCTAATCCGCGCGCGGACCGAAGCAAGCGCGAAACCGTGGTGGGAAGTGATGCGCACCGAAGGAGAGCCGCTGTCTTGAGTACTGAGCAGGGAGTAGTGCTCGAAGGGACGGGCGGTGTGTGGAAGGTGCGAACGGAAGCGGGCGAGACGCGTGAGGCGTCCCTGAGGGGGCGTCTCAAGCAGGAGAGCGTGGAAGTTCTCAAGCTTGCCGTCGGCGACCGCGTGGTGCTCGAGACCGATGCGGCGCGAACGCAGTGGAGCATCGCGGAGATACTGCCGCGCAAGTCGCGGCTCGCCCGCCGGGCTCCGGGCGAGGGACATGGCGAGCGCATCGTCGCCGCCAACGTCGACCAGGTGATTATCGTCTTCGCCGCGGCCAAGCCCGAACCGCACAAGCGCATGCTCGACCGCTTCCTCGTGATCGCCGAGGCGAACTCGCTGGAGTCGCGCATCGTCATCAACAAGGTCGAGCTGGTCGATCGCCCCTGGGCGGAAGCGTACTTCAGCGATTACGCGGTGGCGGGATATCCGGTTCACTACACCAGCGTCAAGCGGGCCGAGGGGCTTACGGAGCTGCACGATCAGCTCGCCGGCCGGACATCGGTTCTCACCGGACCGTCCGGCGTTGGAAAATCCTCGCTCATGAACGCGATGTACCCCGGTCTCGATCTTCGCGTCGGTGAGATCAGCGAATGGGTCAACAAAGGGCGGCACACCACTGTCGGCGCGCTGCTCCATCCGCTGCCGGATGATGGTTATGTCGTCGACACAGCCGGGCTTCGTGAGGTTGGAATGTGGGGGTTGGCGTCAGAGCACCTCGATGCGTGCTTCCGCGAGTTTCGTCCATTTCTCGAGCAGTGCAAGTTCGGTGACTGCAAACACGAGGTCGAGCCGGGCTGCGCGGTGATAGCTGCCGTCGGGAATGGCATCAGCGCGGAGCGATACGAGAGTTACGCGCTACTGCGGGGGCAGATCGAGGAAGAGGAGCGAAAGTCCGCCGCTTACCGCGTTGTGTCGAAGGGGAAGAAGCGGCGGTCTTGACCATTTGTGTCTGGACGGAGGATGTTTGAGAAACTGCAACAGGCAGTCAATCAAGCCGCACGGAATCAGCGAGAAACCGATACGGCCCAGTCCACGATAATGTCCTTCGCCAGCGACTCACGCACAGAGCAGTACTTCGTGACGGCGAGCTCGACGGCGCGCTCGGCCTGTACATCGTCGATCCCCGCCCCGGTTATCCGGCACTGGAGCGTGATGTGGTGAAAGCGTCCGGGTGTGGTGCTGACACGCTCGCCGATGACATCGATCTCGAGGGCTGAGACCGGAGTGCGGCGCTTGGCAAGAATGTCGACGACGTCGACGGAAACGCATGACGCGAGCGCGCTGAGCAGCGCATCGACCGGGCTTTGTCCCGTCGATCCCGAAGCATCGATCCGAACCGTCGGCCCGTTTTCGCGGCCGGCGTCGAACCGGTGCTCACCCGCCCACTTCACGCGAACGCGCGCGGGTGTTCTGCCAGCGACCGGCTGCGTGCTCACGCCTCGCCTCCCTTTTCGATTGGCGCTTGCACCGCGTTGCCCCACTCCGTCCAGCTGCCATCGTAGTTGCGGACGTTGTCGTAGCCGAGGAGATAGGTGAGCACGAACCAGGTGTGTGATGAACGCTCGCCGATGCGGCAGTAGGCGATGATGTCGTCGGTCTTGCGCAGTCCTTTTTCCGTTTCGTAGATCGCGCGCAGCGATTCGCCGTCCTTGAAGGTGCCGTCGGGATTGGCTGCCCTCGCCCAGGGCACGCTTTTGGCGCCCTTGATATGGCCTCCGCGCAGCGTCCCTTCCTGCGGATAGTCGGGCATGTGGATCTTCGCGCCGGTGAACTCGTCGGGAGACCGTACGTCGATCAGCTTCTTCCCGCTATCGGAGTGAGCGCGAACCTCGTGGAAAAAAGCCCGGATGCGGTCATCGCTGCGAGCGGGCGCCTTGTACGAAGTCGCGGCGTATCGCGGCACGTCGGTCGTGAACGGCCTGCCTTCCTGTTCCCACTTGATGCGGCCGCCGTCGAGGAGCCGCGCGTTCTCGAAGCCGAATAGCTTGAACACCCAGAATGCGTAG
>DATLXE010000120.1:0-16450 GCA_035575795.1 Gemmatimonadaceae bacterium
TGTTTGGCTGTTTCGGCGGTCGCCTGTTATCATCACGTGTTCCGGACGCGCTCACGCAGGCCCTGCGTCCCCATCGTCCAGAGGCCTAGGACGTGGCCCTTTCAAGGCTAAAACGCGGGTTCGAATCCCGCTGGGGACGCCACAAGTTGGACGAGACCGTCGAGGAGCCCCTCGGGCCTCGGCGGTGCGTCCCAACGCACACCCGCCCCAGCCTCTTCCCATAAAGTCAAAGGCCCTACCAGGCGACGCAGGACCAACCGGGCAACCCTCGGCTCTGCCCGTAAGTCCGCTTTCCACTGTGTCGCTCGTTGTTCTAAAGCGGCACGTAGCTTTTCGATATCCGGCTTCGGCTGCCGTGGGTCGCGGAGCTGCGCGTCAAGCTGCCGCAGCGTCGTCTGGCGCTCTCGAATCTTCGGCGCGACAGTTTCAGCCGGCACGCCTGACGCAGCGAGGTCCATCAGGTTGCTGATCTCCTGCTGCAGTCGAATGCGGTCGGCTTCCTGATGCTCCGCTCCGTTCTGCTGGCCGTCATCAACCAATGCCAGCAGCTCTCCGATGAAGCGGGTGCCTAGAACCTCCCCTTCAACGATGCCGAGCACGTCATCGTCGGTCTCCCTGATCGGAAGCGCCAACGTGTTCATGCACACGCCTGGCTTCCGCCGTCGAGTGCTGCAGATGTACACCTTGGCCTGCCCCTTCCACGGCGCGATGCGTGCTTCGAAGTGGCCGCCACACTGCGGACAGACCAGCATTCCTCCGCTAAGCAGATATTTGCCATGCGCTCGCTCTGGCACTCGCCCGCCCTTTTCCACCGACGCGAGATAGCGAGTTCTGCGGTCTAACCGACGAGCGTCAACACGTTGGGCGACGTCAGGATCGATGATCCGGAGAGCAGGCGCGTCTATCCGTAGCCACGTGTCTTCCGGGTTGAGGACTTGCCCCTTCTCGCGCGTAGTCCTGCGACGGACCTTGAGTAACTCGCGACCGTACGCCTTCGTGGTGCGCCCGTAGACCACTAGGCCGCGATAAAGCGGACGTTCCAAGACGGCGCGCACAGTGGATGACGACCACCCCGGCGGGCGGCCCTGCTGCGCACGCGGCGACGGGACGCCAGCGCGATTCAGCGCACCGGCAATGCTGCGAGCACCGCTACCCTCCGCGAAGCGTTCGTAGATGTCGCGCACGACCGTCGCCTCACCGTCGTTGATTCGACGCTCGACATGACCCTTCCCGATGCGAACGTTGTCATAGCCGAATACCTTCGATCCTGTGACGTAACCCTGCGCTGCTTTGTAGTGCATCGCCTCGCGCGTCTTCTTGCGGATGTCCTCGCGATACTGCTGCGCGAACTCCGCATGGAGCGTCGTGGTGATACGCCCGGCGAACGTGTCGAGGTCCACGGCCTTGCCGGTCGAAAAATCCCAGACCGTTACGCCGAGGTCGGCCAGCGCGTTGAGCGCCACCATGGTCTGATGCCCGTGGCGCCCGAACCGGTCGAGGTCGTAGAACACGACTGCCTCGAAGACGCCCGCTGCCGCGTCGCGCATCATCCGCTGGAATTCAGGACGCCTCGCAAACAGCGCTCCGCTCACACCGTCGTCGGTGTACACGTGCGCCTCTTCAATCAACCAGCTCTTCGCAGCGATGAACTTCCGAGCTCCTGCGACCTGCCTGGCAACCGACTTCGCGTCGTCTTCGATGTCGTCCTGAGCTGTAGATTTTCTGGCGTAGATGGCGGCTTGGATCATGGGCGACCTTCTGCGGCGTGAAGGCGCCCGTCTACAATGGCGGGAGCCCGCTTCGCTCGCTTATACCGAGTGGACGGGTCAGGGACCGTCCGCGTGTTAGCGCACGTGGCGGTCCCGTTTCTGCACGTCCATTATAACGTGCGCCGATTCGACCGAATCGATTCCGTTTCGACCGAAAAATTGGGCGGATGCCGTGCGCCGGAGTGAGCGACCGCACGACTGACACTGGCGCTCCGCCCAGAGCCAGGAGGCACTTGTGCAACGTTGGAGGAAAACCTGCCCGCCACAAGCGGCGGGCGCGGCGAAGGGCCCCAACGATGCTGACCTCGGTCGTTACCGCCGAGATAATCACGCGTGCGCACCCTCATCACGCGATGTGAACACCCTTCGCCTTGGCTATTCGTCGACTTCCTCCCTCCTGCCGTCCGGGTACTGGTCATATTGCGACCCGTCGCCCCGCGATTTGCGCGTCGGAAGGGCGTTGAGAGCTGACACGCGAGCCGCGCTCTCGGCGTCCCGTCGCGCGCGTTCGGCATCGCTCATCAGAGCCTCGTCGAGCTGTGCTTTCACGGCCGCGCGACGCGCGACGAGCTTGGCAATACGCGACTCGACTTCTGTCAGCCTCCCGTGCCACGGCAGCGCGCCGCCATAATTTCGATCTGGGTCGGCGCCGACCTGCTCGTAGCCAGCCGCTCGTAGCAGCTCTCCCAACCTGGAGTTCTCCAGGTCCCATCCCGAATCGGTGAACACACGACGGCCTCTGTCGACCGCCCCGATACTGAGCGCGAGGTTTCGCGCAAGGCCAAGCATCCACGCGTCCCTGATCGGGCTCTTGATTTTCATGCGCTCATCGACGAGCTGCGCGCGGGCCGTCGTCAGGGTGTTGTGCCACTGCTCGTCAGCGTCGGCACTGCCGACGGACGCCACCGCAGAGACGGCACTATCGATTGCGGCAATCTGGCGGTCGAGCATCACGCGTTCGTACCGGGCCGCTTCGACTTCGACGCGCGTCGACGAGACGAGGAGCTGACTTTCGTCGTTAATGGCGACGCGCCGCGCTGCGAGTTCGGCGCGGCGACCCGCGATGCGCGGGTCTGCGAGCGAGGCGACGAGTTCTTCACTTGTGGGAGTCATCGGCTCCTACTTCTCTCAGCGTGCGCAACGCAGTGGCATAGCCGTCAGGAACGCCTGCCGCGTCGAGAACGTGGTTGGTCCGCCGCGTTGATGGCCTATAAGACGCCCCGGCGGCTTCCTCCGCGCGGCGATTTGTCAGCGCTGCGGAGTACGGGTCCGGCGGTGCGTAGTCGCATGGGGTGCGCAGCGCGCGCCTCGTCTCGGCCTCTACTGAGAGCGGGGTAATCGCAATTCCGAGACTCCTGAGCCCCTCGGCTACGTAGGTGTTAAGCCAAAGACGTTGTCCACTAGTCAGTTCAATCATGAGTGTCTCCCTTGTTGTCGTGCAGCTCGCGAGGCGAATGAAACGAGCCGCGATAGATGCGATCAACGATTGTGCCGTCGACGTCGATGATCAGGCGCCAGACGTCCACCCGGTGCTCGCGCGCTTCGACGATCAGCGCAAGGTCGCGGCGGAGTTCAGCTAGGCCCATTCGGTTACTTTCAGACGGTGAGTAATTTCCTCAATTAGGTCCCACCGCTGTGGCGCGTGCTGCTTTAGGAAGCGCAACGTGACGCGCAAGGCCCAACGCTCATCGGCGCCGTGGCGAGCGTGGTGCTGCTCGTGGTGAAGCAAAAGCGCCAGGGGCAACAGATCGCCGCCCTTAGCGGCTCGATAATACGAACCTCCTGGGTTGATATAAATTGCGCCGCGGCGGCATTGGCCCTCAGCAGGGATGTTGAGCAGTCTGATTGCGTCGAGCTGCGGCGTCTCGGCGGGTGCCAGCGTCCACAGCAGGGCGTGTGCGGCGCGCAGCGTCGCGTCGGGCGCCTCCCCAACGCGCAGCAGCGACTCTCGTGGGGCCGGGCCCGACGCGACCCGCTGGGCCAATAATCCCGCGCGTTCATGAGCAATACCGACTCCGAGGGCTTGCCGCTCGATGAGGTGCGCGCGTGTGAGGTACTCACGCCAGCGTCTTGACATTAGCCGTTGCTCCGTCGCTCATGCTCGTCACAGCGTCTTACCAACATCTGCTTCCGCTCCGCCCGCATCGCGACTCGACAAGCGCGGCAGGAGAGCGGGTCATGGAAATGGCCGGTTCTAGACTCATACAAACATCCGCTCGGCCGCCGCGATGGCGAACCGTCGGCCGCAGCGACGACAGCGCCTTCGGCACTCATCAAACCGGCCCCCAAGGGTGCAGTCTGCCGACCATACGTAACATCTCTGCGTTCGCACGCCTGTCGGAATGTGCTCGCGGCGCGTCGGGATGCACGTCGTAGTACGCCGCATGACCCGGTCCGATGCACGGCGCACGGCTGCACGACTTGCAGCGCTCGGAGTCAGGAATCAGCTTCTCCGCCGATGACGGAGCGGCGCGTACAACGTCCAACGGAATCCCGGTTAAGACGTACTCCTTGATCTCTGCGCGGTGACGTCGCAGTGTGATTAGTTCATCCTCGGTCAGCGTCTTGTACGCGCCTGTCGGCGTCATGCTGAGTCGGCCGTTCCTGATCGAGACGACCACTCCGCGGGACGCGAGTCCCCGCAGCCATGACGCCGCAAGCTCTAGAGCCTGCTTCACTTATCGACGCTCCCTTCGTTCGTCCAGTCCGTAGAGGTACAAATCCCGGTGGGGTTATGCTCGTCCTGCTGTAGGTCAGTGGCGTCGAGCGTTTCTCGTTCGCCCGGAATGACGCAGCCGTCTTCAATGGAACTGCCAACATCGATCAACCACTGCCGCTGCTGATCACGGCGCGCGCACGCGTCTGCCAGCATCTTGTGGAGTGTGTCGATCAGTTCGTCTTCCGAGCAGTTGGCAAATTTGTTGGCCGGTGTCTGTTGTACAACGGCGAGTGTCGGATGAAAGCCAGCGCGATCGAGAACAATCTGAGCCGCGCGAATCACGACCGGATCTCTGTCGGCCTCAGAGCGTCCACACACGTCACAGGGGGGCGCTGTCTTCAAAGCCCGGAGCAACGCATCGAGCGCCGGTTCCGCCAGGATCATGAGGCGCTCCTTTCCGGCTCTCTGCGAGAGCGGCGCTTTCGCACCATGCCTGTCGCAGACGAACTGCCCGAGCGCCGACGAACGTCCGCAGCGCTCGCCGCTTCGGGCGGTCGCGGTGCACTGACGGTCACCGAGGAGAACGGTCCTAGCGTGTCGACTTAAAAACCTATCCATGGGGTTTACTCCGTTCCCTGCGCATGTACGCCGCATACACGGCATACACGGCATTTCCGTCTTCCTCCATACGCGGGCAGTTACTAGAGGCAATTAGGTATGAATGGCGTGTATGCCGTGTATGCCGTATAGGGGTCACAATGGCGGCTCCTCCGGCTCTGCAATCGGCTCGCGCAACGCGACCCCGACGTAGCGCTTCTCTTGCACGCGTCGGCCGTCTACTTTCTCCTGCACGCCTACCGTGTCGTACCGTGCCTCCATAAGTTTTAGTACTCGCTTCCACCCGAGCCGCTTGTCTTTCGGCACGCCTTGGCGCTCACAAAACCGCTGATACGCGGAGTTAAACTTGCCGACAGACACGCGCGCCGTGGGTCCTACGATGCAGTCTTCATTGATGAGCGGCGTCAGGGCCCAGGACACGTCGCGGAACGCATTAGTCGCCACACGCACACTTGGCGGCATCTCGCCCAACCCGTGGCGGTAGTAATCGACCGCGCCCCTGACCAGCCACGCAAGCACTGCGCGTCGATGCGCCGGGTCCAGGTGCAGCAGAGGCCGTAACGTGGTGTCTTCCTTGCCGTAGAACGAGCATCGGAATGGAATGACGATCACCCGTGCCCAGAAGGCAGCGCTGTCGTCGGTCACCGTCGGAAGGTCATTGCACGCGAGCCAGAGTTTGCAGGCGGGTTCGAATTCGAATGACTTCTCATGCTTGTTCGCGACGCGCATGCTTCCACCGCCCGTCATTTGCTTGATGCGGTCATGATGGAGGTGGACCGTGTTTCCCGATTCGCTCGACAACACGAAACGCTTATTCGGCAGGTACGACAGATCAAAATCTGGATTGCCCCTCGGCCGCAGTTCGAAGACGGCTGACGGGAGTTCGAGGACGTAGTCGCCAAGGGCCCCAGTCCACGCACCGTCAATCGTGCCCTTCCCGTTGCGCCCGAGCCGCCCGTGCTTGATGAACCACTTGTCTTGGCTCGTGTCGCCGGTGATGGTGTAACCACCCAGTCGCTGCAGGTAATCCACCCATGCGTCGTCTTCCTCCGAGATGGCGCGCAGCGTCTGCTCCCATAGCTCGGAGCGGGCCGCGGGATCGTACTCCGCTCCCGAACTCATGGTGATGCGCTCGTCTGGAAGCGCCTTGCGCTTCTCTCCGGTTCTAAGATCAACTACGCCGCCGGGCACGCCAAGGAGTGACGGATCGGCGTCCCACGGGTCTACGTGGCTGTCGTTCCTAATCTCGGGCTGCACGCGCGCTTCGCGCAACAAGTTGTTGAGTCGTGCGGTGCACTCTCCTTTGATTGCCCACTGCCACGCCTGTTTGCGTCTCTCCAGGTCGTCGATCTTGGCCGCGTCCGCTTGACGTCCACGCATGGTCTCGACCGCGTAACCGCGCAGGCGCTCAACTGGATCCGGTAGCCACAGACCCGATTCATCCTCTATCAGCAGCCAGCGTTTTCGCCGTGCGTCATAACTCACACGCCCGGCATGGCGGACGGCAAAGTATTCGGCATCGCCCGCTTCGGTAAGCGGACACGCCATGGGCTTGAGGCCGAGATGATCGCGAAAGGCGTTCCATCGGCGGCCCGCTTTGGTGCAGGAATCATGCGGACATGTGAAGCCTGGCGCGCCATCCGTGCTCCAAGTAAAAATGGTCCCGTGGTTGGAGCCGGGATCTGAGTGGCACTCGTCCCACGGGCAGCGGATCTGATATTCCGTGTAGTCACCCTTATCGGTCTGACTGAAGATCCGCACCTTGTCGAGGATCGCGTCGAGGTCATACCCTTGCCCGATGCTTGACAGCGGGACCCGCGTCGAGGCCTTCGCCGTGACACCAGCCAGTCGCTGCAGCGTCGCTACTGGCACGGCAGTGAGATGGTCGGGGATGGAGGTTAGTGCTGAGCAGCGATGTGGCCGATCTTCAGTCGGCGGCCCCTTTCGCGCCACCGTTCCATACAGCTTCGAAATCTGGCTCGCGTCGCCCGTCGTTTGATCAACCGCCACACCCTGCGTGTTGAAGCACTCAAGGTGCTTGAGCACGCCGTTGATAAGGGCGGTCGAAGCATCGTCATTCGGGAGGTCGATTGGGTAGAGGAGGTGCGCGCCGTTCCCTGAGTCTCCCTCTAGCGGGTCTGGGCAGCCTGCGGACGATAGGTAAGACTTGATTTTGGCAGTCACGCTCCGCGCCAGCCCGAGTTCCCACTCACTGGCGTTGCTGCGCTTCTCCCGTTTCGGATCGCAATCGATCAATAGCCACGCGCGGCGCGTGATGTCGCGCTTAGTAACGCCCGGCCCCTCGCTAACCTTCGCGTACGGGTTGAGCACCACGTAGGTCGCTTTCACTGTCTGCGGGAGTTCCGTCGCCCACGCAGCGCCGTCCTTATGACTCTTGAAATACTTCCATGACATCCGTCCGTCGGCCTGCAGTGCGGAGATCCCCACCGGCGCTTGCGGGCAGAGGATGTCGAGCGTCTGCTCGACAAGATCAGTCGCCTGCGTCGTGTCCTGGTTCACGGCAGTCATATCCTAGGTGCACCCTTCGTCATTACGATCGGACGCGGCTCGCTGGTCTTCGAGCCACGCAGCAACGCACTGTGCGGCGCAGAAGGTGCGGCGCGATCCGTCCGGTGACTGCAATTTGTATGCGTGCAGAGCGAGGTAGCGGCAGTGTTCACACCGGGCGCCGGTGTTGTGAGGAAACAACGTCCGGTGGCGAAGGTCCACGACGCCTCGGCGAGTCATCGAACCTCCTCCCTTATGCTCTTACGCTGTCGACCCACTTCGGCGCGGGCGTCGTCCTGGGCCTTGATTTTCTCCCGCAAGTCCGCAACCGCCGCCGCGTCAGTGCTACACCCAATGAAACGCCGGCCAGCTTCCACCGCTGTCCACACGGCTTCGGATCGCAGGAACGGATCGACGACGATGTCTCCGGGATCGGTGACGCGGTACACGAGGTACTCAGTCCAGCTAGGGCGAGCCACGTAAGAACGCATGGTGCGCGCGCGCATAGCGGCGCAGAACTGTTCGTCGTCTCGCCAGAACAGAAGGACGGCCCTCTTGTCGTAAATGAGCGTTCGCCGGTAGTTCAAGTGCGCAGAGAGGCGTGTGAGCACCTCGGGCAGGTCTAGGCACCCAAGTTCCATGCGAACGGCAACGCACCTCACATCGGCGCAGGCGGCCGCCATCGCGGACAACTGGTGGAGTTGGCGGCGCGCTAAGACTTCGGTAAAGACGGCATCTGCTCTCCAGTCGCTGAACAACTCGGTCACGCTGCACACCCGAAGGTCGCGGTTTCGAGATAGTTCGCCGTCGCGGCCGACATAATCGAGAAACCTTTCGTGGGCGGCTTTGTCCTTCACTCGCCAAAGCGCCCGTTCAAGCGTCATGCGGCCATCACGGACGCGACGGAACAGATCCTCCGGCAGCCTGTACACTTGCCGCGCACGGCTCGAGATCTTCTTGTCGAGACCCAAGTCGGCGAGGGTGGCTACCGGTGCCGAACTGGAACCGGTAGACGACCGCTGATACGGTTGCCCGCCCCTCGCCCGCTCCGTCGTGGCGAGGAGCCGGCCGAGGATCCACAGCGCCTCCAATACGATCGCGCGCGCCCTAACGACGATTTCCGAACCTGACTTGTGCGCTTGTGCGTAGGTCAGGGCAGCCTTCCCGAAATCGTGAATCACTTTTGCGTGCCCAATGTCTTGCACCTCGGCGAGCAGCACCCGCGCCTGCTCCAATCTCGCCAGCGTCGGTTCGTCATCGACGCGCGGTGTCAGCGCTAGCGCCGTCGTGGACGTCATCGTGCCTCTGCCGACAGTGTCGATGGAGCCGTTCACGGCTGCACCCTCGCGTCGGTAAGTACAGCTACGTCAGATCGCAGCGCTGCCATCAACGTACGGAGATGATCGCGCTCACGCGAGATGAAGAGGAGCCGCTTAAGGAGCAATGCGTTCTGCCGCCGAAGTTGTTCGACCTCGGTGTCGGGCGTCATCGCGACACCGCCACGACGACGTCCTTCAGCAACTCGTAAGCAGGTACGCCGAGCGCGGCAGCGAGCCGCTTTAGTTGAGCTGGAGTCGGGATGAGCCGCCCCAGTTCAATCTGTGCTATCTGCGGCTGTGGAATGTGCGCGACCTGCGCGAGCGCGTGCTGGGAGAGACGTCGATTTGTTCGTTCAAACCTGAGACGGAGCACGAAAACCATCCTTCTTCACCGCGAGCGGTGAGGATTAGTTTTCGCGCGTGGGCCTGGGTAGGCGGCTGCGCTTATTGTGACGCCGGAGAGGCGTTACAACGGCGGCTTTCCTTCACTCGTCCTACTAGGCGGCTCCCCTGTAACTTCAGCCGCCGTTCGTTAATTGACATAACCCAATGTGCGAGCGCTCAGGGTAGCGCCGTGCGAAAGCCGTCGGGTATCTAGCTAGGATAATAACGCTCACCGCGAGCGGTGTCCACCCCGGAATTGAACTCCGACGCCATAAATATCTTTTTTAAAATTTTGTACTCGCCGAGGATCGCCGTGACGGCGCTCTAGCCACAGCGGCTCCGGCTGCTGCATGGCACGTTCGACACGGGGCACCTCGACGTCGCAGCCCGGCGAGGTTGTGGATCTGTCCGCGTCGGAGGCTGCGACGTGCGGCGACAAGTCCGAACCGGTTTAGGCGGGGGGCAATCACGTCCAACTTCGGGGGGAAACCTGGCGCTCCTTCTGCGGCGCGAAGCGTCCCGAGGTGCCGCCAGACTTCTTGAGCCTTGGTCCGCAACCTCTCCAATAGGTCCTCCGGCGCGGCGACGAGCAACCGAGAGCACGGCCCCTATGGGGCACGGTCCTCGGCGCGCACCGCCAAACGGTTACAAGTCTTTGTTTCGCTTCCGCAACGCCACCACCGCATCCCGGGCACGCCCTTCGTCTCGAATAGATGTCGAAAACCAACGCTCGACGCCCTCCGCAGGTCCGAAGCGGCCATCGGGGCGCAGGCACATTCGCCCATCGGTCGCACAGTTGTAGATGTGGATGTTCTGCACGGTCGCCTGATACGGCACGGTCTTCCCGCACTTCGGGCAGTTAAGCGGCAGGTCGGGATCGAATCTGGTCATGCGGGTTTCCGTGCAATGCGGTCTTCCATAGTTTCGCGCCACGCGATGTCGCGGCCTATGTGGCCGGACGCCTCATTTGCCAGATTTTCTTCGGTTATCTTCTTTGCACAGCATCTGACAATTGGCCGCGTTGGTTTTGCCGCCTTCGTGCCAGGGCTTGATGTGATCGCCCTCCATTTCCTCTAGTTCAAACTTGTTCTTGCACTTAACGCAGACCCCTTTTTGTCTCTCGTAGGCCTCGCGCCTCATCGCATCGGAGAACGCGCGAATGTTCAGGTGTCTTTCATCGGCATCCAGCACATACGGGTAGATGCCTGATTTCTTCTGAATATCGTCATCAATCATCAGCTTGGCGACTTGCTTCTCGAGCTTGTCCGTATCAAAGTCGGTGTCCTTGAACTGGTTGTAGAGCACGCCCCAACTGACCGATTTCATTTCCCTCCGGTACTTCGGGAACGTCGCCTTTGCCCAGTTGATGACTTTCTGAAAGTACTGCCACAGTGGTGTCGCGTTCTTGTCGTGCTGATGCTTCGACATGTACGCTTCGATCTTGCCACCCGAGCGCCACTCGATTGCCGTTTCGAGATACTCCTGCCGGATCGGGCTGCCCCGCATGTAATCGCTCGCCAGACCGTACGCCGGACAACCCGACTTGCTGAAATAACCCTTGGCACTGGCCGTCCACGGCCCCGCGTACACCGCGTTGCGCAATTCCTGGTCGGTCAGCTCTACGCCAGCAATGTTGATCGTCCTGAACCACTCCAGCCGCTCGCTTTCGGTTCCGGAACAGAGATAGACCATCAGCTCGTAATCAAGAATCTGCTTTTGCTGGTCGTCTTTGAGATTGTGAAACGCCAGTCCTTTGATGGAGTAATCGCCATTGACGTATTGGCAGATAGAGAGAGTTCGTTGCTGCCCGTCAATCACTTCAAAGCCGCCGCCATCGCGCACAGCCCAGTACATGACATTCAGCGGAAATTTCTTGCGCACGGTATCAATCACCGCATCGCGCTGCTTGTCCTTGTAGATGAACTCCCGCTGGTACGGCGGGCGGATGTCGAGCTTCCCGCCGTACCCGATGACGCCTTGCTCAGCGTTGTCCTCGAAGCCGTGAGTCAGCTCCTTAACGGTGAGCTCGCGGAGTTCAATCTTCATTTACTTCGCCTTCCTTCTGCGGATTAGGACGCGCTTGAACACTTTGACACCGTTCACGACTCCAGACGCGTTGAGGTCGTAGACGCCAGGTTTATTGAAGCGTTTCAGATACGCAGCACGGCACTCTTGGGAGGTGTAGACCCGCGTCCTGCAGTGATTATCGCGGGCGTTGGACTCCAATGTGCCCACGATATCGAATTGATCGGGGTTGTGGTGTTCGAGGAACGTCACGGGCACGCCCATCACGCCGTCGAAGTCAAACGGGATGTCCTTATAAGTGGAAACTTCGATCGCGTTGTAATTGTCGTACTCGGGATAACGCTCGCGATCGAACTCCCTGTAAAGCGTGAGATCTTCATGTCTCTTAGCGATGTCGAGGTTCGTGAACCAGCAAGCATTTCCCAAGCTGCGCCAGTTCGTGCCGTTGTCGTCGCGCCAGCTTCTAACCTCTCGTTGTTCGTAATGATCCGGCACGACGAACGCGACCGGATGCGAGTACCCAAGCCATAGTCTGTTGTCCTTGACGAGGCCGAAAATCTCTTTGTAGGTGATCGCGTTGTGGTTCGCGATGATCAGAAACTTCTTGTCGTACTCCATCAGCTGCTCGATGTACTCGCGGAACAGCGAGAACGGCGGATTTGTGACGACGATATCCGCCTGCTTGAGCAGCTTGACGCATTCCTCGCTGCGGAAGTCTCCATCGCCTCTGAATTCGTGAATGCCGATTTCCTTCGGGTCCGGAACGCGGTTGCCGTTCTTGTCGCCGTTGTATTCGAGGTAGAGCCCCCTCGCCGCCGTGTGCTTGCTGAACAGATCAGCGTCGGAACTCTTGTAGCAGGTGGTGATCAGCTTCTTAAGTTTCAGTCTCTCGAAATTGTGCGAGAAGTAGTGAAAGAAATTGCTCACCTTGGGGTCGTCGCAGTTGCACAGAACGCTCTTGTTCTTGAAATGTTTCGTGTAATGCCGCAGCTCCTTCTCGATGTCTGAAAGCTGGGTGTAAAACTCGTCCTGCTTGGTCGCTTTCGCGGCGTGCAGGCTTCGATTCAACGCCTTGCTCGGCATTCGCAGTTCCCTTTGGTCTGGAGATCGCGGGTCAACCATCCGCCGCGTCTGGCAGCTTGCCCAACTGCTCGATGCCGACGGGTTCATATGCGGGATTGTAACCGGAAGGGCTGAGAAAGGCCGATTCGGATCCAAACCGCAACTCTACGCGCTTATCCGCAGCGGCCCGGACAAGCCGAGCGGCGCAGCGCTGGTCGCCTGCGTGGTGTTCACCTCCGGAACGGTCGATCCTCGAAGGGAGCGTCGCGCGTCCCCCGCGTCAGCCGTCCCGTCGTCCTCTCCCCAGGGCGGCGGGGAGCACCGGCAACTCCCGTTGACCTGCCCTGTCACTAACGTCGGCCAAACTGGTCTCTCAGAAACGGGTATTGTTATGCCCGAGCACAACAATGAGAGACCGTAAGCCGCTTTTCTCTAAGTTCGATCTGCACAGCAGTCTGGAAAACCACGGAGCGAAGCTGCGCGAGCACGTCGAGGCCCTACCAAGCAATGCGGTTCTCGGCAAGAGTCCCGACCAGCTCGCGGCCGAAGTGGTTAAGGAGTTTTACGTGCCGGCGCCCGTGCTGAAGGTGGATGAGATTAGCGTCGAGCAGCAGGACGCCAAGGTTGACGTCAGCCGCGACTACGACCGTCACGTTTTCGACCGGAGCAAACCGTTCTACCTCTCGGGCACGCGCGTCACGTTCTATGTGCCATTCGAAGGCGATGCGACCCTGTTCGGAGCGCGGCCATCGACATACACGACGGCCTTCCCCTTCGCTGACATCAATGGTTCGGAGGTGGTTTTCTGCTACGACCAGCTGGATCATGACGCGGCGGCAGTCCGCGCAGGGTTCGACCGCGACCTAGCGGAAGTGTCCAAATACCTCGAATGGATCGACCGGGACGTGGAGGAGCACAACGCCACCCTGGGCCAACGCGCCAAGGATCTCGTAGACAAGCGAAGGGAAAAGCTGCTCAAGGATCAGGGCTTGGTGTCGGCGCTCGGGTTCCCATTGAGGCGGCGGAACGACGCGCAGCGAACCTACGTCGCACCTGAGGTGCGCCGGAAGATACCGCAGCACGCGCGCCCCGCTACGCAGAAGCCCTTCGTCGCGGAGCCGGACCTCGCGGCGGCCGAATACGATCACATCTTGTCGATAGTCGACAACATGGTTCACGTGATGGAGAGGAGCCCCGCGGCCTTCAGGAACATGAACGAGGAGAGCCTCCGGCAGCATTTCCTCGTCCAACTGAACGGGCAGTATGAAGGGCAAGCGACGGGTGAGACGTTCAACTACTCCGGGAAGACCGACATCATCATTCGCGTCAAGGACCGAAACATCTTCGTAGCAGAGTGCAAGTTCTGGACGGGAGCGAAAGGATTCACCGCCGCGCTGAACCAGCTCCTTGGCTATGCAACGTGGAGGGACGGAAAGCTGGCCCTCATCCTGTTCAATCGCACGAAGAACCATTCGGCAGTGGTCCAGCAGATTCCAGCCCTCGTGAAGGCACATCCAAACTATAGGCGCACGGCCAAGTATGAGAGCGGAAGTTCTGCGGGCCGCTACGTCCTTCATCACCCATCCGATCCGGACCGCGAACTCGTTGTCACAATCCTCGTTTACGACGTTCCGGCCTGAGTCGCGGGCCGCGTTAGGAGTCGGATGTCGATCCTGCCTGGCGGTGTGCCGTTCCCCAATGCCGACCGACCCAAGTCTCTTCAGCAATCGATCGCCACGCTCAATTGGATTCACTCGAAGCTGCACGGTCAGAAGATCCCCAAGATGCCGACCAGCAAACGTATGCAGCTCGCGGGCGGCTGCTGGCACGTCACGATTGAGCACAGCATGGCAATCGTGGTGCTCGTCGATCAGAGCCTTCATGGTTCCGCATTGGCGCTCGTTCGACCGCTCTTCGAGTCCTACATTCGCGGCATGTGGTTGATGCACGCGGCGACCGACGCGGAGGTGGACGCCGCAGGTCGCGACGAATTTCCCCGGGACATCAACAAGCTGACACGCGCCCTCAGAGCGGCAGGCGCGAGTCACTTCACCGCGCTGAAAGAGCAATGGTGGAAGCGGCTGTGCAGCCTGACGCATACGGGCTACCAGCAGATCGGTGCGCGACTCACGCCGGAGGGCTTGGGCTACGCTTACGACAACGACGAGATCGCACAGGCGCTTGGTTGGGCTGACGGTATCGGCCTCCTGGCGGTCGTCGCTTTCGCCGGCATGGCCGAGGATCACGCGCTCGCGCAGGAGGCACTGAACTACATGCGTGCGGCCTCTGGCGAGGTCGCACCTGCGGCCGACGGCTCTCCGAAGGAGCAAGAGCCTTAGGTCCGAGAGAAGCCTGAGGGGAATCCCTAGGGACGGCTTCAGACAGGCAGGATGGATCCAGGCTAGGAGCCTGTGTCAAGGCAGTACCCCCGGACGGGCCCTTGGTGGACTTGCGTTCATCAGACCCGAGGACGTAGGATAACGCGCCCCGGTCCTGCCCCGAACTGTAGGCGTCAATGAAAGGTGCTCTGAATGGCTCTTCTCGCCCTTGTTCTGATCTCTGCGCAACTTGCAGGCGCTCCCATACAGGAGCCGCAGGCAGGCGCAACGGCCGAACTGTCCATAGAGGCAGGCGTTCAACTGCGAAATGGCGACGTGAAGCGCGTGGCGCGGACGCTGATCACGCTGCTGGACGCGGATTTTGGTGACAAACTACTGGCGGTTCATCCGACGGGAATTCGGAACGTGCAATTGCAGACTGCCCTTTATCTAACGACAAAGCGCCTTGCAGAAATGGAGCGAAAGCCGAGCAGCGAACAAACGAGGCAGATGGGTGAGTTTTTGAAAACCCATACCATCGCCAGTGCAATGACGGACTTCGACGGCAAGGCGATTATCTCGGCCCCCCCCGGCAAGTATTTCGTCTTCTGTGCCTTTGAACTGGGTGCTCAATATGTCGTCTGGAGCGTCCCGGTTGAGCTCAAATCGGGTAAGCAGGCCGTTATCTTGGACCACAACAACACGCGGTAGCTCCTGAGAGCAGAAGAGTTTTTTCAGCGCGCGTTTTTTTAAGCTGGCCGAGGTCCAAAGCGTCCTCGGTCGGACGGTCCTGGCCGCGTGTAGCAGGCCGGAGGACGATGAGCGGAGCGGGGGAAGGGGTAAGCAAGCCCCCTGCTCCGGCCTCTCAGGGAGCCCGGTCTAGGCCACGCGCCGCAACGGCCCTCCCACCCGGGCGTCCAGCTTTGACAATCCCGCTGGGGACGCCATCTCTCGTTCCTTCGCTTCAACTGCACTCCTTCGAGTGACTGAAATCCAGGGCCGCAGCTATCCTTCCTGGCCAAGACTAAATCCCATCGCGGCTGGTGCGTGAGGGGCAGCGGCAATGACAGGCGCCAATGAATCGAAGGGTCAGCCCAGAAGGCCGAGCCGCTCGATCGTCCAGTAGGCCCCCACGATCGCGATGGCACACGACGCCGGTACCGCGATGCGCTCGCGCGGGCTCTTTATAACGAGGCGGAGGAGCAGCAGCAACGCCGCTGCCGCAACGATGACGGCAAGCTGACCGAACTCCACACCGACGTTGAAGCCGGCGAGGGCCCAGGCGAGCTGCCCGGCCGGAAGGCCCAGTGACGTCAAGACGCCGGCGAATCCGAGACCGTGCAGGAGGCCAAACGCGAAAACGACCGCGAGCCGCCAGACGCGAAGCCGGTCGGTCAGCAGGTTCTCGACGGCCACATAGACGATCGACGCGGCGATGAGCGGCTCCACGAAAGAGGGTGGCGCCTGCACCACCCCCGTCATCGCCAACGCCAGCGTGATCGAGTGCGCGATCGTAAAGGCAGTCACCTGCGCGAGGACAGGTCGCCAGCGCGCGCTGCTGAAAAAAATACCCAGGACGAACAAGACGTGGTCGAGGCCGAGCGGAACGATGTGCGTGAACCCCAGGCGAAGGTAGCGCACGACGGTCTTCCCAGTGGAGGCTCGCGTCTCGTGGGCCGAGAACGGCAGGCTCGCGGCGCCAGCGGCGATCCACTCGGTGCTCACCACCTGCCCCTGCCCGTCGTGCAGCACCATCGCATATGGCAGCATGGCTCCGCCGTACGCGAG
>DATLXE010000121.1:0-1991 GCA_035575795.1 Gemmatimonadaceae bacterium
ACTATGACCTGGAGCAGCATCAGCCGGAGCAGGCTCAATTCCGGCTCGATTTTACCCCCCGTCCAGTAGTGAATCACGGCAGGGACGTCGAACCACAGCGTTCCAGCGAGCGCGATAACGGCAATCATGCTCGTGGCCACCAGAATCCGCATCGCCGAGCTTAGCCGCTCGCTGTCCCCCCGCGTCTCCAGTCTTGTCAGATCGGTCCAGGTAGCGTTGCTGAGCAGAGACACGAACTGGCGGATCAATCCGGTGAGCGTCCGGGAAGTTGCGAAGACCGCGACCGCGACAATGCCGACGGAATGACTTATGAGAAGCAGGGGAATCTGCTGCCCGAACGCCACAGCAACCACGATTAATCCGAACAGCGCGCTCGGCCGGATCATGCCTGCGGCCTCCCGGGCCGACGCCGCGCGGAAACCGAGTCTTACTTCGGGCACGCGCCGGGTGTTGTACGCGTAAGCGACGGCGCACGTCGCCAGCACTGAAACGAGCGGTATCGCCGCCACCAGCTTCATCGATGGCAGCAGCAGCAGCGCCGCCGCCGAGAACAGGAGTACGCCCGCAGTCTGCAGATTGCTGAACCATTGCGAGGCAGCGGGATTCCCCGCAGTTCGCGCCGTGTTCCAGATTATGGAAGCGGGCAAGGCCCAGACGATGCCCGCGCCAAGCAGCATCAGGATGTGCGCCAGCTCGAGCCGCGGCATGTCGGCGCCAAGAAGTCGCGAAACGTCCGCGGAGTAGACAAAGAGCGCGAGTGCCGCGGTCGCCGCGGTGGCGAGGAGGGCGTAGTAGGCGAACGCCGTGTTCTGCTGGACGTGATACTCCTCCAGGTCGCCGCGACTATGGGCCTGCGTCAACCTGTTCATCACGTACATCTGGACGCCGATGTCGAGAGTTCCGAGGTAAGCCGCGAACGAGGAGATGAGAATCCACTGACCGTAGCCATTGGTACCCCACGCGGTTAGATAAAGCGGCACCAGGACGATCCGCGAAAGGAACACAATCACCTGGCCGGCAGTCCCGGCGGCGATCGTTGCGGTGATGCGCTTCAACGCCTCAGACATTATGTCCCGAAAAAAGAAAAAGATATTGCTCGTCGGAAACTACGCCGCCGACCGCTCCGAGAGCATGAACCGGTATGCGGAGATGCTGGAACGCGTGCTGACGGATAGTGGACACGCGGTACGGCTGGTCATTCCTCCGCGAGTCTTTGGCAAGCTGACAAAGGACGCTACGAGTCCGGCAAAGTGGCTTGGCTACCTCGACAAATACCTGATCTTTCCCCGGCGCCTCAACAAGGACGCTGCATGGGCTGACATAGTACACATCACCGACCAGGGGAATGGGTCCTACGCCCGACTTCTCCGCCGGCATGTCACGGTCATCACGTGTCACGACATGTTCGCAATCCGTGCTGGACTGGGAACGGTTCCGGACCACTCGCTCAAATACACCGGCAGGGTGCTCCAGGCGAGCAACCGGAAAGGGCTCGAGGCCGCGGACGCCGTGATTTGCGTATCCGATTACACGAAGGAAGAATTGCTCAGATTCACGGCGTGCGATCCGGCAAGGGTGAGAGTTGCTTACAATCCCCTCAACTATCCTTACACGCCGGCGACGCGCGGGGAAATCGACGCGACTCTCGTGCACGTCGGTGCCGACCCGCACGACCAGTATTTTCTTCACGTCGGCGGAAACTACCCCTACAAGAATCGGCCAGGCGTCGTAAGGATCTTCAGCGAACTTCGCCGGACTGCTCCATACCGGGACGCAAAGCTCGTGATGGCAGGGGCGCGGTGGCCCACCGAGCTGAGGGAGACCGTCGCGATGCTCGGGCTGACTGAGTTGGTCCTGGAAGTGGAAACTCCGACTAACGAGGCGCTAAGGGCACTCTACAGCGGCGCCCTCGCCCTCATTTTCCCGTCATTTTACGAGGGTTTCGGCTGGCCGCTGGTCGAGGCGCAGGCGTGTGGGTGCCCCGTGGCAAC
>DATLXE010000122.1:0-2618 GCA_035575795.1 Gemmatimonadaceae bacterium
CCAGGACGTAATTGACCATCGCGCCGAGAAAGACGATGTCGCTTCCGGCTCGCAGGGGGACCCACATGTCCGCCATCGCCGACGTGCGCGTGAAGCGGGGATCCACGTGGATGACCGTCGCTCCCTTTTCGCGTGCCTTGAGGACCCACCGGAATCCGACCGGATGGTTCTCGGCCATCGATGATCCCATGATGAGGATGGCGTCGGAATTCTGAAGGTCCTGCTGCGCCGTGGTGGCGCCGCCACGCCCGAAGGTCGTGCCCAGACCGGGCACGGTGGAGCTATGTCATATGCGGGCCTGGTTGCTCAGCGCCACCATTCCGAGGCCGCCCGTGAACAGCTTCTTGATCAGATAATTCTCTTCGTTGTCGAGCGTGGCGCCGCCGAGGTGTGCGATTGACGCGCACTGCATGAGCGGCAGCGACTCGCCGTCGAGGTCGCGCCGTTCTTCGAAATGCCGCTCGCGTGATGTCCACACGCGGTCGGCGACCATGTTCATCGCGGACTCGAGGTCGAGTTCCGTCCACGCCGCGGCACCCGGCGCGCGGTATTTGACTTTCGTGGCGCGCGCGTCGTGCGTGAGGAGCTCCTGCGTCGCGGCCCCCTTCGGGCACAGGTGGCCTTCGGATATCGGCGAGGCGGGATCTCCCTCGACCGACACGACTTTGCCGTCGCGGTGAAAGATCAGCTGCCCGCAGCCAACCGCACAGAACGGGCAGACCGAGCGCGCGACCTGCGTGCCGGTGTTGCGCGGCTGGAGCGACCGCGTGGCATCCGACATCGCCTCCGGACCCGTGCCGTCGCCCCCGGTGCGGAGCTGCTGAACGACGGGCCAACGGGCGAGGCGATCCATCAGGCTCATGCTGCGTATGATGGACGACGAGGCGGTGGCCGGCAAGTGGTGCCACCGATCACCGGCGGAGGAGACGGAGAGAGCGGAGGCAACGGGCCACTGAAAACACCGACAACACGGAGTGGCTGAGCCACGGACAACACGGATAACACTGAGGCGAAACGAGGCCCGTAGCGCAGCCCTTCAGGGCTGCCTTCCTCGACGTCGCCGGATGAAGTCGGCGGTCTCCAGTCGGAGTCGTCAGTCGGCGTCGTCAGTCGGCGTCGTCAGTTTAGCGGACGGGCCTCGTTGCCTGACGATGAGGACCGTGAGTGTGAATCCCGATCGGAAGGTGCTGAGCCAGGTTTCCTGGCCGACGGCCAACCGATTCCGACACCATCGCTGGCCGTTACCGTATTCGGCGCACGTTTGACAACGCCTTTGGGCGGCAGGCATACGGATGAGATGCACGAGATTCAGACGCTGAAGCGCATCGCGGCCCAGTGATCGCCCGTGAAGGCAGCCGGTGAGGTCCGCCAGCTGACCGAAGGCACGCGGGACGTCGCCTGGTCATCGTTGTCGCCCGAGGGCGTTGTCCTTCGGGAGCGATATGGCGTTGCAGGCGGACTCGTTTCGCTTCCGTGCGGCCGTGTTGTCCGTGGCCCGTTGTCTCCCCCTGGACTGTTACACCCAGGTTGACAAATTACACCATACCCACACTGACCGTCATGGCCCTCAATATCAAGAATCCTCGCGTGGAACGGCTGGCGGCCGAAGTGGCGACACTCGCGAGGGAGAGCAAGACCGAAGCGATCGGCCGGGCGCTTGAGGAGCGCAAGGCGCGGCTCGCCACCAGCGTCCTCCACCGCAACCGTCAGACCGAATTCCTCGCCTTCCTGAGGCGAGAGGTCTGGCCGAAGGTGCCGCGCACGCACCGGGGGCGCCGGCTGACACGCAAGCAGGAGGACGCCATCCTCGGCTACGGGCCGGAGGGCGTGTGATTCTCGATTCGTCCGCCATCGTCGCGATTGCCACGGAAGAGCCCGACTGCCTCGTGCTTCTGTCAAAGCTCGATCGCGCGTCCAGCCTGGGGGTCGGCGCGCAGACGTTCGTCGAAACCGCGCTCGTCCTTCGGTCCCGCCTGAGCATGGAGCCGCGAGCCTTCCTGGAGCGCTTTCTCAGCGACTGGCACGTGACCATCGTGCCGTGCGGCGAAGACCACTGGAAGGTGGCCGTCGAGGCGCACGCCCGGTTCGGCAGGGGGCGCCACAAAGCCGCGCTCAATTTCGGCGATTGCCTGGCGTACGCGACCGCGAAACTCGCCGACATGCCGCTCCCGTGCACCGGCGGGAATTTTTCGAAGACCGATCTCGCGCTCGCCTGAACTTCGACTCACGACCACCGCCGATGGTCACACGCACGGGTGTCAGCGGGAGAAGATCACGCCAGGCGCCAGCTTCCACGACGGGTCGAGCGCGCGCTTCACGGCGCGCATCTGGTCGATGCCATCGTCGCCATACAACTGTCGAAGCAGCGCCTGCTTGATCGGACTTCGGCCGACGCCGTGCTCGGCGAGCGGGCAACCCCAGACACGCGCGGCCTCGCGTCCGAACTCGAGGATCGCCTCCCTGCCCAGCCGCACATCGTCGTAACTCCGAGGGATGACGTTCGGATGGACGTTTCCATCCGAAAGATGTCCCCAGATGGCGTAGTCCAGGCCGCGCGATTCGAAGCCTCGGCGGTAGATCGCGTTCATCTCGTCGACGTGCTCAAAGGGCACGACCAT
>DATLXE010000123.1:0-1508 GCA_035575795.1 Gemmatimonadaceae bacterium
AGCGTTGAGCGGGCGGAAGCTGGCGAAGCCGTATGTCTTCCGTTTCACGACGCCTACGGTGAGGCTGCGCGGAACCGACTCCTACCGGCGCGGCGACGTTGCAGGCGGCAGGACGGTGGTGCTGCTGCGCTTCAACCAGCCGGTTCGCGCCGCCGACATCGCGCCCGTGGTCGAGCGACGCACGCAGCACGTCGGACATAGCACCCAGCACGTCGGACATAGCACCCAGCACGTCGGACATGGCACGTAGCACATCGGACAAGGCACGTAGCACGTCCGTCGTGGCACGCCCGCACGTAGCACGTGAGCACCTAGCACCTCGCACATCGCACGTGCGCGTGCGCGTCCTGACCATCGTCAGCCCCCCCGACGGCGCGACCTACCTGATCGATCCGACGCTACGCCGCGAGTTTCAGACACTGTCGCTGAAGGCTGCCGCACCCGCCGGACCTGTCCGGTGGACCATCGACGGTCGGGTCGTGGGGGCTGCCGACGCAGGCAGCAGGGTCGAGTGGCCCCTGGTGCCGGGCCGCCACCGCATCGAGGCCCACGACGGGTCGGGCCGCACCGCGGCAGCGACGGTGGTGGTCCGCTGATTCGAGTGGGAACCGCCGGGTGGAGCATCCCGCGCGCCGTGGCGGACCGGTTCCCTGGCACCGGCGCGCATCTCGAACGCTACGCGGGCATTCTCAACTGCGCCGAGATCAACTCGTCCTTTCATCGTCCGCATGCGACGAAGGTCTACGAGAAGTGGGCGTCCATCACTCCCCCGGGCTTCCGGTTTGCGGTGAAAATGCCGCGGACCATCACCCACGACGCAAAGCTGAAACGGACGAGGCCGCTCGTGCAGCGCTTTCTGGATGAATCCAGGGGACTCGGCGGCAAGCTGGGGCCTGTCCTCGTGCAGTTGCCGCCGTCGCTCGAATTCCACGCACGCACGGCGCACGCCTTCTTCACGCTGCTGCGAGAGACCTGGGCCGGCGACGTCGTGTGCGAGCCCCGGCACGAGACGTGGTTCACCGACAAATCTGACGCGCTTCTCGTCGACTATCGTGTCGCCCGCGTCGCCGCGGACCCACCGCGCATCGCAGCCGCGCAACGGCCAGGGGGCTGGCCGGGTATGACGTACTACCGCCTCCATGGCTCGCCGCGGACGTACTGGTCGAGGTATCCAACCGCGCGCATCGGGCGCTGGGCCGCCGATCTGCGAGCGGCCGAGTCGTGCTCCGATACCTGGTGCATCTTCGACAACACGGCAAGCGGCGCCGCCATCGAGAACGCGCTCGAGATGGTAGGCTTGACGGCCGGATGACCCAACACGCTGCCGTCACAAGTCAGTACCGCATCTGGAACGTCATCGCCGCATCGGCCGTCGGCACCATGATCGAGTGGTACGACTTCTATATCTTCGGCAGCCTCGCGACCGTCATCGCTCCGCTGTTCTATCCACAGGGCAACGATACCCTCGCCCTGATCGCCTATCTCTCGACCTTTGCCGTCGGCTTCGT
>DATLXE010000124.1:0-4081 GCA_035575795.1 Gemmatimonadaceae bacterium
GGCGCACTCGAGTTCGCCACCGCCGCGTCGTGCCTCAAGCACTCGATACCCGGCGACTTTAACCGCGTCAGTGTCGCCGAGGTGAGAGCCCTCATTGCTGGCGACGCGAGCGGGAGGGTGCAGCGATGAGCTCCTCTTCGATTGGACGCTACCGCTGGAAGATTTGCGCGCTGCTCTTCTTCGCCACGACGATCAACTATATCGACCGTCAGGTGCTCGGCATTCTCGCGCCGACACTGCAGAGCGAGTTCGGATGGACGCAGACGCAGTACGGCGGCATCGTGTCGTGGTTCACGCTGGCGTACGCCATCGGGTACGCGGGAGTGGGACGCCTGCTGGACAGGGTCGGGACGCGACTCGGGTTTGCGTTCGCAGTCATCGTGTGGAGTCTCGCCGCGATCGGCCATGCGCTGGCGAACAGCGCCCGCGGATTTGCCGTTGCGCGGTTCGCGCTCGGGTTCGGCGAATCGGGAAACTTCCCTGGGTCAATCAAGGCAGTCACCGAGTGGTTTCCCGCCCGCGAGCGGGCGCTCGCAACGGGTATTTTCAACGCCGGCTCGAATGTCGGCGCCATGCTTACGCCGTTGATAGTCCCCTTCATCGCCCTGCGCTGGGGATGGCGCATGGCGTTCATCATCACCGGCGCGCTCGGATTCATCTGGCTGATCGCGTGGCTGCTGATGTATCAGCTCCCGGAACAGCACGCGCGCGTGACGCCCGGCGAGCTCGCGCACATTCGGAGCGACGCCCTGGAGTCGTCAGAGCCCATCCCGTGGAAGGCCGTATTCCGGCACCGGCAGACCTGGGCCTTCGCCGCGGGCAAACTGATCACCGACCCCGTTTGGTGGTTCTACCTGTTCTGGCTTCCGAAATTTCTCGATGAGCGATACGGGGTGCGGCTCGCCGCAGTAGCGCTTCCGCTGATAACGATCTACCTGATGGCTGACTTTGGCTCCGTCGCCGGTGGCTGGTTCTCGAGTTTTCTCATCAAGCGCGGATGGAGCGTTAACAGGGCGCGAAAGACTGCGTTGCTGATTGCCGCGGTCGCGATTGTGCCAACCATGTTCGCCCCCGCGGCACCAAATCTGGCGATTGCGGTCGCATTTGTTGCGCTGGCAGCCGCCGCGCACCAATGGTGGTCGGCCAATCTCTTCACGATTCCCGGCGACATGTTTCCGCGTCGCGCCATCGGAACCGTCGTCGGGATCGGCGGATTTGCGGGGGCGATGAGCGGTTTCTTCTTTCAGCGCATCGTGGGTGCCGTCCTCGATGCGAACGGCAACGACTACACGCCCATCTTTATCTTCGCGGGGCTCGCGTATGTCACCGCGCTAGCCGTCATTCACCTGCTCGTGCCGAGAATGACGCCCGCGAAGTTCGACGATTCGTCGCGGCTTTAGCGCGAGACCGCCGTGATTTCGATACGCGTCGCGGCGCTCGCCACTGCTCTGCATTGCCTCGCGCCGCCGGCTGGCTCGCAGGCGTGGGACCGACCCGTGCGCGGGTCGTGGGTCGCGGCGCCGCCCTACGCTCGGGAAGCCACCATTCTCGCGGCGGGGGGCGCCGGCTGCGAGATCGTCGTGTCCGGGTCCGAGAACTCCGCCGTTCTGCAAGCCGCGAACTTTCTTTCTGCCGACATCGAGCGAATCAGCGGATACCGCCCGCCGATCGTCAGCCAGCCGTCGTCCGGTCGTGTAACGATCCGCCTCGTGACCGTCGGAAATGCCGCGCTGCCGGCTGCCATCGATTCCGCGGCACTCCGCGGCAAGTGGGAATCATATCAGATCGCGACTACGGACTCGGCCGTCTGGCTGGCAGGCTCGGACTCCCGAGGCACCGCGTTCGCCGCCTACACCCTCTCTGAGCATCTCGGCATCGACCCGCTGTATCTATGGACCGGCTATGCTCCCCCGCGCACGAACCCGCTGGTTCTCAAGCAGACCAGATTTGCGTCCGGCGCGCCGACGATCCGCTACCGCGGTTTCTTCCACGACGACGAGGATATTCTCCCCCGGCCGTTCGAAGTCTCGGGCTATCCGCTCCGCATCGGCGATGTACCGCTCGCCTGGTATGCCCGGTTCTTCGAGACTGCGCTCCGCCTCCGCATGAACATGGTTGCCCCTTACACGCGGGCACACCGGCGTCATGAGGTGCAGAAGCTCGCGAGTGACTGGGGCCTCTTCTATACGTCGCATCACTACGATGTCCTGCTCTCGAACCCGTTCGGAATAACGCGTTTCAATCTCGCCCGGGAGCGCGGAGTTTCGCCGGTCTGGGACTGGTTCGGGAATCGTGATGGAATGGTCGAGTACTGGCGAGCTGGAGCGCGGGAAAACCGGGACCTCAACGTCGTGTGGCCGGTCGGGATGAGGGGTACTGACGACCATTCATACGCGTTTCCGCCCGGCATGACGGATTCAGCCAGGAATGCCGTCTTTCGTGACGTAATCAGGACCCAGCTCGAGATCGTAAAGGACCTCGTGCCGGCCGCAACGAGACCCCCGTTCCATTTTACGATGTACACCGAGATGCTCGACCGCTATCGGGCGGATCCCAAGGCGTTCGACCTGCCGCGGGACGTGATAATCGTCTGGCCCGACAACAACGACGGTCGCATGCGCGCTCTCCCCGCGGACAGGGGCGTGTGGAAGCACGGCATGTACTACCACCTTGCGTATTTCGGGGCCGAGCGCACGATGCAGTCCGCGCACGTCGTGTCGCCTTCGGTCGTGGCCGCTGAAGTGGGGAAGGGCATCGACGCCGGAGCGACCGAGTTTCTCCTCGTGAATGTTTCGGAGCTGCGAGAGTTCGTGATGGAGGGCCGTATGATTGCGGAGATCGCATGGGACGCGCGCACCGCGCTGTCCGGCCCGGATCCGGCGGCGAGATACGTGAGGTGGTGGTCTGCGGAATACTTCGGAACGCCAGCCGCGGCCGAGGCCGCTGAATTCTACGAGCGGTATCACGCGCTAATGAACAAACCAGCGGATACGTGGTCCGCTTCGAACGCCTTTGCCGGGATCCTCGATCGAGCATACCGGGCGGCAGCGGGCGAACCTTCGAGTGCAGTCCCGGCGGACACACTCGCGTTGCTTCGAAAGCGCTCGGCAGACATCCGGCAGGCGATCGCCATCGCGGCCCGCGTCAGGCAGAAAACATCACGCGCCCAGGGCCGCTACTTTTTCGAGCATGCGGAGCTGCCGCTCCTCGTTCAGCTGCGCCACGCCGATGCGGCACTTCTGATTGCCGCTGGCCTGCATTCCCCGACCAGGGCGGCATTCTGGAGCGCAATGCGATCGGCGATGGTTCCACTCGAAACGCTCGAGACAGAGATCAGCCGCGCGGAAAGTCCACCGTTCGACGGCTGGTACCGGAGAACCTGGATCCGGCGTGAGCTCACGCCCTTCAACCTTCACCGGCCTTACGAGCAACTGCGCGTTTTCCTCGCTAGCGACGGTCGTGCGCGCCTGATCGAACCTCCTGAGTGGCGGAGACTGAGCGAGCAGGAGGTTCGCCGCTTCTTCCCCGCGCACTGATCGGCAGGCCAGACGCCGGGCTGCCCACCCCGGATCAGCTTGACAGGTCCTGGTCCCCCTCCTAATGTCGGCGGTCGTCATATGATTTGGTGACCTGTCGACAGGCCTTAATTGCAGGGTATCCAGACGACCGTTTCCCTTAGCCCGGTTTCGCGCCAGAACCTCGCCGACGACATCGCGAGCCGTATCAGGCAGCAAATCCGCGCGACGTCCCAGGCGCAGGGGACCCGGCTGCCGTCGATTACGGTCATCGCAAGGCAATATCAGGTCGGCGCACCAACTGTGAGGGAGGCGCTGAAAAAGCTGGAAACCGTCGGCGTCGTGGTGATCCGCCACGGCTCCGGGGTGTACGTCGGCAGCACCACCGACTCCTTCGTGGTGGCGAACCCTGTCCTCGACGCAAAGGTTTCGAAGAAGCTTCTCATCGACCTGATCGAGGCACGAATACCGATCGAAACGACGTCGGCGCGCCTCGCCGCCATTAATGCGTCCGAGGAAAATTTCTCGGCAATGCGGGCTTCCCTGGCGGAGGCGGGGATGAACCT
>DATLXE010000125.1:0-5301 GCA_035575795.1 Gemmatimonadaceae bacterium
TCGACGTTCAGAAACGAGCAAACGGTGAGGAGCGCGGACTTCTGAACGGCCCACGGGCGCGGGTCCCAGACGTTGAACGCGCGCAGCACGATGAAAGTGACGATCATCGCGATGCCCATGCGCACGAGCCAGCGCCTGCGCTCTGCCGGTTCCATCTTGTAAATGGCCCCGAACGCGTATCCCGCCGCCATCACGCCGATCCATGGGATCAGCGGATAGAGAACGAACAGCCCGGGGCCGGGGAAGCCAAAGGGAAAGAGAATCCCCCCTTGGTGGAGAATCACCCACAGCGAGCCAAAGAAACCGGGCAGTGGAGATCCGGGACCACGAAAACCGGGAACGCGGAACGGGTCGGCGAAGTTGTGCAGGACGATCATGCCGATGCCGAAGATCGCGACGGCGCGGAGCGGGAGATGGATAAGCCCGGCGAGCACGATCATCGACCAGCCAATCGCCCAGATCACCTGTGGAATTCCGATAAGGCTGGCGTAGTCGAGGGTCCAGAACGCAAAGATGCGGACGACAGTGAACTCGAGCACGATCAGCCACAGTCCGCGGGTGATCAGAAACCTGGAAAGCTCGCGCTTCGACTTGCCCCGCGTCTCGAGGAAGTACGCGCTCGTGCCAGCGAGAAACACGAAGATCGGCGCGCAGAAGTGCGTGATCCAGCGTGTGAAGAAAAGCGCCGGGTGCGTCGTCGCCATGTTGGTCGGATCCTGCGTCATGCCGGTGGCGTGCACGAAATCGCGCGTGTGATCGAGCAACATGATCACCATGATCAGGCCCCGCAGCAGGTCGACGGAATCGATTCGCCCACGCCCAGCGGCGACACTGGCGACGGGGGACGCTCCAGTGTCGACGGGCATCGTGATCGGGGTAGCGTACGTCGCCATGCTCATCCTCGGTCGGTGGTCGGCGGTCCTGCGCGCTATTGTATTAACCGCGGGCCTTCCCGGCTACTCCCCGTGGTGCGAGAATTTCCACTGGTTCACCATCCGTTCCTCAACCCGTCAGTCATGAACACACTCTTTCGCGCCGCTGCGCTCCTCCTCGTTGTCTCCGCTGCACCGGCGTTTGCGCAGGCGCGCCCGCTCGACTGGGATGCGATCACGCGCGAGACGCAGGACGTCCTTGCGAATTACCTGCGCATCAACACCACGAATCCTCCCGGGAACGAGCTCGCAACGGCGCGCTTCCTCAAGGGAATTCTCGAGCGCGAAGGCTTCGAGGTGCGGATCCTCGACACCACGGAGCTGGGCGCCGGCCGCGCCAATCTTTACGCCCGACTCCGCGGAAACGGCTCGAAGAAAGCGATCGCGATCGTGCAGCACATGGACGTTGTGCCGGTCGCTCCCGCGTACTGGTCGGTCGACGCCTTCGGCGGAGTTGTAAAGGACGGATACCTCTGGGGGCGCGGGGCGGTAGACATGAAGGGCGAAGGCGCGATGCACCTGATGGGCATGATTGCTCTCAAGCGGGCGGGGATTCCCCTCAACCGTGACATCGTCTTCATCGCAAACGCCGACGAGGAGCTCGGCTCCACCGGCGCCCTCGTGTTCGTCGACAGGCACCCTGAGCTCCTGAAGGACGTCGAGTTTCTGTTTACCGAGGGCGGAGAGAACTTCGTCAAGGACGGCAAGCTCGTTTATTTCGGACTCGGCACCGCCGAGAAGCGCACATTCTGGCAGAAGCTCACCGTGAAAGGCACGCCTTCACATGGCTCGCGTCCGACGAAGCAGAACCCGGTGCCGCGCCTCGTTGCGGCTCTCGACAAACTTGCCCGCTACGAAACCCCGTTTCACGTTATTCCAGGCGTCGACAAGTACTTTCGCGACATTTCGCGCAACTATCCGCAGCCGCAGCGGGGATGGCTGGAGAATGTTTCGGTCGCGCTCAGAAATCCGCGCGCGCGGGAGTTCATTCTCGGTGACGCGTTCTGGAACGCTTACGTGCGCAACACCATCTCGCTGACCGGCCTCACCGGCTCCAACAAGACGAACGTCATCCCGGCCGAGGCGACGGCGGAGGTGGATGTGCGGCTCTTGCCGGACCAGGACGCGGAAACTGTTCTCGCCGAGCTGAAGCGAGTGGTCAACGACACGGCGGTGCACTTCTCGACGATTCTGATGCCCAAGGCGCCGCTCGAGAGTCCGATCAATTCCGATTTCGTGCGCGCGGTCGAACGCGCCGCGCGCGAGAGCGTGCCGGGATCTTTCGTGACGACGCCGATGCTGACCGGTGCAACGGACCGGCCGACCTATCAGAAGCTGGGAATCGCTACCTACGGGCTCGACCCCTTCAAGGTGCCCAAGGAGGAGCGGCAGCGCGGAGTTCACGGCAACGACGAGCGGATCTCGCTGGACAACATCCGCTTCGGTGTGAAGTTCGTTTACGACGTCCTGCGCTACGTCCAATAGGGGGCTGGGGATTGAACGCTTCGGCTGGCTTCCACAAACTGAAGTTGTGAGTGGCAGACACACAAGTTTGAGAGTTGGTCAGTTCAGATGATGAGGGGACCGATGCTGTAGAGGGCTTTTCTTAGCCCTTGTGGCGGAAGGTGATGCGGCCCCTTGTCAGGTCGTAGGGCGAGACTTCGAGCGGCGCGGTCCGCGGGTATTCCTGAGCGCGTACTCGATCAACCGTCGCTCGATCTCCGCTATCGTCGTCTCTGACGCCGGCGCTCGATCGCTATTCCGGACGCAACCGCCCAATTGTCTCGCCTGACGCAGTCGGTAATTCCATCGGGACATCGGCGATCCCGACCGATAATCGCCAACGCGAACGCGCGAGTCGTCGTGCGTCCGTTCACTTTCTGAAAGGCAATCCCAGGAACGTCCGCGCCACTGCCACGTCCGGAATAGTTCAGGTCCGTTGGATCCGGACCTATCATGAATCCATACGTTGCATAGAACCCGGACCCGCTCGGGCGCAGCGCGCCGAGCTGGGCATAAGGCATCACGATCGCACCAGCCGGGATCGAGGTCAGGCCGACGCCAGCGTCCAGTCCCAGAACCATGCTCCGTGGAACCTGTATGTACAAATCAAGCTGAGCCGCGACTACCGCGGGGACTGGGACGTGAATGCCCAGGCGGGCGCCCAGGCCCTCGGGGCGCCTGGAAGTCCAACCATATCCCGCGTGTACGCCTACCGGTCCGTACGCGTAGGGTATGTCGCCTGCATCGCCGCGCGTGCGTCTTGGGCCCGCCGTATAGGACGCGGCTACCCCGCCGGTGAATCCGGCGTCGATCCGTGGGCTGTGCATTGGGGCCGGCATACATCCCTGGCCGACAAGCAGTGTCAGCGCCGCGGGCAACGTAACTCTCCCGAACCGCAGAGCTCCTCGACCAGCGAGAATGTGAGAAAAACGCAAGTTGCTCCCGGGTGACAGTCGGTACAACTGAGCTCAAGATCGCGGGTGAGCCTTCTGGTACTCCTTTCTGAGGCGTTCGTCGAAGGGGAACGACTCTGGTGTGCCAATGATGATCTTGCTGAAATCCGAATGAGCCGGGTTCAATAGAAAATTATGCTCAGTCTCGACCAGGACGCTTGGCACCCTGAGTACCGCCGATGATCCCGCAGCGATCCATTCGTCTCCGATCGCCCCGGTTTCCAGCGGCGGGGGGTAGTCCTTCCAGCTAGACGGCAGGCTCCCGAGCGATATCGCTTGCATGAAGTTGTCTGAAAACGCGGCCGACACGCGAGAGTACAAGGGAAGAATCTCGTCTGTCTTGAGGTGAACCATTATCTCGAGCATGGCAAGAGAGGTGGTTTCCGATGCGTAGGCGACACTTACACCCGGGCTGTTCCATCGGCCGCCGTAGATTCGAGCGCCTTCCCCATCAAACGCCGCGGCTGCGAACCGCGTCTTAACAAGGCGCCAGACTGTCGGCATGGCTCCCGAGGCTCACGTTGGTATTCCGTGCTCGAGACGCCCTATGAGGTTCTCAACCTCCCTGGCTCCCACGTCTGTCTTCGCGAGTTCCAACGGAACAGCTCCACCGAGACCAGTCTGGCTCCCTAAGAGCCAAACCCGAGCGGCGGTGGTATCGCCCTCAAACAGCTCCAGTGCTCGCCCTACGATCCTGGACACTCTGACGAGCCGGTCCGATTCGTCAGGCTCGAGCTTGCCAGACATTTTTCGGCGCGCAAGTGTGCGAGGAGTGATCTGCGCACTTTCTGCAATCGTCGCCGCCGAAAGCGTGCTGTTGCGGTGCAGACGAAGGAGTGATGAATAGGCCAATCCCTTCAGGACGGTTGCAGCGATCCGCAACGGTTCATAGTTCCGTAAGCCCAGCAGCGCGACGTAGTAGTGCCCCCGCGGCGTTCCTGCTTTCGTACGCACCCGCAATTCGGCTAGGTCAGCGCTTTCGGGCTTGCCCGTGTGGATGATGGCCATATGGCTGTAATATATCCGCCAAATGGCAGCCGCACAATAGCCGCCCGGAGGTCGGGATGGATGATCACGGAAAGGTTGTCGGTATGAGCAAGACGGCTTCTGGGCGATGTCCCTGCTTTTCTGTGGGACCGCACCATGACCAGGCCGACGGCGCCACACGGGTCGAGTCCGTCCGCATGTAGGTGATAAGACCGACCGCGTCCTCGGCGCCGATCTCTATTCCCTCGTCGCGCTACGTGCAGTAGCGCAGGCGTATCTCAGCCCTTGTGACGGAAGGTGATGCGACCCCGGGTCAGGTCGTAGGGCGAGACTTCGAGCGTGACGCGGTCGCCCGCGAGCACGCGAATGCGAAAGCGGCGCATTTTGCCGGCGATCGTGGCATGCACGTCGTGGCCGTTCTGGACCTGAACGCGAAAGGTCGCGTCAGGGAGCACTTCAGTGACCGTCCCTTCCAGCTCGATTGCTTCTTCCTTGGCCATAAACCTCCCTGGCTACTGTGAGTGCAGGAAAAAAAAACGGGGCAGCTCCGGACTGAGTCCAGCGCTGCCCCGCCTTTTATCCTGCGTTTTGCAAGCTACGAATTAATCGCGAAGCTTGGTGACGTTCTCTGCCGCCGGACCCTTCTGGCCCTGCACGATATCGAACTCAACGCGCTCGCCTTCGGCCAGCGACTTGAAGCCGTTGCCCTGAATGGCGGAGTGATGGACGAAGCAATCCTTCTGTCCGTTCTCGGGGGTGATGAAGCCAAAACCCTTGGCGTCGTTGAACCACTTTACTTTGCCGGTGGTACGCATGTGCGGTACATCCTCATTCATTTGTGTCGGAGTCCCGTGTGTTGCGGTACCTTGCCGACTACGTTTGTTCGCGACCGAAATGGTCACATTTTTTCGCCAGAAAACCAAAAA
>DATLXE010000126.1:0-3608 GCA_035575795.1 Gemmatimonadaceae bacterium
CCTCGCCGCCCGTCCGCATCGCGGTATGCACGCGGATGGCAAATTCCTCCACCAGTCGCAGGAAGTCGATCTGTGGTGCGCACGCAAGCTCCGCGAGTTGATTCGCACGCGTTTTCCGAGCCGTCGGTGAGGAGCAATTCAACGTGCCGACACTCAAGACGCCCTGGAACGTGCGAGCGCCGGTGAGGTCGGTTCGCACCGTCAACTGTCCGATCAGTTCCCCGTGATCAAACCGGGGGCGATCGAGCTCGAATTCAATCGGCACGTCGACCAGGCGCATCATGAACTGTTCGCCGTCGCCGACAACCCGAAACTCGCGCTCGCAGGCGATCGCCGGCGCGTCCGAGGTCCAAGGGGTGCCCACCGCAACCCCGCGCTTCGTGCTCATGCCGCGCGCGCTCCATGGAGTGACTCGCGCAGCTCCTGAACGGTCTGTTTGAGGCGATCGCGTTCGCGAGTCACGAGGTGGAGCGCGTGCAGTGATTCGCGAAACCACATCCGGCACACCAAGAAGTCGCGCTCGAGGTCGATGATGCGGGCGCGTGCCGCCGGAAGATCGAGCGGCCAGACATCGGCGGCGTCGTCGTCCAGCGGGGCGAGGTTCCATTGAATATCGTCAGCGTGTAAGTCGTGCAGTAAGATGGTCATGTGTTGATCGTCTCCAGCGATCAGCATCCGCCCCGTTTCCGCGTCCACCGCGGGCGGGGCGTCGCCGTTTAAGCGACGTTCCTGTCCGCGAGTTGCTGACTGATCCACTCGCGTAGAGCACCAGCGGGAACACGCACGGAACTCCCGACCCGAATGGATGGAATTTGCCCCGACGAAATGAGTTCGTACGTCTTGGCGCGGCTGACCCGTAGCTGGTCGGCGGCCTCCTGCGGCTTGAGGAGTAGTGTTTCTGCCATTGGTCTCTCAATCCCTCCAGAGCGTGTAGAAGTGCTCTCTTCTGCTAAAGAGTAAACGCGATGGACAACGCTGTAAAGGTGTGCTAACGTTGCACCGTTGAATAGCGTTGGGCGTTTAAGTTGGAGGCGTGAATGGCGAAGAAAGCAGTAGGGCAGCCTGTCGCCAGCAGGACCACGGTGCGCCAGGTGAACCGACGGTGGTTGCGGGGTCCGGCACGTTTAGAGGGGGACGCGATCGTCGTGGACTACGCGCGGGGCAGCGCTTGGGACCCCCTGTCAGAACCAGCGCTCGGTCGAGAGCTTACCAGTGTGCGAACTGAGACCGACGCAGTCGGCTTTGCACAACGCTTCGGTCTACTGAATGTGGGGGCAGAGGGCATCGACAGAATACCCGGCGCTCTCGTGCCTGGTCGCGCGCCGTTTCAAGAATTCGTGAAGGCTGCGGACGCGTTGCGGACCATCGGCCGAACAGTCCTCGACGTGCGGGCCGCCGTTGACGGAAACACGGAGGCACTCCTGCGGCTGAAAGCCCACTTTTTCACCACTGAGGCTCCTGCAGGTCGGGAACTTGTCGCTCGTGACTGGGATCCACCCCCAGAGAGGATCGCGGAAACAGACGACCACTCCCTCTTGATTCACGCGAGCCATTGGAGCGGCTGGCAGTTGAGTATTGCGCTAAAAGGTACGCGCGCCTTCATCTACGACCGAGCTGAACGCGGTGAATCTGTTCAGCCCGGGCACCTCCGCGTGGGAATACTGCCGCGGACCCTACTGGAAGTCTGCTATCTCACCCTGGCGGTTTCACTGGCGGATAAAGATCCGCTCAGCCTGTGCGGCGAGTGTGATCGCCTGTTCGTCGTTGAGGATGCTCGTCAGAAGTTCTGCACACCGAAGTGCGCGAGCCGTGCTCGATTCCGTAAGCACGACAAGAAGCGAAAGGAAGAAGCAAATGTCAAGAAGACGCGGACACGGTGAAGGCAGCATCAGTCAGCGGGCCGACGGCCGATGGATGGCGCGTGTTGATCTCGGCTATCAAAACGGAAAACGCCGTCGTAAGACGGTCTATGGGCGCACGCGGAAGGCCGTAGCCGATCTATTGCCTCGAATCCTTCAGGCTGCACAGCAGGGAAGCGTCATTACCGACGAACGGCAGACGGTGGACCGCTACCTTCAGGACTGGTTGAAGCACAAGGAGAGCCGCCTGCGGCCTCGTGCCTTCGCGACGTACCAGCAGGCGGTGGATCTTCATCTGTCGCCTGGCATCGGACGCATCGCGCTCGCGAGGCTCAGTCCTCAGCACGTTGATCGATGGTTCCAAGAGCATCGAACCGCCAGCGCGAGCGCCCGAACGATCGGGTATGCGAGGGCAGTTCTCAGGGCAGCACTCAACCAGGCACTTCGATGGGGACTGGTGGCGCGGAACGTCGCCGCACTTGTGGAGCCGCCCCGGCATGTTGCTCGAGAGATCCAGCCGCTGTCGCCCGACCAGGCTCGCGCCTTACTCGAACACACGCGTGATCACAGATTGGGCGGATTGGTCTCGGTTGCGACAGCTCTCGGGTTGCGACTCGGTGAAGGACTGGGCCTGCGTTGGATCGACGTCGACTTGGATGCTGGCATCTTGTGTGTGCGCCAGGCCCTCGAGCGAAGCGGCGGTGATCGAGCCGCGCGTAAGCCGCTGATCGAACAGCGTAAGGAAATTCATTTACGACTGAAGGCGGCACCCGCTCGCAGTGCGGAGCGCCGGGAGATTCGAGCGGAGCTTAAGGCCCTACGTGAGAAGTGGCGGTCTGTTCAGACGACGTTGCACACGTCCGAACCAAAGTCGGCCAAGAGCCGCAGAACGGTGCGACTGCCGAACGTGGTCGTGACCGCGCTTAAGGCTCACCGCACCCGTCAACGTGAGGAGCGCCTTGCCGCTGGTGGTGCGTGGACCGACTCAGGTCACGTATTCACCACACCCATCGGCACGCCGCTCGACCCGCGAAACTTCACACGCGAGTTTCGTGCGTTGGTTTTCTCAGCCGGCCTGCCGGCGATCCGCTTCCACGATCTCCGCCACACGGCAGCGACGCTGTTGCTGGCTCAAGGTGTCGATGCTCGCACCATCATGGAGACGCTCGGGCATTCGCAGATTAGTCTGACGCTCAACACCTATAGCCACGTTCTGCCGACGCTGCAGGCCGACGCTGCCACGAAGATGGACGCTATCTTGAAACGATAGGGTGTCAGTTAGGGTGTCAAGTCGCAAACGGTCAACTACGAATGTGCGAATTGTCTAGGAAAGTGGTGAGCCGCGATGGAATCGAACCATCAACCCGCAGATTAAGAGTCTGCTGCTCTGCCAATTGAGCTAGCGGCCCACATGCGCAGGTGCGCGTGAGGAAGTGTCACTGCCACGACCGTCGGCAGCGCCACAGGCAACATCGGATTCTACCACGTTCACACGCGGCTCGGGCCTACGAAACGGCTGCCAACCCGCCGCTTCACGGCACCAGTTCGAACGACTTGACGTGCTTCGGGACGATCGACGCGAAGTGACGACGATCGGTCGTCGCAATACTCGACAGCTTCAAGCGCTCCGCGATGGCGACGACGGTCGCGTCGACGAATCCAATCGCCGGATACTGCTCGAGCAACTCGGCCGCACGGGTCAGGTCGCGGTCCCGCACCGCTTCGACGTCGACTTCGCGAGCGGCGACA
>DATLXE010000127.1:0-1769 GCA_035575795.1 Gemmatimonadaceae bacterium
GGCGAGCGTAAGTACTCGCCGGAGAGCTGGGCGTACGAGGGAGCTGAACACGCGGACCAGCAGGTCGCGCATGACGACGAACGCGGCGGGCATGGCAAGGACGGCGGCGACAATGCCTCGAAGGTGGAGGATCCGCATCGGGATCCCACGCTGCAGCATCCGCGCTGCGTGTTCCAGATCCTGAAACGGCACTACGCGCGCTACACGCCGGACATGGTCGAGGAGGTATGCGGCGTCCCGCGCGAGGCCTTTCTACGCGTGGCGGACGCGTTCTGTCGAGCGTCCGGCCCCGACAAGACCGCGGCCATCTGCTACGCGGTGGGATGGACACAGCATTCGACCGGCGTGCAGATCATTCGCAGCGCGGCGATCCTGCAGCTGCTGCTCGGCAACATCGGGCGTCCTGGCGGAGGGATCCTCGCGCTGCGCGGCCACGCCTCGATCCAGGGCTCCACCGATATTCCGACGCTCTACGACATCCTGCCGGGCTACATCCCGATGCCCGCGTTCGGGAACGATTCGCGCTCGCTGCCGGCCTATCTGCAAAGGCACCGCTCGAACGCGGGATGGTGGGCGCACCTCGACACGTTCCTCGTCTCGCTGCTCAAGGCGTGGTACGGCGAGCACGCCACGAGCGGCAACGAGTTCGGATTCGGCTGGCTGCCGCGTATCAGCGGCGACCATTCTCATTTCGGATACTGGCTCGACATGGCCGACGCCGGGAAGCCCGACCTGAAGGTCGGGCCTACGGAAAAGGGCATTGCCACACCCCCGCCCGGCCTGAAGGTCGGGCCTACGGAAGAGGACATCGCCACACGTAGGCCCGACCTTGAGGTCGGGCGGGCGCCAATCGAAGGCCTCTTCGTGATGGGGCAGAACCCCGCGGTCGGGGCGCCGAATGCCCGTCTCGAGCGACGGGCGATGGCGAACCTCGAGTGGCTGGTCGTGCGCGACCTGGTCGAGACGGAGACGGCGACGTTCTGGCTGGACTCTCCCGAAATCCAACGCGGCGAGATGCGGACCGAGGATATCGACACCGAGGTGTTCTTCTTCCCTGCCGCAGCGCACGCCGAAAAGGACGGCTGCTTCACCAATACCCAGCGCCTGCTCCAGTGGCACGAGAAGGCGGTCGACCCGCCTGGCGATGCACGCAGCGAAGCGTGGTTCATGTATCACCTCGGTCGTCGTCTCAAGGTCCGCGCGGCACAGGATCCGTCGGCCCGGAACGCGGGCCTCAACGCGCTCACCTGGGACTACCCGACCAGCGGACCGCACGACGAACCCGATGTCGACTGCATCCTTCGCGAGATCAACGGGCGCATGGTCACCGATGGAAGCCTGCTCGATGGCTTCACCGCCCTGCACAATGACGGATCGACGCTCTGCGGCTGCTGGATCTACTCCGGCGTCTATGAGAACGGACGCAACCGGGCGCGCGAACGACACGCGACAGGGGACTACGGGCACGGCTGGGGCTACGCGTGGCCGGCCGATCGGCGCATCCTCTACAACCGGGCTTCCGCCCGTCCGGACGGCCAGCCGTGGAGCGAACGCAAGAAGCTCGTCTGGTGGGATGCCGACCGCACGGAGTGGACGGGTCTCGACCAGCCCGATTTCGCGCGGGACAAACCCCCGGATTACGTGCCTCCGGAAGGGGCCGGCGGCGACGCCGCGCTCCGGGGCGATGCCCCCTTCGTCATGCATCCCGACGGCGTGGGCTGGATCTGGGTACAGAGCGGTCTCAAGGATGGCCCGCTCCCCGCCCATTA
>DATLXE010000128.1:0-7379 GCA_035575795.1 Gemmatimonadaceae bacterium
GCGCACAAGACCGGCTCATGGGGCTCGTGGCAGGGGCAGATGGTAGCCCTGAACGATGTTGGCATCGTTTACCGCGACCCGGGCTCGCCGGTGGTAATCGCCGTCATGATCTCCGGCGGGCGCGCCCTGCTTCGCGAACAGGAACGAACCATTGCGGATGTGACGCGGATCCTCGTAAAGTACTGGCCTATCGGTGGGAAGCGCACATCTCTGCAGCCAGTACCATCATTTGGCTTTGCTCTCGAGCATGTGAACGTCGTTGACGTCGAAACGGGGGTGGCCCTGGGAAAACATGACGGCGTTTGTGGAAGCGGGTCGGATCAAAGCCATCCGCCCATACGCCGTCGCGCGGCTCGCCGCAAACTCCCATGCGATCCATGCTCGCGGAGGGTGCTTGGTACCCGAAGCGCAGGACCTCGAACAGCGTGAGCGCACCAAGTCCCAATGAGGAGTGCCAGCCCCGTCGGGCGCCCGCAAACGCAGGGGGCCGGTTATTCCACACGAAGGTTGCAAACGGCGCGAGCGTCAATTACGCCGGTGTGCGACCATAACGCCCCAGGGAAATCAAGGAAAAGGGCACGGCACTCCGCCATTCGATGCGCTTCCCGTTTCTCCGATGAACTCATGGAATTCGTATCCCGGTGCGCTCGTTGGGCCGCCGAGGCATACGTGATGCCGCGCGGAAGTCTCGGTCTCCGGCTGGACCGGCGATCGTGCGCAGCACCAACCTGCGTCGTCCAAACGGTTTCTCACAACGTCGCCCCGAAGGAACAGCGCTAAAGGTAATGCTGGGGCTCGTGCGAGTGGGCACACTTCGGTGAATGGCACCACTGATCCGAGCTGTGGCAGACAGAAGAGCTTCCAGCGCGATTCGGATAGGCCGGTACAGGATTTGCAGCAATTTCATCTACATTGGATTGGGCGCAAATCAATCGTTAATCGGGCAGAGGTGCTCCCCGAATATGCCTCGAGCCAATCAGAAGTCCGTTTTGAAACTCCGCCTGAATTCGGTTGCAGCGTCTTTGTTCATTTCGTTGTTCGCGCTCGCCAGTTGTTCTCCGAGTGGTGTTCCGCAGTCGGGGAAAATTCCTCAGGCGCAGCCGACGGCATCGGCGGTTGGCCGGAATACCGACTCTTCACCGCCTTTTCCCGCTCCTACTGGAGCGCAGCCTGCGAACGAGGCGCAAAAGCGAGTGCTATCGAAACTTCGTGAGCTAGCGGCGATTGAAGTCCAAGCTCGGTTCGCCTCAATGCTGAGGGATTCGACAGGAACGACTCGACAATTCTGGTTCGTCGCAGATTCAATTGGCGCACCAGCGAGACGCGCTGGCGTTGGCCCCCCCCCGAAGGAACCTCGGCGAAACCTGGCACTTCTCGTGTTTAAGCCGGGCGAAATAGCCCGGGATCCGGTTTGGGCCTTTTGGATCACTCGGTGAATTCGGCGAGCGGCAGCCTGCTATTGTCAGGGCGCATTGGAGTCTGCCTTCTCGCTTGGTCCGTGGCAGTCCAGGCTCAAGCCGCTAAGGCTCCACTTGAGCTGCATCTCGAGGAGGTCAGAGCACACGCACTTGACAGCGGCGACGTGCCCACCCGCATTATGGTTAGCCCCGCAGGACGCACAGTTGTAACGCTTGGAAGCGGTTCAGTGGTCTTGTTAGTAGGGGCGAACAGCGAAAAGCGAAGCTTCGAGAGCGAGCTGTTGCAGGGCACTCTCACGGGTTTCACGCGAGATGATGGGACGCTTGAGCTGATCGACACTGCGGCGTCAGCGCTGGTTGCTACGACTCAGGGGCGACGACCAAGAGTTCTCGCTCGCTTTCCTGTCGATTTCAAAGTACATGACGCGGTTAAAACCGAGTCAGGGTGGACAGTAGGCGGGTATCAACGAGACAGCGTCTATCGCATTGTTTCCGGTCTTGACAGAGGAAACCCCAATGAGGTTTTCTCGATCAACGGTTCGCAAACGCGTTTTGGAATCCCTGTTCGACTGGCCTCGGATGGGCCCAACGTACTAGTCACTTCAGTCGACTCACCGTTCGTTATTCGGCTCGTTCAGCGGGCAGGGATTGAACCTGTCAGCTTTGAGATGCCGATTCTTTCTGACTGCACTGCATCGTCCGGCGCCGGCCCCGAGTGGTACTCCCTTCCCGCCATCCCGTACTGGGGCGGATATCTTCAGACGCTTACTGACGTTCGGAGCGATTCTCGGTGCATTTGTCGTTACGATCGGAAGGGGACTTTTCTCAAGGCCACGCTCCTGAACGTGCCGATCGCCTTCGTCGGCGCCTCTAAGAACTCTGAACTCATGGCTGTTCGAAATCTGGGAAGCACAGAAATCGTTGTCTTTCGGCCGCTTCGGCGGTGAAGTCTCTCACACAGGGGGTAATGTGAACAATCGTCTGCTATTCCGTTGGCTCTGCGGAGTGTTCGTCCTTGCACTCACCCACGGATCTTCGACCGCTTCCGCGCAAAGACCTGCTCCGTGCTTTACGTGCGAGTATTTTCCAGAAGAGGGTTTAGTATGCTTCGGACGCGCGATTGTCGGTAGAACAACCTGCACAATCCACTACACTCAGAGCGAGATTTACTGCGCCGGAGGGCAAACGGAGTGCTCGTACGGCTTTCTCGGACCGGATGGAACCAAACTGGCCAGAGCAGTTGCGCTCTCAGCTGGATCCATTCTCAACCCGAGCACGATTGATCAGTGGTCGCAGAGCGGGGATGGCTTGATGGTCTTGCGCCATTGCGATGGTTCCGTACTGGCCCGCAAGTATTCCGCCGCAGAGGCAGAAAAACGCCGAACGCGCACAGCTCGACTCATACTGTAGGGGAGGGAACCTGTGGGCCTGCCACGATTACGGCCGCATCGGCGCTGTAAGCGTCAGCAGGCCCATGGTTCGGCAGCCAGAGCCGGTTTTCGACGGCGTTGGTGCGCGTTTCCCTACAGATGGAGCGCCGCGCGGGTCATCCTTCTTGTCGCCGGCTCAGCCTCGGCTAATCCGCTCTGTGCGCAAAGAGTCGATTCTGTTGCGGCAACGATTACGATTCTCGATTCCCTGGGTGGCCGCATCGCGGGCGCACTGATCGAGGCGTTCGACACCTCGGGGCAGGCAATGGCGCACTCGGTGACTGACTCCCGAGGACTGTCGCATCTTCGGTTACCGGGTGCGGCATTTATCGGGTTTCGAGTGTCGGCATCGGGCTACCGTTCAGCTGCTCGCGGAGTAGGAGTACCGGGCGACCGTCCCGTCTTCGCCCTGCAGTTTACGCTCGCACTACTCTCGCCATCCGAGTTAGCTGCTGTTGCCATTCTTGGACGGCTTAGGAACTACCCCCTGCGATCAGAGCCGGGGATTTCTGCGATTAACGACCAGCGAATTCCTCTCGCTCGGATTGCGCGGAGTGGATCGTCAGCAGGTTCTGGTTTAATGGACGAGGTTGGGCTGTCTCCCGGCGTTGATATCCGCTCGGACGACGGTTTCTCGATGTTAGGATTGCAGGGCTCGAACAAGACGGCGTTGAATGGTGTCGCAATCCCTGGACTGATTCTTCCGCGCGACGCCGTTGTCAGGCCCAGAATTTCCACAAGCCCATTTGATGTAGCACGTGGTGGTTTTAGCGGTGCGGAACTCTCGCTGGACATGGGCGGAGGCAGCTCAGACCATCAGTGGACCCTCGCTCTTGGCAACGAGTGGTCGGCACCTGCACCAGCTGGAGCCGTCAGTGCGTCTCAATCAATCCTTAGTTTTTCGGCTCTTGGACCGCTGAAGAACCCCGCCACCACGTACAACGCTGCATTCGACATAACCTCGCGACGCCAGATGCCGCCCCGGGGTCCTTTCGGCCACGCCGCGACGACTGAGTCGTTTCGAGACGCGCTACGGATTCTGGCAATCCCCACCCGTGCGGCCTCCCATTCTGTTCCTTATGCCGAAGCCTCTGTGCTATTTCGGGCGAACTTCCGCCAGTTCAGGGTGCCGAGTGGAAGTGTAACATTAATTGGTAACCGCGCTGCACGGGCACCCGTGCTTGCGACTAACGATTTTCGCCCGATGGAAGCTGGGAGCACGATCAACGTTGCGGCCATTGGCGAATTCGATCAGACGTTCAGGGGCGTGGTTCTAAACAGGATGAGCGGGCGCATTTCCGCTGGCAGGACGGATTTCGGGTCAGCTCTTCAGCCTGCCACGGGAGTAGTTCGGCTCAACGCCCTGCCGAACGCCCTCGACACAATTACTGGCATTTTTGGAGGGCGCGCGACAACTGTGTCACGTGCGCAATCAGAGGGGTGGGAACTCCGGGACGAGAGTTCCTGGTTCTCAATCGGGAACAGGCACTATTTCAAGGTAACCCTGGAGGCTGAGGGATCGCGGCTGCGCCGCGCACCCGTCATGGAGCCGGGGCCGCTCATCTCTTTCGCGGTATTGGATAGTCTGCTCAGTAGCACGGCCGCGCGCATTTCCCGAACCAGGGAGCTTCCCGCTCCGCCAATAAGCGTCACGAATTTCGCGTTTTCGTTCGGCGATCTTTGGCGACCAACCGAGAGGCTCGACTTTCAGGGAGGAATTCGCGTCGAGGCGGGGCACGCCTACGGGCCGCTGGTCATCGAAACCGCGGCGGGCGGCTTTGATACTGCGCGGAAGCGTATGGGCTACCCCGCGTCCCTCAGCCCCCGACTCGGATTTGCGTGGCAGTTCGGCAATCGTGAAGTGGACATTCCCGAGGAAAGGTCTGGCTCACGATACACCCTGCTAGGTGGAGTCGGCGTTTTTCGCGGGGTGTTTGGGGCGAACCTGCTTTCCGGCGGCACTCATACCACCGACGAATGCGTTGGCAGCATTCCTGTGGCAACTTCGGTTTTTGTCTTGGCTGGAGCACCACTCTCGTGTAGCGCAGGCAACGTCGCGCGCACGCAAAACGATCTGCGGGGCTTCTCTCCGCAATTCTCTCCCACTCTTGGTCGTCGCGGCAGCCTGGAGCTGCGAGCCCGGTTACCGCGCGGCCTCCAACTCCGGGGTGGCATCACCGTGCCATCCATGATGCATTTGCCGAGCTCCGCGGGGCTAACCTCGGCTCCCGCGCAGTTCGAGATCCCGAATGAGTCCAGGCGGCCTGTTTTTGTCGGCCCCGCCCGGATCGACTCCTTGACGGGTAGGATTGGCCCATTTCCTCCGTGGCGATCGTTGGGATCTGATACTGTGATGTACACGAGATCCGACGGTCGACAGCGCGCAAACCTGCTGCAGATCAGCGTGGCATCGACGCCGATCTGGAGCCGCCAGCGTTTCGAGCTTGCCTATACGCATATCTCGGAAGAGCTGTTTCGCAGGGGATTCGAGGGCTCGACGTTCGATAATCCTGCTGAGCTCACTTGGTCTTTGGCGAACACACCCAAGCACGAATTCAACATGCTGTATGACAGGCTAGTCGGAGGAGGAGCGCGGATTTTTTTCTTTGGACGCCTGCGCTCCGGGCAGGCATTTACTCCCCTTGTTGGTCAGGACATCAACGGAGACGGGTTTCAGAATGACCGGGCATTCCTTTTTGGGTCACGAGCGGCAGATTCGGCCCTGGCCCGGGACCTCGATGCTCTGATCAACACAAGTCCTTCGCGGATTGCCGAATGCCTGCGCCGTGACTTCGACGTTCCGGCGAAAGAGAACGCATGCAGGGCGCCGTGGACCCTCCGCTTGAACGGGCAGATCGAACTCCGCCGTGGAAGCGTTCGAAAGATTCCGGGTCTGTCAATCGCGTTTGCTTTTGCAGATATACAGAACCTGGTGGGTGGTACCTCCAGTAGGGCGATAGACAATCGGCTGTACGACGTGCAGGGCTTTGATCCTGCTCGCCGCATCTTCAGGTACGGGGTGAATCGCCGGTTCGGGCGTCCGCTGGTGGGCCTTCAAGAGAAGTTGCCGGCGCGAGCGACTATTACCTTCCGCCTAAACCGGATAACGCCCCGCAGTCACAGCTATTATTCGGCCTGGCGACGCTCTCGGGGACTGCACTCGCGATTTGCGACGCCGGAAACCGACGCACGATCACTCACGTCGGCGCTTGCGAATATCTTTCCGGATCCGACCCCCATACTTCTAGGCGTGTCGGATGAGCTGGGGATCTCTCAAACGCAGTTAAAATCGCTAACGAAGGCTTCCGAGGCGTTCTCCGCGGCCGTTCAGGAGCTCATCTCTCCCGTCGCGAAGCAGATTGTCGAGTCGGGTGTGCCGCGACGGTCACCACAACAGCTCACCATTCTCGAGCGCGAGGTGTACAGACTCGGCGAGATACTCACCTCGGAAATACGTGCCACCCTGTCCAGAGAGCAAATCGCTCGTCTGCCGTCTCAGCTACTGAGCCGCATTGATCCCGAAACTGCGCGGGAACTTGCGAGGCAGGTTCCTCCACCGCCTTAAGCCCGATTTCATCGCTCTCACCGGCGCGCTCGGCGGATTTGGGTAGTCTCCAGCTCGCGCGCAACCAGTTGGGGACGCTCCTTTGGGACCGAGGCAATCCCGGAATCACTTTAATCAGCAGCCTGCTAGAGCACTCTCCAGAAATCGCGACTCACATCGAGCGAGAACGTCCAGCGCCCCCCGCGCAGCCCTCGCGCGACATCAAAGCGCAGGACGTCGAATAACGTGAGCGCTCCAACTCCTAACGACGGGTACCAGCCCTGTCGCTCGGGAGCAAAAGCCGGAGAGCGATTGTTCCAGACAACGGTCGCGAACGGCGCGAGCGTGACCGAAGCCGGTGAGCGGCCGTAGCGCCCGAGTGAGAACGATGGAAACGGTACCGCGGATCGCAATTCGATGCGCTGGCTCAGTCCCGCCTTGCCTACAAACTCGTGGAATTCGTAACCAGGGGCGCTGGTGTTCCCGCCGAGAAAGACGTGGTGCTGGGCCGGAATCCGTGGTCCGCCCGCCGCACCGGCGATGGTGCGTAACACGAGCGTCCGTCGGCCAATCGGGCGCTCTACCGTTGCGCCCAGCGAAAAGCGCGAGAGATACCCATCCGCGCTGTCCGTGCGAGGCGAATACCCAATTCCACTGGCGAGCAGCCGGCCCGATGCTTCAAACCCGCCGAGGGTAACACTCGTCGACCTCTCGATACCCACACTCAGGCGTCGCTCGTCCAGTCGAAGCGCCGGCACGGTCGCCTCGAACGCGCCGCTCGCAGGGTTCGCGTTAACCTCGAGCGGCGCGTGACGCGCGACGGCCGCCTCTGCGTTCAACCGCCAAACCCTCCCCGGTACAGAACCAGCGAGCCAGAGCTCGCGGACGTCGAGCGGATCGGTATGATCGCTGCCGAACTCCTGAGCGGCGATGCTGTTGACGAGTAGCGACCTCTCAGGCTCTTCACTCAGGTCGCGGTAATTTCTC
>DATLXE010000129.1:0-2210 GCA_035575795.1 Gemmatimonadaceae bacterium
GATCAGCGGACGCTCGGCGCGTCCAACCGGCGGCACGCTGAACGACGGAGAAGGGGAAAAAGCGGCAAGTGACCTTCCGCTGGCGCAGGCCGACGTTCCGCTGAGAGAGGCCGCCACCAACGCCATCAGGACCGTGTTCAAGGATCGCACGGACGCGCCGCACGTGGACGTGATGGAAGGCATCGTGATTCTAACCGGGACCGTTGGCTCGGACGCCGACCGTGGCGCGTCCGAGCGCGCAATCCTCGACATTCCGTCGGCGCGTGTGCTGGTGAACCAGATCGAGATCGATGCCCACGGCCAGTCGCACGCGGATCCTGTCGACGTCGCCCGCTCGGTAGTGCGCGAGCTCACCGGCCTGTCGGGGGGCGACAACCTCAAGGTCGTCGTCGAGAATGGATGGATGCGCGCCGAAGGCAACGCTTCGTCCGACGAGCACGCCGACGTAATGCGCCGGCTGCGCGGTGTCACTGGTGCGCGCGGTCTGGTCGACCGTACGCACCCCCTTTCCTAGAAAATATGACTGGGCTGGCCTCCGCCTTTTGCGTGGGTTAGCTCCTCACGTGTGAACCGGAGTCGCCAGAGCCACCTGCGACGATCGATCTGTCGCACTTACACGGAGACCAGCCCATGTCATCGTCTACAAATGTCGCTGTTTCTGCTGTTCCTGCAGTGCCCTCTATCATCTATCTCGGAATGGATGTGCACAAGGAGTCCATCACCATTGCCGTTCTGCCAGCCGGGGCGAAGACCCCGGCGCGGCTGGACCGGTTACCAAACGATCTGCCAAAGTTGAAAAAATGGCTGGACCGGGTTGCGCAGGGCGGCGGGATTCGCGCGTGTTACGAAGCGAGTGGCGCAGGCTATGTGCTCCACCGCGCGATGCGGGAGTGGGGCTACGCCTGCGAGGTCATCGCCCCGTCGCTCATTCCGAAGCGGCCTGGTGTACAGCGGAAGCATGACAAGCGAGACGCTGCCGACCTCGCACGGCTTTACCGAGCCGGTGAGCTCACCGCGGTGCGAATCCCAAGCGAGAGCGATGAAAGGGTGCGCGACGTTGTCCGCTGCCGGGAGACGTTTCAGAAGGAGATTCTCAAGTCGCGCCATTACATCCTCAAGTTCCTCGCCCGCCGTGGTCTCGTGTTTCGTGAGGGCACCAACTGGTGCACACCGCACCTCAAGTGGCTGCAGCATCTTACGACCGACAGCTCCCCGCTCGCACTGCATGACCGGCTCGTATACCGCGAGTATCACGCGCTGCTGCTCTACAAGCTCGAGCGGCGTGACGAGCTGGATCGCCAGATAGAGCAGCTGGCGCTGCTTCCTAACCTCGCGCCGATCGTCGGGCGTCTGCAGTGCTTCCGCGGCATCTCGCTTCACTCGGCAATGGTGCTGGCCACTGAGATCGTCGACTGGCGTCGATTTGGGCGTTCCGGGCAACTCGCCTGCTACCTGGGCCTCGTGTCGAGGGAAGATTCAAGCGGTGATCGCACACGACTCGGCTCGATCACAAAGGCTGGTAACAGTCACTGCCGCCATGTGCTCGTACAAGCGGCGTGGAGCTATCGCCATCGGCCGCATACAAGCGTCGAACTGAAGCGACGACAACAGGGGCAGACCCCGAGCGTGATCGTACATGCATGGAAAGCGCAGCAGCGACTGCATCAGCGCTTCAATCATCTATCGTATCGAAAGCGGCCCCAGATCGCTGTCGTCGCGGTCGCTCGCGAGCTCGTCGGCTTTCTGTGGGCGGTGATGCAGGACGTCGCACCCAGAGAACAAGTCGCAGCATGAGCATGTCGATGGTGGTCCGGCGTGCGGTGTCGAGGCTCGATGTGCGAGCACTCTCGACGGCGGTATGCGGCCCGTGCAGTTCGCAGTAGCGGGATCCCCGAGCCTAGAATGAGCCAGCTCCCGACGAATCCAATTCTTGCCGCTCTGCCGAAGCGATTCGGTAACCGGCGCATATCAGCAGGATTAACCGTCGATGCTGCCTCGCGCCCACGTCGTACCATTACCGGTGAAGCACAATGATTCTAACGAACTCTTGACACCAGCCCAGTCATATCAGCGCCCGATCGCCGCGTCCAGCGCCGACATCCGGCGTGTCCCGGGATAGGGCGCCGCACCCTTGATGGACCGCCAGAGGATGCGGTTGAACAGATCCTCATCAGCGTCATCCTCAACAGCCAGCGCGAGCCGCTTCGACG
>DATLXE010000130.1:0-13519 GCA_035575795.1 Gemmatimonadaceae bacterium
TGAGTTCCCGTTGCCGCATCCATCTCCCAGATCATTGCCCGGCCTTCCTCTCTCGCTATTCCGTTCTCCCCAGCATTGCTGTTGGAGCCGATCGCCACGAAAAGCTTTGACCCGTCGGGGCTGGCAACCACGTTCTTCGTCCAGTGGTGGTTGAGCGGCCCAGCCGGAAGGGCAGCCACGCGAACACCGGGCGTGCCGATGCGAGTCGCGCCGGCAACATACCGGAACCGCACGATCGCATCGGTATTCGCGACGTAAAGCGCATCGCCCACGAGCGCCATTCCAAATGGCGAGCGAAGGCCGGACAGGAAAAGCGACCTCGTCTCCGCAACTCCATCACCGTCGCTGTCGCGAAGCAGCGTGATCCGATCCGGACTCGGCACTGCGCCGCCTGCCTTCTTCTGAAAGTATTTGAAAAACAGTCCCCTGATTCCCTTGGCGTCGTCAGGCCTTTTCGGCGCGTTCGTTTCGGCGACGAGTACATCGCCGTTGGGCAGCACATGGATCCAACGCGGGTGCTCGAGTCCGCGCGCCAAAGCCCTCACCGATAGCCCGGTGGCCGCCTGGGGTCCGGCGTTCACGGGCCAACCTTTGGCGGTCACGACGTTCACGACAGGAATCAGCGCCAGCTCCGGGGCAGGCAGCACTGGGTTCGCGCCCGTGCCGGCCGAAACGGGAAGACGCGCAGCGCCGGCGCATCCCGCAGCTGAAATGGCCGCGATGAGCAGTCGCAGAGGGACGACACTGTTGGACACCAGGGAGCGGAGCGCTGTCAATGCGCCGCCCTGGCGCCGATGTCGACAGCGATGTTTCGCCACTTGCCCTGATTGAATCGCAGCACACTCAGCAAACACCGTGTGGCGTGCCCGACGAGTATCGCAATCCAGATGTCGAGCGGATCGAGCGTCGCGACGCGCTGAATGACGGCGCAGATCCCGAGCGGCACGATCACCTGCGAGAGAACCGAGATGTAGAGCGGGCTCTTTGTGTCACCGGTGCCCTGAAGTCCCCCGGTGTAGGTCAGGGCGACCGCGATGAACAAGCCCGACAGCGAAAGGACGCGCAGGAGCTGGGTCCCGATCTCGACGACGACGGGCTCGTTCATGCCGAACATGGCGAGCAGCTGGCGCGGCAGAAAGAGGAAGAACAGGCCGACGAACGCCGCGCCCAGAAAACCGAAGCGCGCCGCGATGTGCACGGCTTCGTCGGCGCGATCGGGGTGGCCGGCGCCGAGGTTCTGTCCCGCGACGGCGGCAGCCGCGCCCATCAGTCCGACCGAAGTCCAGGTAATGAATGAAAAGAGTTGCGAGTAGGAGACGGCAAATGCCGCCTGTGCCGCCGCGCTCTGCACCAGCGATCCGATGAACGCCAGCATGAACAACCCGCCGAAGTTCATCGCGATACCCTGGATACCGGTGGGCAGTCCGAACCGAAACAGGGAGCGGATGATCGTCCAGTCGGGCGCGTAGCTGCCGCCGCGCGGAAACGACACGACCCAGCCGCCACGCCATAGCCGCACGATCGAGTACACGCCAAGAATTCCGGAAGAGATCACGGTGCCGATGGCCGCTCCGGCGGTGCCGTACGCCGGTATCGGTCCCAGACCGCGAATGAAAACCACGTTCAGTCCGATGTTGAGCACCGTCATCGCAATACCAAGGATCATCGGCGTACGCGCATCGCCGGCCGACCGGAGCGCGCCGCTCAGCATGTAGAAGATCAGCATGCCGCTGCTGAACAGGAACATGATGCGCAGGAACGGCAGCGCCTCGTGCTTCACCGCCGGTGTCGCGTTCACCAGGTCGAGCAGTGTCGGCGAGAGGAAGTATCCGACCGGCGCCATTATGAAGAGCGCGATCCCGATCGCGGTCAGGAAAGCCTGGTACACGGTGCGATTCACCTTTTCTTCGTCGCCCGCGCCGGCAAAGCGCGCAACGAGCACGCTCATTCCCGTGAACAGCGAATTGATGAAGATGATGACGATGATGAAGATTTGGAACGCAACGCCGATCCCGGCGTTGGCCGCGAAGCCGACGAGGTGCCCGACCATGATGTGATCGACGATCCCCTGCAGCCCGCCGATGATATTGGTGAGCACCGTCGGCCACGCGATCTTCCAGACCGCCTGTGCCAGCGGTCCCTCGACGATCGAGCGGTCAAAACGACCAACGGCGGGTGCCGTCAAGCAGGCTTGCCGGACGGACAGACCGTAGGCAGCAGCTCAGTCATGCGCAGCACGTTCGGATCGCTACCGCCGCTCTTGAGCGGATATCCCGAGGCGTGCTGGGGTTCCCCGCCAGCGAGATGTCCAGATTCGACATCACGCCCGGATTCCGATGGATACCGCGCAGAACACTGGGCGGACTGTTCCGGTGCGCGGCCAGCGTCTGGTAGAAATAATCGGGGAAGTTCTTTTGCGCATAGATGCGGCTCAGTGTCTCGGCACGCGTGCCCGGATTTCCAACCGATATCGCCGCGATGCCACGGTCAGGGTGGTCAGCGAGCGTATCGAGCAGCGCGGGTGAGATTGAATCGTTCGGCAGTGCCGCGATCAGAAACGCGCGGTCGTTCCTGTTTGCGCGGATGCTGCTGTCGAGGAACGCGCCTTCGCGTCCCTGGTTCTGCTCCAGCAATTCATTGATTGATTTCTGGTGGCGCGCGATGGTAGCCGAGTGTGCAGCCTGGGTGTCGTCGCGAACCTCGTTCCTGTCGCGCGTCTCGAATCCCTCGCGAACGGTGTTGCCCTTCCGTGCGAGATAGACGAGCAGAACCGCGTAAAATGCGGGAATGCTAAGCAGAGGGAGGATGCCAATCACCGGGCGGAATTTAGCGGGAACGGCGTCGCTCTGGCCAAACGCGCATCTGGCCGGGCAGCGGGCGAATTCTCAACGCTTTTCGGAGGCGTGGTGTCAGACAGGTCCACACCCTCCTTCAAGAGCTGCCGATGTCCAGATACTCAACCGTCTCACTAGTAACCGGATCTCTCTGCGCGATCCTTGCCGTCTCCGCCGCGGCTCCGCACGCTCTCGCCCAGCAAAGCGAGACTTCTCAGTCGGCGAGCGATCGCGCGCAGGTACTCGCGGCTTCGATGAGCAAGAGCAAGCAACTCGTACGCGAGAAGCGAGGAGTGCGGAAGGAAAAGTTTCTCGACGTTCGCAGCATCCCGGCCCCGAAAGCTGATCCGGCTGCCTACACCGGTGTCTACGAGGTACGCGATCTGGGGCTCTCCCTCACGCTTCGTGTCGACGGGGACGGTCGCGTGCAAGGGACCGGTCACGAGCCCGTCGATATCGAGAACGCGATAATGCGCAGCTTCACGCTGGTTGATGCCCGGATCCAGGGCGCCCTTCTTACCGGCACCAGGCGCTACGCCGACGGGGCGAAGGAAAAATTCGAGGGTGTTTTCATCAACAGAACATCTCGCTCCAGTCCCAGCGACAGGGGAACGACGGAATTCGGACTGGGAGTGATCAGTAAGCCACTTCGTGCCTACGGGGTAACGTTCGAGAAGTTGTTTTACCAGCTCAAGCGATAGGAGCAGGCAAATGCATCGTTCTTGTATGCTCCTTACCGCAATCGTCATTGCCGCCACCGTCGGCAGCGTGTCCGACGCGCTTGCCCAGAATCCGATTGCACAAACTGTAGCGAACGCGGCCGACGGGATGGTTCGGATGCAGTTTGCCGGTCGCCCCGGCACCTGCGGCGACGGCACCGATGTCATCGGGTACGGAAATGCCATCTTCGCCGGCTCTGTCAGCTCGTTCGGCGACTGGACCAGCTCACGCTGCGTGCCGGGACCCGTGCGGGTTGCTCTTTCCGTTGCAGGGGGCCGCGTCACCCAGATGCAGACTTTCGTCGGTGGCAGCTGGTCTCGTTCCACCGCCCGCGTGACCGACCTCGGGACAGTATCGCCTGCCGACGCTTCGACGTTCTTCTTCGGCATCGTCCCGCAGCTCGAGGGTCGCGCCAATAAGGCGAGGTTCCTCCTCCCGGCTGTTCTCGCCGATGACGCGCGCACTGTTCCCCGTCTCATCTCGCTCGCCAACGACGCGTCGCGCTCGCAAGCCACCAGGCGCCAGGCAATACAATGGATTGGCCTGCTTGGCGAGGTATCCGCTGTGCCAACTCTCGTCTCGTTCGCGCGACAGGGCGGGGATGCGCCGCGCGGAGACGACATCGACGATGACGATGAGGCGCCGGGGAAGAGAGGACTCGCCACCGCCGCGATCTCCGCGCTCAGTTTTCTCGGCAGCGGAGCTGGCATTCCCGCGTTGATCGACCTCGCACGGAACGGCGGTTCCGCTGTCTGGCATTCCGCCGTTTTCTGGCTCGGCCAGAGCGGTGATCCGCGCGCTCTGTCGACGCTGCACGCCGTCATCGAGAACACACGCGAAGACGAGCGGGTACGCGCGCACGCGATCTTCTCGCTCAGTCACAGCAGCGACTTCCGCGCGGGCGAGCTCGCTTACCTGCGGAAGCTGTGGCCGCGACTGACCTCGGATAAGCTCAGGGACGCGGTGCTGATGGGTATGGCGCAGGACGGAGCTCAGGGCTCACCGTGGCTGCTCGAGCGGGCACGCGATGCGAATGAAACGATCAAGACGCGGAAGAGCGCGCTATTCTGGGCCGGCCAGCGCGAAGCTACCCAGACAAAAGATCTGGTTGCGTTCTATCGCGCGGTGCCCGATGCGAGCTTGCGCGAGCATGCGATCTTCGTGCTATCGCAACGGGGCGACGATACCGCGCTTAACGAGCTGATGCGGATCGCGCGCGAGGATGTCGACAAGCAAATGCGCTCAAAGGCGATGTTCTGGCTCGGACAGAAGGATGACCCGCGCGTCGCGAAGATGATCAGCGACCGGCTGACGCGGTAACCTGCGCGCGCATGATCTGGCTACCGCGGCCGGCCGGCGGCACCCGATACGATATCGGCGCCCGCGGTCTTCAGGAGCTCGCGCAACAGCGACCGATGGCACCTCGTTTCCTCGGCGCAGTAGCAGCCGATGGAAAAATTCGTCTGGTGGGAGAGTGCCGCGAGGAGGCTGATCAACCGGTTCGCGGGAGGCTTTCCCATCTGTGACCGGTACGCCTTCTCATAGCGGCGCCAGCGCGCCGGAGTAAAAGGCTCCGACAGCGCCCATGAAACGAGGTCGGCTGTGGGCGCCAGGTCGGGCGTCCACACGTCGAAATAATTCTGCCTTGCAAAATCTTCCTTGCGCACCCCACGTGGCGGACGGCGCACAGTACCGAGGCGAAGCCCCTCGTCGGGCTCGCGCGCGGTGCCCAGTCGTACGACCCGGATTGGGATTCTCGGATTCCTGGCTGATGTTATTTCGCGGGCGCTAATCGCGCACGAGTGGCAACAGCTTCTTCGGAGCAACCATGCGGTAGGAATCGTGGAGCAGTCCGTCGAGCTCCTTCCAGTCGGCGACCTTGTCTAGCCACACGCCGATCCACCCGCTGGGCCCTACGTAAGGCGGAACGAAGAATCTGTCCGGCGCCGCCTCCACCATCAGCCGCTGGTTGATCGGCGAGGCCTTGCACCAGACGCCGTTGCGGCCGCCACCGTGATGATTGTTCGCGTGCGCGTACATCGCGAAGATCTTGTTCTTCACCCTGAACGTCGGCTCACCCCACGCTTCGACCTCATGGGCTTCAGGCAGCGCGAGACAAAGCTTACGGAGGCGAGGGAGTGGACTGACAGGCATTGAAGTTAAAATAGACTGTCGTGGAGATATACCACCGTCTCCGATCCCGAGGAACTCGATGGCACCCGCCCGGCACATCTGCGCCGCATGACGAATGTTTTTCCTCCTCCCACTCCTTCTCAGGTGGAGGCGATCGAGGCTGGGCTCGAGCCCGTCCTCGTGCTTGCCGGTCCGGGCGCGGGCAAGACCTTTTGTCTTATACACCGGGTGAGGTATCTCATCGACAGCCACGGGCTCGACCCCTCCCGGATCTGCGTGTTCACATTCACCAACAAGGCTGCGGGAGAGATCGCCACCCGGCTCGAGACTGAGCTGGGCGAGCGCGTCGAGCTGGTGAGAAGGGGGACAATCCACTCTTTCTGCGTAGAGCTGCTGCGCGAATTCGGCTCGACGGTGGGAGTGGAGCCCGGATTCGGCATCGCCGACGATGACTACCAGCTCTCCATCCTTCGCCGGCTGGAGGGGTTCCGACGGTGGCATGGGAGAGTACTGGCCGCGTTTTCAGCGCATCGCTTTCGCGGTGATGCACTGAAGCCGGACGACCGCTCCCTGTACGAGCGATACCTGGACTTCCTGAGCGCGCGCAACGTTCTCGACTTCGACATGCTCGTGCTCAAGGCCGCGCAGCTGTTCGGAGACGAGTCGGTCGGCGAGCAGATCCGCGCGCGCTGGTCGGCGGTGCTGGTGGACGAGTTCCAGGACCTCAATCCCGTTCAGTACCGCATCATTCGCGAGCTCGGGCGCGACCACCGCAACGTCTTCGTGGTTGGCGACGATGAACAATCGATCTACTCCTGGACCGGCGCCGACCCCGAAGTCTTTCGCGAATTCCAGGACGACTTCTCCGTCGGCACCAAGGCGCAGCTGGGCGAGAATCGGCGCTGCCCGGTTCAGGTAATCGAGCTTGCGCGTCGCCTGATGGCCGGCAACACACCGATCTTTGCCGACCGTCGTCACGCCGAGGCGAGCCACGAATCGCCGTTCGATGTGACAGCGCTGAGCTTTCCGACGGAAGATTCGGAAATCTCCTGGATCATCGACGACATTCGCCGCGACCGCGCAGAGCATGGATTGCCATGGGGCGAGTACGCCCTTCTCTACCGGAAGCATGAGATCGGTGATACCGCGGAAGCCGGTTTTCTTACCGCCGGCATCCCCTGCCGACTGGCGAACAAGCGCGCACTCGCGGAGGATCCCGTCGTTTGTTACGTGATCGCGGCCCTGCGCGTGATCGAAAAGCCGGCCGACGCACTCACAAAGGAAGCATTTCTCAAGGTCGTTTTGCCGAAAACACTTTTCCAGAGTGAACAGGCAAGGGCGGAAGAAAAGGACAAGGACTTCATCCGCCACCTCGACGAAGTGGCATGGAAGCTCCTTCCCGGTCACGAGGACAGGCGAAAGATCCTCAAGGGCCTCGCGGCATTGAGAAATCTCGTTGCCCTCGGCGCCCAACATACCAGGATCAGTGATCTGGTTGAGGAATTACTATCGCAGCGTGTTGGAGAATACCGCTCATCGCTCGAGGAACACCACGACGAGATTTCCGATCCGGGTACTGACGAGGATGTAGTACGTCTGGCAGAGCAGCTCGATTCCGCGTCGAAGGAAGGGCGGCCGTTATGGTTGCCGCGAAGCGGAGGAGTCGAGATCGCGCTCAAGGGCATTCTCGCCGGCACATCCGCCCGTGCGGTTTTTCTCGGGGGATCGCGCCCGCCCGATGCTGTCGAGGTGAGCTTTCCGGAACGTTCGCCGCTTGGACTCGCGCTCGGCGTTTTCAAGGCGGTTCAGTACCTCCGCAGCCGGTCGTTCGAAAATCACTTCGTCGATTACACGACGGTCGATCTCGAGACGACCGACCGCGATCGGGACCGCGCCGAGATCGTCGAGATTGCCGCGGTGCGGGTGCGCCGCGGGAAGATCTCGGAACGGTTCCAGCGCCTCGTGCGTCCGCGGATTGCGATCGCGGAGGGCGCGCGGGCGACGCACGGAATCAGCGAAGCGGATGTTGCGACAGCGCCTTACTTCGAGGAAGTCTGGCCGGAGTTCAGAAGCTTCTGTGGCAGCGACGTGCTCGTCGCGCACAACGGCTACCACTTCGACTTTCCGATTCTGCGCCGGATGAGCGACGGCCTGCCGGGCGCGGACTTCGTGAGCTACGACACGCTTCTCCTGGCGCGCGAGGTACAATCCGGAAGCGCGAAGCTTGTCGATCTCGCGCGCGTCTACGGAGTTGATCCCGGCCAGTCGCACCGCGCGCTCGCCGACTGCGAAACGCTCGCGCAGGTGTTCATCCGGCTCGGCGAGGCCAAGGTCGCCCGCGCGCGGAAGACGGCGCTCATCAACCTGCTCGACCACCTGGGCGTTGCGCTCGCGCTCAGCGATGAGGAGAAGCTGGGCGCGGAAGCAACGCTGTTCAGGCGCCTTTCACTTGTTTACGCGCTCGGCCGCTACAGCGACGCGCTGGAGTTCTATCGCGTGCAGCGCGAAGAGTCGGGCGATCCCGCCCTTCCGACGATGGAAGATGTAATCGAGCGGTTGGGGGGAGTGACGCGGATGAATCGCATTCGCGCGGAAAGGAGCGCGGAGCAGCGCTACCCGCACGCGATGCACCGTTTGCGGCCGCTGCTCGACCAGGCTGCGGGCAGGCCGATCGCCGAGCAGCTCAAGGATTTCCTGGAGCGTGTGGTGTTGTCGCTGTCCGACAGGGTCGAGCGCGACCCCGCGCGCGTGAATCTGCTCACACTGCACTCCACGAAGGGGCTCGAGTTCTCGCGCGTGTACATCGTGGGCGCCGAGGACGAGCAGCTCCCGGGCCAGCATCGGGATGTAGGGAAGCGCGACATCGAGGAGGCGCGACGGCTTCTGTACGTCGGAATGACCCGCACGAAAGACCGTCTGGTCCTGACGCGAGTCGAGGCGAGAGGGGGAAAGCCGACCGGCCGCCATCGGTTTTTGGACGAGATGGGGCTCGTACCCAGGAAGGCGCGCTAACCGGTCTGGCCGCCGGGCCGCTCCCAGCCTATGATGAGCGACCCGAAAAAGGAGATGCATTGAAAACCGCCCCCGCCCCAACCACCACCGCAGCTGTCGCCGAAGAGCTGGTCGCGCTCTGTCGTGCAGGCCGAAACATGGACGCGATCGACGCGTTCTACTCACCGCAGATCGTCAGTGTGGAATCAATGGGAAACGAGCAGATGCCAGCGGAGATGACCGGCATCGATGCGATTCGCGCAAAGAATCGGTGGTGGACGGAGAATCACGAAATTCATTCGGCGCAAGGTGACGGCCCGTTCGTTGGCGGTGACAAGTTCGCCGTCCGATGGGACTACGACGTCACGTTCAAGCCGACGGGGAAGCGCAACCGCATGGAGGAGATGGCGCTTTACACGGTCAAGAACGGGAAGGTCGTGCGGGAGCAGTTTTTCTATAAGACGTCATAGTCGCGCGGAAAGGCCCTGCAACTGAACATGAGGTCAGCTTCCGCAGCTGACCTCATGTTCAGTTCTGTAGCTTCCCATGGGGTTTCCGCGCAAAAACCTCGCTCCACCTGATGCGTCCCGTCAGCTGCATCGCCGCGAACAAAGTCAGAATCGACCCGATGGTGATGGCGAGCCCGGTGAACCCCTTAAAAAAGAACGCATAGGAGAAGAGCACGAGGTAAATGAACTGCGCCCCAGCCGCTTCCCTGAACGCGAACTTCTCCCCCACGGCGAGGCGCAGGTAACTCACCACCAGCGCAATCGACACCACCGAGGCGATCAGGAACGCCAGGTGAATCGAGATGTGATCCACCAGGTAAGCCATCAGCAGGTGAAACGCGAAGAACCCCGCGGCCAGAAACGCGTAGTTCATCGGGTGGAGATCGATGCCGCGGATAGTGGTGATGATGAACATCACGGCAAAGAAGAAGAGAAGGGAAACGGGCGCGAAAAAGGCGATCTGACCGGCGAGCGGACCTGGCTGGAGTTTTTTGGGCATGTCCATTCCGATCTGGAACCCCGACAGCAGGTTGCCGTACTTCCACCGTAGCTTCCACCCCTCGCCATCCCGTTCCTTCGCGGTGGGAGAAAGTGTGTTCTCTGGAAAGTCGATGTCGTCGAAATTCGTGCGCATCACCATGTCCATGTCGCGCACGGCCGAGACCTCCTGTCCGAGTACGTAGCGCCAGTCGTTGAGCCCCCGCGATTTGTACGCAACGCCGAGCGTTGCGCTATCCCCGCGCGCCAGCCGGGCAGAGGTGACGATCGACTGATCGCGGATCTGGTGCGTGACGGGCGCGCCGTTCATGGTGACGCGGAGGTCATCATAGATCGCCTGCGCCGCCGGCAGGCGGAACTCGAACAGCACCGAATCGGACGCAGTCTGGTTCTTGAAGCGGAATGTGCCGTTGAATGAGACGCCGTACGTGCTGTACCAGAGGAGACCCTTCCGCCGGTGATCGAGGTCGAAATCGACGGCAACGCGTGTCTGGTCCAGCGGCAATGGAACTCGCGCACGTACAGTCTCGGTGCGCTGGGCCGTCGAGGGAGCGACCGTCGTCATCGTCCGTTGATCAGGAGACATCCGACCGCCTTCCTGGTTCGGCCGCACTGCATCCTGAATGGTGCGTGTTTCCAACCGCTCGGTAAATGCAACGGGCGCCATCTGCGCCTGGCTGGTTCCCCACGTCGATCCCACGCGCCCGCTCAGGCTTCGGTCCGACCCCTGCGTGCGCGAGAAGATCGTGCCGCCGAGGATCATCCACGCGGCTGAGGTACACACGAAGATGAAGATTATTGCAATCAGACGCCTGACCATGAACTGCTCCGCTGTGGGTGACAAGTACCAGCCTACCCAACAACATAAAGGACTTTATATCATAAAGTCAATCCCATGGTGGCTCAGGCGAAGCGTTTCTGGGACCTCTCGCGCGCCCGTTGCGCCTCGATTTCGCGGTTCCGCGGCGCGGCCTGGGTATGGAGCGAGCTAATCAACCGCTCCGCGGCCGCCGCTACCTCTTCGACAGCCTGGTTGAAGATCGCCTCGTTGGCCCTGGATGGTTTGCTCGCCCCGCTCAACTTTCGGACGAACTGGAGCGCCGACGCGCGTACTTCGTCCTCGGTCGCCGGCGGCTCGAAGTTCGCCAGCGTCTTGATGTTACGGCACATGATCGAGTTCCTGGTTGGGTCGTTGGGACGCGGTTCGGCGCGGGTCGCCTAGCTGCCCTCGAACTTGAAGGAAACCTTGATCTTCGCGCGGTAGCTCTCGACCTTGCCGTCCTTGAGCACCATGTCCAGCTCCGAGATCTCCGCGACGCGCAGGTCGCGCAGCGACTTGCCGGCTCGCTTCACCGCCGCCGCGGCCGCTTTCTCCCACGACTCGGTGCTGGTTCCTACGAGCTCGATGACTTTGTATACGCTTTCAGCCATTTCTTTTCCCTCAATTCGGTTGGAGTAGTCTACCTAGACTGCTCTGCCGAGTGCATCCTTGCAAGGACCCGCAGCATTTTGTCGAGTGCGATCCGCGTCATCGAGGTGCCGGTGCAGGAAACAGAAACGGCTCGCGCCGAGTGGAGAGTGACGGTCGGCGGGGAGGAGACAACGGCGATTTATGAGCCGGCCGCCGGTCACGCCACCGACAATCAGGTCGTGTTCGTGTGCGCGCACGGCGCCGGTGGCAGCATGAGCGACCGCGGCATGGCTGCCACGGCCGGCATACTTCGCGCAAAGGGCATCGGGGTCGTTCGCTTCAACTTCCTATATAAGGAAAAGGGATCGGGCCGCCCCGATCCGATGCCGCGTCTCAAGGATTGCCTCACCGCCGTAGTGGCGCGCACCCGTATCGAGTTGTCACCCAGGACGCTCATCATTGGAGGCAGATCGATGGGGGGACGGGCTGCTTCGATGCTCGCCGCCGACGGGCATAGGTGTGATGGTCTGCTCCTCCTCGCCTATCCGCTCCATCCAGCCGGGCAACCGGAGAAGCTGCGCGACGCGCACCTTGCCTCGATCAAAGTCCCCGTGCTCTGCGTCAATGGCACGCGTGATACGCTCTGCACACGTGAGCTGATGGAAATCGCGCTTAAGTCCGTGGGCAACAATTGGGAGATGCACTGGGCCGAGGGCGCTGACCACAGCTTCCACGTCCTCAAGTCGTCAGGGCGAACCGACTCCGAGGTGCTCGAGGAGATCGGTGCCGTGTCGCAGAACTGGGTGGCGCGGAAGTTGACCCTGTGAAGGGCGTGAGTCCTCAAGTGCACCGGGCCTGACCTTGGAACAGATTCTCAACCGCCAGCAGGCAGAGCTAGTCGCCCTCGAGCGCGGCCTCGTGCTGCGCGTACGCGACGCCCTGGCAAAGTCCGACGGAGCCCGCGCCGACCTCGAGCGCCTCGCTTCCCTCGTCAACGAGATGGACGAGCTCTTCCTCCTCGTCGTCGTCGGCGAGTACAACAGCGGCAAGAGCACGTTCATCAACTCGCTGCTCGGCGACGAAGTCTTCGCGATGGGCGACCTCCCGACGACGCGCGCAATCTCCATTCTCCGTTACGGCGAGGCGGGCCCGCCGGAATCGATTGGCGAGCACGTACAGCTCTATCACTATCCGCTGGAGGTGCTGCGCGATCTCGACATTGTCGACACGCCTGGCACCAACTCGATCGAGCGCATGGAAGAGGCGATCACGCGTGAGTTCGTCCCGCGCGCCGACCTCATTCTGTTCGTGACCAGCCTGTTGCAGCCGCTCACGGCGAGCGAGCTCGATTTCCTTACCCACATTCGCGAGTGGGGAAAGAAAGTGGTGTTCATCGTCAACGGCATCGATCGCCGTAACAGCGACGAACAACTCGACCGCGTCCGCGAATACCTGACCCGCGAAATCACCACCCGCCTCGGTGCCACGGCGCCGACGCTTTACTTCATCAGCGCGCTGCAGGCACTGCGTGGCAAGATGGCGGCGCGGCCTGGCGCGACAGGCCAGCTGGCGACGCCTGACCATGCCGGCGCTCTACCGACGACGGACGCGCGCAACGAGTATCCCGAGCTCGAGCGCTACGTCCTCGAGACGCTCCGCGAAACGGAACGAGTGCGGCTCAAGCTCCTCACGCCGCTCGGCGTTCTGCGCCACGTGCTGAAGTCGAACCTGGCGGCGCTGGATACCCGGCTGACCGTCGTTCACGAGGACGCGCGAGTGCTGCGCTCCATCCGCGAGCAGCTGACGGCCTACTCGCTGGAGATGCGAACGGACTCGGAGCGCTACCTGATCGAGATGCGCAACGTGCTGTACGAGCTCGAGCGGCGCGGCAGAAGCTGGTTCGAGCGGACGATCAGGATCGGCAACGCGCTTCTGCTTCGCAACAAGGACGCGGTCGAGAACCGCTTTCGGGCCGAGGTGGTGCAGGATGCTCCGCAGCAGATCGAGGGTGTGGTGCACCGCATGGTCGACTGGACTGTGCAGCGTAACCTGAAGCTCTGGCGCACCGTGTTTGCCGAGCTCGACGCGCACACCGCGCGGCTTCGCGAATCGGGAGCGCTGGCGCCAGACGGCGATACCGAGTTCCAATACAACCGCGAGGAGCTCTTTGCCCGCCTTCGCGAGCCGGTTGAGAGGCGCCTGGACGAGTTCGACACGGAGCGGGAAGCGCGCGAGATCGTCAATTCCGTGAAGGAAGCGGTGATGAGCGCTTTCGGCGTAAACGTGCTCGCGCTTGGCCTTGGCAGCATTCTCGTCGCCGCCTTCACGACTGCTGCGCTCGACTTCACCGGCGTGCTCACCGCCACGCTGTTCGCCATCGCCGGGTGGCTCATCATCCCGGCGCGGCGCAAGCAGCTGGTGAA
>DATLXE010000131.1:0-3768 GCA_035575795.1 Gemmatimonadaceae bacterium
CGAGCCGAAAAGGCGGTACTGCCAGAACGTGAGCTGCCGCAGTTCTTCCATGGTTTCCACCTGGAACATGGGCAGCTGCGGGTCCGCGAGCCTGATCTGCTCGCGCACGGCCGGCGTGATCACGCGCGGATCGCCCGACACGCGTATGGTGAGTCCGGTATTCAGCGATTCCTGGTAGGAATACGGCACGTACGCGGCTGGACCCTCCGGTTCGGTGCTGTCACCCTGCCCGTGCCGGAAGGTGGCAACAACCCCGATCACCGAGAACCATTCTTCCTTCGCGTCGCCTGCGAGCCTGAAACGACGTCCGACAGGATCCGTGTCCGGCCACAGACGGCGTGCCATCTCCTGATTGATCATGGCCACGGCGGATCGGGTGGTGCCTTCGGCGTCGGTGAAGTCCCGGCCCCTTCACGAGGTCGATCCCGAGCGTGCGACGCAGGTGAGGAGTGACCCCGATGAAAGAAATCCCAGGCTCTTTGCCGCGCTCGACGGCTCGCCCCTCGATGATCGCGCGTCCACCGCCCCCGCCGTTACCCATCGGCACGAGGTTCGATGCGAACGCCACCTGGACGCCCGGCAGCGATTCCACGCGCCGGACGATATCCTCCACCCGCCTCGCCTTGGCGCCTTGCGGCTCGTAGGCGGCCCCCGGCAGGTAAAACCGCATGGTCATCAAAGGCCCCGTGTCGAAGCCGACTGAGGCCGACTGCAGATTCAGGAAGCTGCGAACGAACAGCGAGGCCCCGACGAGCAGGATGAGTGACAGCGCGATCTCCACGACCACCAGCGAGTTCCGGAGGATCGCCCGCGAGCCGCCGGCATTGCCACGCCCCCCTTCCTTGAGGCTGCTCTGCAGATTCGTGCGGACGGCCTGCAGCGCCGGGGCGAGGCCAAAGACGATGCCTGTCAGGATCGAGATCGCTATCGTGTAGGCGAGCGATCGGCCATCGACGCTCCACTGGATGAAGTACGGGACCTCGTCGGGAGGCATCGCACTGTCGAGCAGCTTGATCCCGATCCATGCGATCGCGATCCCAAGAGGAGCGGCGACGAGCCCTATCATCACGGCTTCCGTCAGGAGCTGCCGCACGATCCGCCAGCGCCCTGCGCCCAGGGCCGCGCGAATCGAAATCTCACGCTGCCGGACCGAGGCGCGGGCGAGAAGCAGGTTCGCGACGTTCGAGCAGGCAATCAGCAGCACAAGCGTGGCCGCGCCCATCATCGTCAGGATCACCAGCTTTACGTCGGCCGGCAGCATCCAGTCGCTGAGCGAACGCAGCGCGACGCTCCAGTTCTCGTTCTCGACCGGGTAGGACGCCGCGAGCCGCGTCGCCAGGCCGCCGAGATCAGCTTGCGCCTGCTCCTGCGTCACGCCGGGCTTCATCCGTGCGAAGAGCAGGGTGCCGCGGTTGTCGCGGGGCAACGCATCGAAGTACGGCGCGATCGGCACCCACATGTACTGGTTTTCGGGGAACAGGAAGCGGGGCGGCATCACCCCGATCACCGTATGCGCACGGCCGTTGATGGTGATCGCCCGGTTTATGAGGCTGGGGTCCTTCTGGTATCGGCGTTCCCAGATGTCGTAACTGAGGAGGACGACGGGCTCGGCGCCAGGGAGGTCGTCTTGCGCGATGAAGTTGCGGCCAGCGACCGGCTGCATGCCGAGCAGGTGAAAGAGCGTCCAGCTGACGGTGGAACCCGAGTAGCGCTCCGGTTCACCGCTGCCGTCCGCAATCGTCAGGCTCCGCTGCGAGAAGGCCGCGAGCGTTTCGATCGTCGACGAGGAGTCGCGAAGGTCCTTGAAGTCCGCGTACGAGATGCCCCCTCGATTGACCCCCTCCTTCTGGTTCACCGAGTGCACGTTGACGATGCGGTCCGGATCCGGGTAGGGGAAGGGCCTGAGAATCACCCCGTCGACCACGCTGAAGATCGTGGAGTTGACGCCAATGCCGAGCGCCAGGCAGGCGACCGCGATGGCCGTAAAACCGGGGTTCTTCAGCAGAGAACGGAACGCGTAGCGGACGTCCTGCATAAGCATGCGAGTGGTTAGACGTCCGGAGGCCCCTGATGTTCCTCAGGATGATGTCGCGCAGCACGACGGCCGGTGGACGTTCAGCGGCGGATCCGATCTCGGCGCCATCGCCCGGCGGACGGTACGATTATGCGGGGACCGCACCCCTGACCGAGATGATCTGCACCTACAAGTCAGCCAGGGATCGGGGAGAATTTCGCCTGCGCCGCTCCCCGTCGCACGCCTGAGCGGATCCAGACACCTACCAGCGGAAGAGCGGGCGTCCTGACGGCATACCCGGCCACGGGATCGAGGCCAGGATCGCCAGCAGCGCCAGCCCAAAGAAGATCAGGGCCAGGCGATGCTTGCGGTCCGCGGACGCCTTCCGGATCCTGGCGGCGCCGATATGCGCAAGCGTGATCGCGACGATCATCCCTGCCACGTGCTCGACAGCCCAGTACCGAAGCCCGGGGCTCTTCATGGCCGCGCCGAAGTCCCCCATGGCCTCCCGGGTAAACGGACTCAGGGCGAAGTAGAGCAGCAGCCCGAGCAGCATCTGCACGTCGAGCATGATCGTGAACCACTTGGCCGACCGGTCGTCGATGGCCGACCACGGACGGCGACCGGCGGTGGCGGCGCGCACGATGGCGATCAGGCCCGCGGCAAGCACCGCCCACCGGAGCCACGAATGCATCATCAGGACTGCGGAGTACATGCGCTACTTTCCTCCCTGAGCCGCGTTCTTCTTCAACACGGCAACGATCTCACGGATCGTCGCCTTTCCCGCATCCTCGGCATACCACGCGTCCATGTAGTCGTGCAGCACCTCGGAGGTCACCGTTGCGCGGTGCTTGATCACCCACGCCTGCAATTCCGCGGGCCGCTCGACCCACGCGCCGATGGGCGCGTTGAGCTCGTCGAGCACGACGATCGTCGGTGTCGCGATGCGCCCGTCAGGAGTGAGGTGGGCTGACTGGATACGACTCCCCTCCCTGGGCCCGATCACGCGCAATTCGAGGCGCTCGGGCACCGCCGCGGCGAGCTTCGCGACGTACGGCACGGCCCACGCTGAATCGCTGCACTTGTCGATCGCGACGACAAGGATGCGGCGCTTGCCTGTCAGTGCTCGAATGTCGTTGAGGACGTCGGCGGTGACGGCGGCGTTGGCAAACCGTGACTTCCAGTGGGCATCGCGCGCGCGGACAGACTGGAGGAACTGGTCGAACGGCGTCGCCTTGTCCCATAGGGCCGTGTAATCGATCGGCTGCGCGTGGCTCGTCGTCGCACACGCCAGCAGGAGCGCCAGGATGGTCGGCATTGGACAAGCTTATCTATTTATCGGCCTATCGATCTATCGGCTTATCGATCTATCGATTTATCGGGCGGGCGTGACGGCGCCCGACCTGAAGGTCGGGCCTACGGATGGTGTCGGCGCCTACTGCGTTGACGACTTCGAACCGCGCGCGCGCTTCTGCTTTTCGACCATCGCGGCGACGTCCGCGAGCAGCTGCTTCGCGTCGTACACGATGCCGTCCTTGATCGTGTACCTCACGCCGCCCACCTGCTCAGCCTTCCCTGTCTTGTCGTTCAGCTTCAGCGCGCCGGTGCCGTAAAGCACCTTGAAATTCTGCAGCGGGTTCTGATCGACGATCACCATGTCGGCGAGCATGCCGGTGCGCACCATGCCGAACTCCGGAGCCTTGCCCGTCGGCTCGTGCAGGGTGATCGCGCCGTTCATGGTCGCCGCCTGGAGC
>DATLXE010000132.1:0-17293 GCA_035575795.1 Gemmatimonadaceae bacterium
GCGCTCGCGCTGCTGGCGAAGGAAGACGTGCCGGAGAGCGTCTCACGTCTTTACGGACTGCGCTCGGTGAAGTTCGGCCCCGACTATCTCATCCCTTTCCCCTTCGATCCGCGCGTCCTGCTCTGGATCGCGCCCGCCGTCGCGTGGGCAGCAGTGGCGAGCGGCGTCGCCAAGGAGATGATCGACCTCGACGAGTATCGCGAGAAGCTCGAGCTCCGGCTCGGGAAGGCACGCGGGATCATGCGCGGAATTATCAATCGCGCGGTCCGCGACCCGAAGCGCGTCGTTTTTCCCGAGGGGGAGGAGCCGAAGATCATCCGCGCCGCGCGCATGATCGTCGACGAAGGCATCGGATCGCCAATCCTGCTCGGCAAGCCCGACGTCATCCATCGCATTGCGGAGGAGAGCCGCATTCCTCTTCGCGACATCGCGATCGAAGATCCGGGAAGCTCCGGCCGTCGCGATGCCTACGCCGAGTATCTGTGGAAACGGCGGCAGAGAAAAGGGCTGAGCCACGGCGAGGCGCACCAGCTTCTGTTCAGCAACATCTACTTCGGTTCGGTAATGGTGGCCTGCGGCGACGCCGACGCGCTCCTTGCCGGCGTCGGCATGCACTATCCCGAAACCATCCGGCCCGCGCTCCAGGTCATCGGTCCGCATCCGAAGGCGGAGGTTGTGAGCGGAATCTACATGCTCGTCTTCGACAAGCACGTGATATTCTGTGGCGATACCACCGTCAACATCGACCCGACTGCTGAGCAGCTCGCGCAAATTGCCTACTCGGCGGGGAGAATCGTGAGGACGTTCGGCATGGTGCCGAAGATCGCGATGCTGTCGTTCTCGAACTTCGGATCGGTGCGACATCCGCAGACGGACAAGGTCGCCAAGGCGGTCGCGCTCCTCCGCAAGCGGGATCCTGATCTCATTGTCGACGGCGAGATGCAGGCCGATACCGCCATGGATGAGCAGATCCTCAAGTCGGCTTATCCGTTCAGCGCGCTCAAGGAAAGGGCGAACGTGCTTATCTTTCCCAACCTGAGCGCGGGCAACATCGCGTACAAGCTGCTGCACCACCTCGGCGGTGCCACCGCAATCGGGCCGATTCTGGTCGGTATGAATCTTCCCGTACACGTCCTCGAGCTGGGGGCCGACGTTCAGGACATCGTCAACATGGCTGCCGTCGCGGTGATGGACGCGCAGCACCGCATAAATGAGAGGAAGGACACCAATGGCAACTGAAACCAGGCCCATGCGCGCGAGCGTGGCGCGAGAGAGCAGTGTTGGCTTGACGAAGCAGGGTCTCGCTCCAAAGGGCGAGGTACACTGGAACCTGATGGCACCCGAGCTGTTCCAGGCCGCCGCACGCCGCAATGAAGGTGAGTTTGCGGACATGGGTCCTTTCGTCGCGGTGACGACGCCGCATACCGGCCGTTCGCCGAACGACAAGTTCGTTGTCCGGGAGCCTTCGACTGAAGGTGACGTCGACTGGGGCAAGGTCAACCAGCCAATTACGCCGGAAAAGTACGAGCTGATTCTCGCTGACATGCGGAAGTACCTGAATTCCGCCCCTGAGCTGTTCGTGGAGGATCTTTATTGCGGCGCCGACCCCGCCTTCCGGCTGTCAGTGCGCTACGTGTCGCCGAACGCCTGGCACATGGCGTTCGTGCGCAACATGTTCATCCGGCCCGAGGCAAGTGACCTGCCGACGTTCGACCCGAACTTCACGGTGCTGCACGCTCCGGAGTTCCAGGCCGATCCGGCGCGGCACGGCACGCGCACGACCACCTTCATCGTACTGAATCTCGCCGCACGCACGATTCTCATCGGTGGCACGCGCTACGCGGGAGAGCTCAAGAAATCCATGTTCACGGTGATGAACTATCTGCTGCCAAAGCAGGATGTGCTCTCGATGCACTGCTCGGCGAACGTCGGCAAGGGGGGCGACACGGCGCTCTTTTTCGGGCTGTCCGGCACTGGCAAGACGACGCTGTCGGCGGATCCCAACCGCGGACTGATCGGCGACGACGAGCACGGCTGGGCAAAGGATGGAATTTTTAATTTTGAGGGCGGGTGCTACGCGAAGGTGATCAATCTTTCGCGCGAGAGTGAGCCGGATATCTACCAGACGACGCAGATGTTCGGGACCGTGCTGGAGAACGTCGTGCTCGACCCGGCGACGAAAAAGGTCCGCTTCGAGGACCTGTCCATCACCGAGAACACGCGCGCTTCGTATCCGCTGCACTACATCGGGAATCACGTGCCGGGCGGACGGGGCGCCCACCCGAAGAACGTCGTCTTCCTCACGGCCGATGCATTCGGCGTGCTGCCACCGATTGCGCGGCTGACACCCCAGCAGGCGATGTACTACTTCCTGTCCGGCTACACTGCGAAGGTTGCCGGTACCGAGCGTGGCGTGACCGAGCCACAGGCAACGTTCAGCGCGTGCTTCGGCGCGGTGTTTCTTGTCTGGCACCCCGGCAAGTACGCCGAAATGCTCGGCGCGCTGCTGGACCGGCACAAGGCGAACGTCTGGCTGATCAATACCGGATGGAGCGGTGGCGCATACGGTACGGGCAAGCGGATGAAGCTCGCCTACACCCGCGCGATGATAAACGCCGCGCTTGCCGGCGAGCTCGACAACGCGAAGACGACGACCGATCCGATGTTCGGGCTGGCGATTCCGGGCGAGGTGAAGGGAGTGCCCGCCGAAGTCCTGAACCCGCGCCAGACGTGGAAAGACGGCAACGCGTACGACGAACAGGCGCGCAAGCTCGCGTCGATGTTCAGAAACAATTTTGAGAAGTTCGGCAGCGTGAGCGAAGCAATCAGGAGCGCCGGGCCGAAAGGCTGACGCCGCTGGGCGCACGTACCTCAGAGTCGGGAGGCGATTGCATTTCGAGATTCTGAGAGACCCGGTGTGGAACAACATCCGCGTCGATGAGCTGACGCTCAGCCTCGTCGACACCGACGTCTTTCAGCGACTGCGTTACATCAGGCAGCTCGGCTGGACCTACCTGGTGTATCCGGGCGCCACCCACTCGCGCTTCGAGCACGCGCTCGGCACCTACAATCTCTCGCGCCGGACGCTGGCGCTGCTCAGCGAATCCACGCCCGGAGCGGGCATTCCCGAGCATGAGCAGGCAATCGTGCGCGCGGCGGCGCTGCTTCACGATGTCGGCCACTACCCATTCTCCCACGCGCTCGAGGAGATCGGCGCGTTGCACCACGAGGATGTTGCGCGGCCGCTGATCACGGCCGGTCCGGTGGCCGAGCTGCTCGCATCCAGCCTGGGGAGCGATGCTCCGGAGCGCGTTTTCGAGATTATCCGCGGCAACAGCTCGAGCGGGCTTCAGGGACTCGTTTCCGGCTCACTCGACCTCGACAAGATCGAGTACCTGAAGCGCGACGCGTTCATGTGCGGTGTCCCGTATGGCGAGATCGATGTGGACCGCCTGACCAATTCCTTCGTGCTCGTCGACGATGCGCAGTCCGGGCGGCTGCTCGGTGTACGCGAGAAAGCGCTGTCCGCGCTCGAGTCGCTGCTCTTCGCGAAGTATCAGATGTACCGGAACGTCTACTGGCACCACGCGGTGCGGAGCGCGACGGCGATGTACAAGCGCCTGGTCGAGGACGCGTTGCACGCGGGCGTGGTCGAGCCCGGAACGCTGTCACGCTACACCGACGAGGGATTGCTCCATCGTCTCGAGACGGCGTGGCCGACCTCGCTCCTCGTCGCGCTCAAGGAGCGGAAGCTGTATAAGCGCGCCGCCGAATGGCCGGCGTCCGACGCGGCAACCGAACCGCTGGAGTGGATCGCGACCGATCGCGCGCGCGTGGCGGAGACCGAGAATTCACTTGCCCGCGAGTTCGGGCTCAGTCCCGGCGAGCTGCTGCTCGACTACCCGCTGAAGACGGAGATGCTCGGTCTCGACATCCCGGTGCTTCGCAGCGATGGGAGCGTGGAGCGCCTCACTCGCGGCGGCTGGACGGGAACGATCAATCTCCCCTCCCTTTCGGAGCAGCTGTACCGGAGCGCGCGCTGGCTGCGCGTGTTCACGGCGCGAAGAATGGACATTCCCCGCGAAAAGATTCTGGAACGGCTGCAGGGGGTGGCCGCGGTTGGTTGAGGTTGATCTACAATTCCGGCGCTGAGGTGTATTAGGGAGACAATTGCTCTACGACAAGATGAACAAACTCGCTGTTGCGACGGCCATCTTCGCGCTGGCCTGCGTTCGGCCCGTTGCCGAGCCCCCTTCGCCCGCGCGTCCGACCGCATCGCAGCCAATGTCAGCGACGGAATCGGCGATCGTAAACGCAATCAACGACGAGCGCGAGCAGCGCGGGCTCCGACCGGTCACATGGGATCCGCGTCTGGACCAGGCAGCGAAGCTTCAGGCGCGCAACATGGCGGCTCTCCGCCGCATGGCGCACAATCTTCCGGAAACCGCTCAACCCACTCTCGTCGCGCGTGTTCGCGCGGCGGGATATGCGTACAGACGGATCACGGAGAACATCGCTTTCGGTCAGCGGGACGCCGAGACCGTGGTGGAGAGCTGGATGAATTCGCCCGGACATCGCGCGAACATTCTCGATCCAAATGTCAGCGAAACCGGGATTGGCGTAACGCGATCGGAGAATGGCCGGCTTTACTTCTGTCAGGTATTTGGGGCGAGGCCCTGATGGAGGGTCACTGCCACTGCCACTGCCACGCCGTCGCGGTGCCTCTAACTCCTCAGCTCCACAAGATTCCGGTAAAGCTCCAGCGCCTGCGGATTCGCCAGCGCCTCGGTGTTCTTCACCGGCCGCCCATGAATCACCTCGCGCACCGCCAGCTCGCTGATCTTGCCGCTGATCGTGCGCGGAATATCGGCGACCTGAATGATCTTCTTGGGAACATGCAGCGGGGTTGCGTTCTCCCTGATCGCCATTCCGATCCGCTTCGACAGATCTTCGTCGAGCACGATGCCCCCGGCGAGCTTCACGAACAGCACGACGCGGACATCCGCGGCCGCCCCCCCGCTTCCACCGGCCGCGTTGATCTCCTGGCCTACAGCGACGCTCTCGACGACCTCAGGAAGCTGCTCGACCTGCCTGTAGATCTCGGCCGTGCCGATGCGCACTCCGCCCGGATTGAGCGTCGCGTCGCTCCGACCGTAAATCACGTACCCACGCTCGGCCGTTTCTTCCGCCCAGTCACCGTGCCGCCAGACATTCGGAAAGGTCTCGAAGTAGGCTGCATTGTAGCGCGCCCCGTCGGCATCGTTCCAGAATGAAACCGGCATGCTCGCAAACGGCTTGGTGCACACCAGCTCGCCGGGTTTTTTCTTAATACGCCTTCCCTGCTCATCCCACACCTCCACCGCCATGCCAAGCCCCGGCGTCTGGAGCTGGCCGCGATAAACCGGCGCGAGCGGATTGCCGAGCGCGAAACAGGAGATGATGTCGGTGCCGCCGCTGATACTGGCGAGATGGACCTCACCCTTGATCTTCCGGTACACGTAGTCGAAGCTGTGCGCGGCGAGCGGACTGCCCGTCGAGAGGATCGCCTTGAGGCTAGAAAGGTCGTGCGTCTTCGCCGGCTCCATCCCGATCTTCTCCATCGACGCGAGATATCTCGCGCTGGTACCGAATATCGTGACGCCTTCCCGCTCGGCCATGTCCCACAGCACTTCCGGATTGGGCGACATCGGCGCGCCGTCGTACAGTACGATACGCGCTCCGACGGCGAGCGAGCTCACGAGCCAGTTCCACATCATCCAGCCGCACGTCGTGTAGTAGAAGATGCGGTCTTCGCGCTTGAGATCGCTGTGGAGCACCAGCTCCTTCAGGTGCTGGAGCAGCGTCCCGCCGGCGCCGTGCACCATGCACTTGGGAAGCCCGGTCGTACCCGACGAATACATGATGTAGATCGGGTGATCGAACGCCATGCGCTCGAACGACGGCGTGTTCACGTCCAGGCCGGGCGGCAGCACATCGTCGGCGCTCTGCGCGAGCGATTCATCGCGGCTCGACGCGGCGCCCCACTGCGTTGCGATGAAGCGTGACCAGATCTGTCCGCGCCGCACTCCCTCTATGGACGGTTCGCGGTTCCGGTAGGGAATCACGACGACGTGCTCGAGCGAAGGAATGCGGAAGGCAATCTGCCTGATGCGCGCAAGGAGATTGATCTCCTTGCCGGCGTAGAGGTATCCATCGGCGCAGAACAGCACTTTCGGCGCGATCTGCCCGAACCGGTCCAGCACGCCCTGTGGTCCGAAGTCGGGCGAGCACGACGACCAAATCGCGCCAAGCGACGTCGTCGCGATCATCGCGATGACGGCCTCGGGGATGTTCGGGAGAAAACCGGCAACGCGATCGCCCTTTCTTACTCCCGCGGACGAGAGGGCCAGCGCCAGCGTGCCGGCAGCTTCACGCAGCTCACGGTAGGAAATCGTGCGCTGGTGTCCCTCCTCGTTCCACGAGCTGATTGCCGGCGCGTCGTCCGTGAAGCGAAGAAGATTCTCCGCGAAGTTGATGCTCGCGTCGGGGAACCAGCGCGGACCGGTCTCCGGATGCGGCGGCGCGACGCGGTCGATTCCCACTCCTACGCGCTCAGCGCCTCCGCCGGTGCCCCGATGGCCGACGACATCGCAGAATCGCCACACGAACGCCCACAGCTTCTCGGGATTGGCGAGCGACCACTCATAGATCTGCCAGTACGCAGCGGGCGAGTAATCGGCGATGTAGGGACCGCCACGATCAGCGACATAGCGGAGGAACGCCGCCATGTTCGTCTGTATGACGCGCTCGGGGGACGGTGTCCAGAGCGCTTCGTTCATCGGAGGCCCGCCCTCAGCTGGTTGGCGGATTGAATGACGCGTGCTGCCCGGAAACCCAGGACCTGTGATACTCGGGATCCTCGAAGTCGAGCGCGGGCCTGGCGACCTTGAGCGGACGGAAGCTGTCCATCATCACGGCGAGCTCGTCGGTGTACTTGGCGCCGATGCTCGCTTCCGCGCGTCCCGGATGCGGCCCGTGCGGAATACCGTCGGGGTGGTGCGTGATACTGCCGAACTCGATTCCCTTGCGGCTCATGAACTCGCTCGACGCGTAATAGAGCACTTCGTCCGAGTCAACGTTGCTGTGATTGTACGGCGCGGGGACCGCTTCGGGGTGGAAATCGTAGGGACGCGGGCAGAACGAGCAAACGACGAAGCCGTCGCCCTGAAAAGTCTGGTGGACCGGCGGCGGCTGGTGCACGCGGCCGACGATCGGCTCGAAGTCGTTGATGTTGAAGGCCCACGGATAGAAATATCCGTCCCAGCCAATCACATCGAGCGGGTGATGATCGAGCATGATCTCGTTGATGCCGTCGTACTGCTTGACGAGGATGGGGAAGTCACCCATCTCGTCGGTCGGCGCGACGTACGTCGGCCTGCGAATGTCGCGCTCCGAATAGGGGGCGCCCTCGATCAGCTGCCCGAATTCGTTGCGGTACCGCTTCGGCCAGCGCACGTGGCCGCGGCTCTCGAAGATCACGAGCTTGGTCTGGTCGCCGTCTTTTTCGAAGCGGTAGCGGTGCAGGATGCCGCGGTGAATCACGAGGTAGTCGCCCTCGCCGAACGGCAGCACGCCGTACGAAGTCTCGAGTACTCCCTTCCCCTTGCTGACGTAGACCAGCTCGTCCGCCTGCGCGTTGCGGTAGAAGTGCGAGTCGTTCACATCGGGCTCGACGTAGAGCATGGCGATGTCCTGATTGAACAGGAGCGGCGTGCGGTCCATCGTCGGGCTGCCACCCTTACGTGCCTGCGAAGTGCGGAAGTGGCGGTGATGAAGCGTCTGGTTGGAATCAGCCTCGAGCTTCATTTCGCGCACCCGTCGCACCGACTTCACTGTCGTCGGCGGATGGATGTGGTACAGGAGAGCCGAAGTTCCGGTAAAGCCCTCGTGCCCGACGAGCTCCTCGGCGTACAGGCCGCCGTCCGGCCGGCGAAACGCAATGTGCCGTTTTCGAGGAATCTGCCCCAGCGTGTGGTAGATCGGCATCTGCTAGAGATTCCCTCGCAGATCCTGCTCGCGCTCGAGCGCCTCGAACAGCGCCTTGAAGTTGCCGGCTCCGAAGCTCTTGGCGCCCTTTCGCTGGATAATCTCGTAGAACAGCGTCGGCCTGTCTTCCATCGGCTTGGTGAAGATCTGGAGCAGGTATCCTTCTTCATCCCGGTCAACAAGGATACCGAGGTCGCGAATCGGCGCGAGATCTTCCTCGATCTTGCCGACGCGGTCGATCACAGTGTCGTAGTACGTAGCGGGCACGCGCAGGAACTCGACGCCGCGGTCGCGCAGTTGCGTGACGGTGCTGATGATGTCGTCGGTCGCGAGCGCGATGTGCTGGCAGCCCGGTCCCTGATAGAACTCGAGGTATTCGTCAATCTGCGACTTCTTCTTCCCCTTGGCGGGCTCGTTGAGCGGAAACTTGATGCGGCCGTTTCCGTTGGCCATCACCTTGGACATGAGCGCCGAGTATTCAGTGGAGATCGCCTTGTCGTCGAAGGAGATGAGCTGCGCGAAACCGAGCACCTGGGCGTAGTACTGCACCCACTTGTTCATCGCGCCAAGCTCGACGTTCCCGACGCAGTGATCCACGTACCTGAGACCGACGCCGTCTGACTTTCCCCTGCCGCCGAACGGAACAAAGCCCGGCATGAAAAGACCGTTGTAGTTCCTGCGCTCGACGAGACTGTGGATCGTTTCGCCGTACGTACGAATGCCCGCGATGATCACTTCACCGTGTTCGTCGGCGAGCACCCTTGGCTCTCCCGCCGAAGTGGCGCCGCGCTCGATGGCGAGACTGTACGCGCGGCGCGCGTCGTCGACCCAGAGGGCGATGTCCTTCACGCCATCGCCGTGCCTGTCGACGTGTCTCGCGATCTCGTGATCGGGACGCAGCGCTGTCGTGAGCAGGATTCTCACCTTGTCCTGCTGCAGCAGATACGTCGCCTTGTCGCGCACGCCGGTTTCCGGTCCGCGGTAGGCGACGATCTGGTAGCCGAACAACGAGCGGTAGAAGTGCGCCGCCTGCTTTGCGTTGCCGACGTAGAACTCTATGAAATCCGTCCCGTTGATCGGGAAGGTGTCCGTTACCTGCTCAGGTGCGGTAAGTGTCGCCGTGCCCATGGCCTCTCCAGAGTTTTTGCGAGGATTGCCTGCGCTATGCTGCTTACCCTGACGCTCAGCTGGCCGTTCCTGGGGTTTAGCTGCCTTCTTACCCTCCTAAGTTAGCAAATAGGACGCCCGTGCGGTGCTCTGGCGGAGCTTCCCGCGCGTGGGCGACTCACTTCTTTTTCGAAGTTCGGTCCAGGGATGGGATCGGAAGGCCGCGATTCGAGCACGAAATGAGGATGCCGAGCCGCCTGAGCCGCGTTTCCTCACGCTTTGCGCTCATCACCCAGTGCACGCTCGTCCTGAAAAAACTTCCAGCCGCGCTTGTTCGCAGTGAAATTTTTCAGGTAGGTGGGCGCGAGGTCGACGGGTTTTTTCTCGTAAGCGTAAATACCGGAACGCGCCTCTTCGCGCCGCGCGAAAGCCGCCTTGCCCGCCGGCATCATTCGGCCCGCCGCCGGAATTCTCGTCCGTCCCTGAACGATCTACCCTGCGTGCCAGACTTCACTTTCGCCCGGCGATTTGCGGTGGCGCCACTTCTTCCCGCGACAGCGCCCGCGCCGCGAATTCGAGCGCGAGTGACTCTCCGTCTGGCAGCGCATCCCACCGCCTGAACAGTTCGCCGCGCGCGCTTCGAACTCGGGCGACATCAGCGTCGGTGAACTGGGGTGCAGGCAGATCATGCTCCTCGCAATAGCTGGCAAGCAGGTCATTCAGATCGGCGGCCGTTCCCAAGTGTCCGCTCGCACGCTCCTGATCGAAGAACCCAACGATCATCTCGACAATATTTGCCAGCGGGGGCAGCGGTCCACGCGGCCATGGAGTGCCGAAATCGGCGAGGTCCCAGCCCTGAGCGACAAGTGAGAAGAACCCGCTCTCCAGCTCCAGCACCGTCTCTGCTGCGTAATGAGTGAGGTCGTGGCGCGGAAAGAAAGCCGCTTGACCGCCATCCCGGCGCTGCCAGGTTGTCGTGCCGTCGGCGCGCGTGCAAGTGAGCGAGGTTCGGCCGTCGGCGTTTTTCTTGATCCGCAGCTCGAGCTCGCCGGCCATCAGTGCGATCCGGCTCGATGATCGCTGCGCTGAAAGGCGAGAAACTCGTGGACTGCCCTCAAGGCCCCCGCGCTCCGCGTTGTGAGCCTCACTTCACCGCCGTTCGGCAGGTCACGCGGCTCGTAGGTGATTTCGGATCGTAGCCGCCGCATTTCTGCGGTGCCGGGCACGTCAGTCATCGCGTGCACCGCCCCGGGGATTGCGAAGTCGCCCCTGCCGAATGCCGCCGCGATCTCCTTCATGTGCGCCCGGATGGTCGCCTCGCCCGCGCTGTCGGCCGCATTTCGCCGCAGGACGATACGGCCGCCATCCGGCAGCGGCTGGAAAACATGCGCCGACGTGTACTGATCGACGCCCATCGCTGTTTTCCCCCGTTGCTGTAGTTCCGAAAACACCGTGTCGGTCGTGACTTTGAATACTTCTCCCGCATACTGGGGATCGCGCGAGGGTGAGTCGCACCCAATCAGAAGCGACGCGAGCAGCGCCAGCGACCGGATGGATCTCGCGCACACGTACCGCTCACCCATTCGGCTTTGCCTCGTTGCCGCGCGCGTGCGCAAGCTTACGCGCGATTCCCCTGTAGAAAGCGGCGTCGGAGCTCTTGTTCTGCTCGTCGAGCGACAGCGCCGCCAACTCGAGCGCGTAGAGAATGTTGCCGAGGTAGAGCTGAGCGAGAACTTCTACTGAATCGGGGCGTTCATCCATGAGCGGGAGCGGGCGGGACCGGGGTAACCTCCCGGTCCGTGCCCGTCGACTCGGTCGCCAGCACCCTCACGACCACTGCCGTGATGTTGTCGTTGCCGCCGTTGTTGTTCGCCTCGGCGATCAGCGCATCGACGATACGGGCGGGCGTAGCGCGCGACATCAGCAGCTGCTCGATGCGCCTGTCATCCACCATTCCCGTCAGTCCGTCGCTGGCGAGGAGGAAGGAGTCGCCGACCCGCGCCTCGCCATCGAACACATCCGGCTCGATCTCGTTCGCCATGCCGATGCAGCGGGTGATGACGTTGCTCTGGGGGTGACGGCGGGCCTGCTCGGCCGTGATGAGCCCGGCGTCCACCTGCTCCTGCACCAGCGAGTGATCCCGCGTCAGCTGCTCCATGCGCCCCTCGCGGACGAGGTAGATGCGCGAGTCACCTACGTGGCCGACGATGAACCTGGTATCAGACAGCAGGAGGGCGGAAACGGTGCTGCCCATGCCGAGCTTGTCGCGCTCGGACCGGGTACGCTCGTAAACGGCGCGGTTCGCATCCCTGAGCGCATCCCCGACCCGCGACTGTGCGTCGCCGCCGTCAAGCGAATTCAGCTCGGCGAGTCCGCGCGAGACCACCTCGACGCTCATCTCGCTGGCCACCTCGCCGGCGGCGTGGCCGCCCATGCCGTCAGCGACGATGAACAGCCCGCGATACGAGTTCGCGGACGCGTGCAGGGTGTCCTCGTTGCCTTTCCGGATTCGGCCGACATCGGTGCGGGCCGCGACAGCGAGGTGCACTTAAATGAGACTCATTGAGAGCGAATCGACCTTGATGAACGCGTGAGCGGCGTGCCCGAAGGACGCGCCATGAGGCCTCAAACTACCGGCCGCCCTATACAGCGGCAAGCGTCACCCGGCCTGCCTGAGGAGCGGCTCGGAATCGCCCGCCTGCAGCCGCCAGAGCGTGTCGTACAATCCGCCCTGCTCCACCAGCGCTGCGTGACTGCCCCGCTCCACTACCTCGCCGTGGTGCAGGACGAGAATCTCATCGGCGGCTGCGATCGTGCTCAGCCGGTGCGCCACGGCGATCGTTGTCCGGCCGGCGACGAGAACGCCGAGCGCCGCCTGAATCTCCGCTTCGATGTGGCTGTCCACGGCGCTGGTGGCCTCGTCGAGCAGGAGCAGCGGCGCGTTTGCCGCCACCGCACGGGCGAACGAAAGCAGTTGGCGCTCACCGATGCTGATCGATGCTCCGCGCTCGCCCAGCACCTGCCCGTAGCCGCGCGGGAAGCTCCGGATGATGCGGTCGGCGCCAACCTTTGCCGCGGCGGCGGCGACAGCGTCGTCGCTGAGCGGATTCGAGAGCCTGATGTTCGTCGCCACGTCGCCAGCGAACAGGAAGATGTCCTGCTGCACGTAGCCAATCAGCCCCCGCAGCTCGGCGAGCGGCATCGCCCTGATGTCCATTCCATTGATCAGGATACGGCCGCGCTGGGGATCGTAGAACCGCATCAGGAGATTCACGATCGTGGTCTTGCCGGCGCCAGTGTGTCCAACGAGCGCCAGCGTCTGGCCCGGACGCGCGGTGAAGGTCACGCCCTTGAGCACCCATTCCTTGGCGACGTCACCCTCGCGATCGCCCTGATTCTTTGCGAGGTGCGCCAGATCGTACGCGAACCAGACATCCTCGAACGTGACCTCCACGCTTTCGCCGCGCGGCGGAGCGTTACCGCGCGCGGCCACATCGGGAACGCTCGGCACCGTGTCGAGCAGGGCGAAGATGCGCTCCGAGCTCGCCATCGCCGTCTGAAGGATATTGTACTTCTCCGACAGGTCCTGGAGCGGCTGAAAGAAGCGGCGCACGAGCTGGAGAAACGCGGCGACCGTGCCGACGCTCAGCGTTCCGACGCCCACCCGCGACGCGCCGGCGACGATGAGGACCGCCAGCGCGACCGAGGTGAGGAGCTCGATCGCGGGAAAGTAGATCGCATAGACGGTAATGGATTTCAGCTGCGCATCGAGATGGCTCTTGTTCAGGTCCCTGAAGCGCGCCGACTCGCGTTCCTGCTGCCCGAACAGCTGCACTATCTTCATTCCCGTGAGACGCTCCTGCAGGAAAGAATTGATGCGCGCGAGGCGGATGCGAAGCTCGCGATAAGTCTCGCGCACCCATCGGCGAAAAAGGCCCGACACGAGCACGACGAAGGGAATGACGGCAAAGGATGCGAGCGCGAGCTTCCAGTCCATGAGCAGCATCGCGACGCCGATCGCCAGCAGGGTGAACAGATCGCCGAGACCCGCAACGACGCCTGCGGTGAAAAGCTCGTTCAGCGTCTCGACGTCCGACGTGACGCGCGTGATGAGCCTGCCGGCCGGATTGCGGTCGAAGAAGGTGACCGACAGGCGCTGGAGGTGAACGAAGATCTCCATGCGCAGGTCGCGCATTACCTTCTGCCCGAGCAGGCTCGTGAGCCACGTGTGCCAGTAGGTGGCGACGAATTCGACGACGAGCGTCAGCAGGAAGAGAATCGTCGCGATCCAGACGATGCTCAGGTCTTTCGATGGAATGCCGACATCGATGACGCGGCGCGTGAGCAGAGGGCCGACCACCTGGAGCCCGCCCTCCAGACAGAGCAGCGCGAAGGCGCCGGCGAGGAGCAACCGGTATGGTCTGGTATAGGCCAGCAACCGCCGCATCAGCCTGCCGTCGTAGGCCTTGCCGAGTGTATCGTCTTCGCCGTGATCGCTTGCGGGGACGGTCATTCAGAAGTATGCTAGCCGTGTTACAGGTGCCGCGCTATTTCATCACGCGCTGCATGGTACGCAGGTTGCACCTGTGACGGACACCGATGTCCTGCTCTGTCGGCTGACGTAAACCATTCTGGAGGAAAGATGGGAATACTCGCATGGGTCGTCCTTGGTCTCATCGCCGGCGCGATTGCCAAGGCCATCATGCCGGGGAACGATCCCGGCGGCATCGTAGTCACCATGATCATCGGAATCATCGGTGCTTTCATTGGTGGCTTTCTCGGAAACATGATCACCGGCTCGGGGCTTAACGGCTTCTCGCTGTGGAGCATCGTGCTCGCTGTAGTCGGCGCGCTCGTACTGCTCTGGATCTATCGCATGGCGACCAAGGGCCGCGCTACCACGCGCGTCCCGTAACAGCATAAAGACGGAAAAACGGTTTGCCGCTCTGGCTCTATTGGGTACTGCTGGGTCTCGTAGCAGGGACTCTCGCAAAATTCCTGGTGCCAGGGCGGGACCCGTCCGGCTGCATCGTAACGATCGTACTCGGCATCGTCGGCGCATTCATCGGCGGCTGGATCGGCACGAGGCTCGGATGGGGGCGGGTGGCGGCGGGCAGCTTTGATTTCCGCTCCATCGCGATTGCCACAGCCGGCGCAATTATTCTCCTCCTCGTGGGCCGGGCGCTCCGAAAACGAAGGTAGGCCGGTTCGGCTGATTTTCGGTGTCCCGTGTAGATTTCCGGGGTGAAAGAAAGCATCATCGTCCGCGGCGCCAGACAGCACAACCTCAAAGGGTTCGACCTCGAGATACCGCGCCGCGCTGTCACCGTCGTGACGGGGCCGTCAGGGTCTGGCAAGTCGTCGCTGGCTTTCGACACCATCTACGCGGAAGGTCAGCGCCGCTACGTCGAGTCGCTATCCGCTTATGCGCGCCAGTTTCTCGAGCGCATGGAAAAGCCCGACGTCGATTCGGTCGAGGGGCTCTCTCCTGCCGTCGCGATCGAGCAAAAGAATCCAACCCGGACATCGCGTTCCACCGTCGGCACCGCAACCGAGATTTACGATTATCTCCGGCTGCTCTGGGCAAGGGTCGGCCACACGTTCTGCCCGAAGTGCGGGCGGGAGATAAAGCCCGACACTGTTCAGTCGGTTACCGATGTTGTGCTCGCGCTCCCGTTGGGAACCAGGTTCCACGTGACGTTTCCGTTGCGCCTGTCGAGCAAGGTGACCCATGACGTCGTGGTGGAGAATCTTCGCGCGCAGGGCTTTCTCCGCGTCGCGCTCGGTGGATTGGTGCATCACCTCGAGGATCTCGCGAGCGCAAAGACCGACATAACCCGCACGAAGGATCTGCTCGTCGTCGTGGACCGCCTCGCCGTCTCGCCCGATTCCGCCGGAAGGCTGAGCGACGCCGTCGGGACATCTTTCGCGGAGGGCGAGGGTGACTGTGTAATTCTCCTCGCCGAGCCCGCCGTCTCGCCGATCGATGGGCGGACAGTCAGCCGGCTGCGATTCACCGAGCGGTTCGAGTGCGGCAACGACGGCACGATTGCGCCCGCGCCTTCGCCACAGCTCTTCTCCTTCAATAATCCTCGTGGCGCCTGCGAGCAGTGCAACGGATTCGGCGCAATCCTCGAGTACGACGAGGCGCTGATCGTCCCTCACCCGTCACGGTCGGTGATCGATGGCGCGATCGATCCGTGGACCAAGCCGCGGTACGACAACAAGCGGCGGGCGCTCTCCGAGTTTGCGAAGCGGGAGCGCATCCCGCTCGACCGGGCGTGGGAGAAGCTGCCGGCTGAGCAGCGGCAGCTGCTGCTGCACGGGAAGACGCGCGGGTACAAGGGAATCTTCCCCTTCCTGCGCGATCTCGAGGAGAAGCGTTACAAGCAGTACATCCGCGTATTCCTGCGCCAGTACCAGACGGCCCAGGAATGTCCGACGTGCCTCGGCACGAAGCTCAAGCCGGAGTCACTCGACGTGCGCGTCGGCGGCCTGAGTATCGCGCAGGTCGCGGACCTCGCCGTGGACCGGCTCGCCGTCTGGCTCGGGGAGCTGTCGCTGTCGGACTATGAGCGCGGCATCGCAACCATGATTCTGAAGGAGGCGCGCGACCGGGTCACGTTTCTCCGCGACGTCGGGCTCGGCTACCTGTCGATGAATCGCGCCACGCGCACGCTCTCCGGCGGCGAAGCGCAGCGGATCGGACTCGCCAACTCTCTCGGATCGCAGCTCGTCGACACCCTTTACGTTCTCGATGAGCCGTCGATCGGGCTGCACTCGCGCGACATGGACAGGCTGCTCAAGCTGCTGCAGCGGCTGCGCGACGCCGGCAATACGGTGCTTGTCGTCGAGCACGATCTCGCCGCGATCGAGGCGGCCGACTACATGGTGGAGCTGGGACCGGGCAGCGGAGAGGCGGGAGGCGAGATAGTGTTCGCGGGTCCGATGTCGCGCGTGAGCGAGAGTCCGCTCACCGGCCAGTACGTCACCGGCGCGCGCACCATTCCGCTGCCCGATGCGCGGCGACGCCTAGGCCCGCGCTGGATCACCCTCAGCGGCGCGCGCGAGCACAATCTTCAGGATGTGGACATCCGCGTGCCGATCGGCGCGCTCACTGTTGTTACCGGTGTGTCCGGGTCGGGGAAGAGCACGCTCGTTCACGATGTGCTTTACCGCGCGCTCGAGACGAAGCTGGTCGGCGAGCACTCAGCCAAGATCCATCTCGGCGAAAAAGTCGGCGAGTACTCGACGCTGACCGGGTTCGACGCGCTCGACGGCGTCGTGCTCATCGACCAGACCCCGATCGGCAAGTCGCCGCGCTCCAATCCGGTGACATACGTGAAGGCGTTCGACGACATCCGGTCCATCTTCGCCGACACGCCGCTCGCGCGGCAGCGCAAGTACACGCCGGGCACCTTCAGCTTCAACGTCGTCGGCGGGAGGTGCGAGGCGTGCGAGGGCGCGGGCGCGCTCGAAGTCGAGATGGTGTTCATGGCTGACGTCTACGTTCCGTGCGACGACTGCGGGGGCAAGCGGTTCAAGCCCGAAGTGCTCGACGTGACGGTGCGCGGCAGGAACATCAACCAGGTGCTCAACCTCACCGTCGACCAGGCGATTCGCTTTTTCCCGCGCGAGGAAAAGCTCGGTCAGGCTCTATGGCAGCTGCAGCAGGTCGGACTCGGCTACCTGCGTCTCGGACAGCCGGCGACGACGCTGTCGGGCGGCGAGGCGCAGCGCATCAAGGTCGCGCGCGAGCTGGCGCTGGCGGGAAAGAAAACCGGGAAGAAGCTGTACGTGATGGATGAGCCGACGACGGGATTGCACCTCGAGGACATCAGGAAGCTGGCAAAGGTGTTCGACCGCCTGCTCGAGCAAGGCCACACGCTCGTGCTCATCGAGCACAACCTCGATGTGATCAAGCTCGCCGACTGGGTGATTGACCTCGGGCCGGAGGGTGGAATTGGCGGAGGACTGGTGGTGGCCATGGGCCGGCCCGAAGAAATTGCGCTCGCCGAGGATTCACACACGGGGCGCTGGCTGGCACCGCTGCTCGAGAGAAAGGTGGCTGCGCCGGCGCCGCGCGTGCTGAGCATGGTCAGCGAGCCGGCGACCTTCCCCGCGCAGTTGGCGCTATAGGGATCGCTTCGTTTCCTTCGCT
>DATLXE010000133.1:0-2825 GCA_035575795.1 Gemmatimonadaceae bacterium
CACCCCGAGCTGCAGCAGGTTCACCCATGCCGAGCTGAGGAGCCCCCCGGCGACGAAGTAGATCATCATCACCACGGCGCCGATGAGGACTCCCGTCGGCTTGGACACGTCGGCGACCACGCTCAGGACCGCCGCGCCGCCGATCAGCTGCGCCGCCAGAATCGCGAGGGTGCCGAGCCACAGGAATGAGGCCACCACCCCTCGGACGGTGGCGTTGTAGCGGAACTCGAGAAAGTCACCGGCCGTGTAGAAGCCGTGCGCGGTTGCGAGCCGCCACATGCGCGGGCCGATCCAGAAGGCCAGCACCAGCGATCCGATCGCGGCCGACCCGTTCCACCACCAGGCGGACAGGCCTTGCTGGTAGGCCAGACCGGCCGCGCCGACGGTCGTTCCGGCGCCGATGTTCGCGGCCAGCACGGTCGAGAAGATCAGGGGGGCCGTGAGCGTCCTGCCGGCGACGAAGAAATCGCCGCTGCTGCGCACGCGCCTCGAGATCCAGAGGCCGGCCGCAACCATCACGACCGAGTACACGAGGAGGAGGATAAGGTGAATATTCAGGGTGGCGGGCGATACTACTTGAACGCGCGGATGTTTGACAACGTGGGCCCTTGCTGTAATTCTCGCGCCAGGCGAGCTCGGTTGTGGGATCAGGAATCAAGATGAGACTTTTTCTGGGGCTGGCGCTGAGCGCTGCTGCCTGCGCGCTCGCTGCGGCGCCACGACAGGCGCCGATCGCGTCCGCGGCGGTTCTGAAACCGACGGGCGGGCGTGGGCTGACCGACGTGCACGGCATCAAGGTCGGCCATCACACGCTGACCGAGCGGCCGACCGGCTGCACGGTGATCCTCGTCGACGGCGAGGGCGTGCCCGGGGGCGTGTCACAGCGTGGCGGTGCACCCGGGACGCGCGAAACCGATCTGCTCGATCCGCTCAATATGGTCGACAAGGTCAACGCGGTCGTGCTGGCCGGCGGGAGCGCCTTTGGCCTGGACGCCGCGACAGGCACCGTCCGATGGCTGGAGGAACACGGCATCGGCTACAAGACGAGCGCCGGCGTGGTGCCGATCGTACCGGCCGCCATCCTGTTCGACCTGCCGTTTGGAGGGAAGCCCTCCATCCGGCCCACGGCTGACTGCGGATACAAGGCGGCCCAGGCCGCAACCGCCGGACCGGTCGCGGAAGGCAATGTTGGCGCGGGTGCTGGCGCGACCGTCGGGAAGATGGGCGGCGTGGTCGAACACGCCGGCTATCCGGGCGGGCGCCTCGGGCCAATGAAGGGGGGCATCGGGTCGGCCGCGATCACGCTTCCCAACGGCCTCGTCGTGGCCGCCATCGTCGCTGTGAATTCCGTCGGGGACGTCATCGATCCGGCCACCGGCCAGGTGGTCGCCGGCGTCCGCACCGAGGACGGCAAAGGCCTGGCGGACGTGCGGAAGCTGCTTCGTTCCGGAGCGATCGGACAGCGCGCCGCGCCGCGCGCCGGAGAGAACACCACCATTGGACTGGTCGCCACCAACGCAAAGCTGACCAAGACCGAGGTCAACCGCGTGGCCCTGATGGCGGATGACGGGTTCGCGCGTGCGATCAACCCCTCGCACACGACGGGCGATGGCGACACGGTGTTTGCGCTGGCCACCGGTCGCTGGGACGGGCAGGTCAGCGTGTCGATGATCGGCGCGCTCGCCGCCGAGGCGATGGCGGAAGCGATCGTCCGCGCGGTCTCCAAGGCGGAGTCGCTCGCGGGAGTGCCGTCGGCGAAGGAGTTGGGCACCGTGCCCGCGCGGATCAAATGAGCGACGGCATCGATCGGCGGACGTTTCTCCGGCGGTCGATCGTCCTGGGGGCAGCCCTGAAGGGCTGCGCTACGGATGTCACGGCAGGCCCTCCTGTCGTCGGTCGTAGCGCAGGCCTTCAGGCCTGCCCTCCGGCGCTCTGCCCACAGATCCCGCAAGGGGTGGCCGCGGGAGACGTGACCGCCGGACGCGCGGTCGTCTGGAGCCGCAGTGACCGCGCCGCGCGGATGTTTGTCGAGTACGACACGACGGACCGCTTCGCGAACCCCCGCCGCGTCCCAGGCCCTGCGGCTCTCGAACCGTCCGACTTCACGTCCCGCATCGTGCTCACGGACCTCCCGGCGGGCCAGCGGATCTTCTATCGTGTGCTCTACCAGGACCTGTCCGACATCCGCCGGTGGAGCCTGCCGGCGAGTGGCAGCTTCCGAACACCGTCGGCCAGTGCCCGCCCGCGCGACGTGACGATCGCGTGGTCGGGCGACACGGTCGGCCAGGGATGGGGCATCAATCCTGACTTCGGCGGGCTGAAACTGTACGAGACCATGCGCGCCGCCGAGCCCGATGTCTTCATCCACTGCGGCGACACCATCTACGCCGACCAGCCGCTGCAGACGGAAGTGAAGCTGGACGATGGTTCGACCTGGAAGAACGTCGTCACGGAAGCCAAGACGAAAGCGGCCGAGACGCTGGACGAGTTCCGGGGCAACTTCCAGTACAACCTGCTCGACGAGCACATGCGCCGATTCAACTCGGAGGTGGCGCAGGTGGTGATCTGGGATGATCACGAGGTACGCGACAACTGGTATTGGGAACGCTCACTTGAGGCCGACCATCGTTACACGGTCAAGAGCGCCGCGTTGCTCGCTGCCCGCGCGCGTCGGGCGTTCCTCGAATACAACCCGCTGTCAGTCCATGCCGATGACCCCGATCGGATCCATCGCACGATCCCGTACGGGCCGCTCGTGGAGATCTTCGCGCTGGATCTCAGAAGCTATCGCGGACCGAATTCCGGGAACCGCCAGGTCTCCCTCG